>CAKZZM010000177.1 GCA_937885465.1 uncultured Bacteroidales bacterium
ACTCCTAACATTTTTGCTAATTCTTCTTTAGTTAATCCGCCATTTATCCCGCCATGTTGCGTTGCTGATATATTACGCGGTATGGATACGAGTGTACCGCCCATAAAGTATTCAAAGGTCGGTTGGGGTTGTGATTTCCCAATGTCCGCTGTAGCCACTACCGACATAATGTATGTGCTTGAGTTTGGCTATATGGCGTTTGATAGTCATTGGGGTTACATTACATATAGCAGCCAAATCTTCAGTTGTTATATTTTGATTCTTTTTTATTTCTCGCTCAATAACTATGTCTATTTTATTTTGAGTAACATCTTGAGTAACATCTTGAGTAACATCTTGAGTGCCACCTTGAGTGTCATCTTGAGTGCCATTTTTATGGACATCTATGGCAGAATAAACTCTCACTTCAAAAGCCGTCAGTTTGGACACATCAAATACAGCTTTTTTATTCCCGTTGTCTGTGAGCATGTCTTGTACACGGCGAATCCCTTGATTGAACATATTGACATAGTTCATCTCTTTCATTGCTTCAGCAACTATAGGATTTCGGTAGTCATTGACTGTCGGGAAATTCTCAGGTCGTGCCTCGCCGTATAATCCTCCTGCGTTCATTATCTCAATATGGTCGTCGAATTGGTAAAGTCGGATGGGCATATTTGCTTGATAATCACGGTGCATACAAGCATTCATCAACAATTCGCGTAAAGCATTATTCGGGTAGTTGATAAGCATTCTCTCACGAAAGAGCGATGCTGTTACGGGTCTTTGGGTAATGAGGGCATCCTTTACAAAAGATTCCAACGCAGGAAGCAATAGAAACAATGGTCCCGTAAAGCGTTTCTCGTTCAGTACTTCACCACCAATAGTTTCACCTGCGAAATGCACAAACTGAATATATGCCCCCGGCATATAATAGCGTGGGGTCTTGCCAAAGAGAATTATTGCTGCGTTGGTAGGACAATCGTGTGTGCGGTCGTACAAACGGACTGATGCCAATTTCTCTTTTATATCCCGCCGATCGGTCTCAAACACTTCCTTGCCAACAACGGCAGGGAGGTATTCGCTTGTTATATAATCCAAATGCAAATCATCCAAAGTAGCACCCAGACAAGGAGTGGCATCAAAAGTAGCCATATATGCCGTTCTGCGTTCTGTAAGCATACGTTCTTCCGCTTCGCTTGCGATGTCCCGCCTCGGACCAATGCGCACAAACACTCGTCCGCGATAGCGCACGGGAGGTAATAATGACGGCGAAACTTCTGCTACTAAAACATCTCCATCCGGAAACTCTACACGGTCAACCGACATAACCGGAAGGGGGAGAATATTTCCATCGGAACGTATGGCGGATATTTTTTTGAGTAAAGCATCATCCACTTTCAATCCTGAAATTTTACCGTCATCCCTTACACCTATAAACAAATAGCCCTTTTTGCGGGAATCAGGCAGGTCATTAGAGAATGCGCATATTGCTTCACAAAACTTGTCCATATTTGTTGTGGAGATAGTTTTCTCCACGCGGTACGTTTCTGTGCTTTGCAGTAGTGATAGTATTTCCGATTTGGTTATCATGTTGTTATCTTATTTGTTATTTGGCGTTTGTCAGTTCCTGATATAGTTTAAATAGTTCCGCTACGCACTCGCTTTCGGTCATCTTCGGGGAAAAACCATACGCCGCCATCACAGCACGGTCGTTGTCTTGGTGGGCGCGGCGCAGTTGTTATTAATCTTGTTTTACTCTCCAGTAACCTGTTTTGTTGGAACCGATGTGTTCAACTAAATCCAGTTCTTTAAGTAAGGACATTTCACATTCTATGGTTCGCAATCCTACTCCTAACATTTTTGCTAATTCTTCTTTAGTTAATCCGCCATTTATCCCGCCATCATCTTTGAATTTTGGTCTTTGGATAGTTACTTCAACACCGCTGATGACTGTTTTGAAAACGGGCATTAGCAGATTGGATTATTTCTGACTATTGAATACATTCAAACCAGCCTAAGTTATTTCACAATTGCCCAATATCCGGATTTATCGCTTCCAACACGCTTAATATAATTATTTTTCAAAAGTACATAGATAGCACGTTTGACTGTAGAATATGACAACTTTAACTTTTGTGATATAACTTGTGTGTTTACTTGGTCATTTGCTTGGTCACAAGTCTTGATAAATTCAAGTATTGTTTGTTGATTATCTGTAAGTTGCAACGCATTTACTTGGTCATTTGCTTGGTCTTTCGTTGGTCTTGGGATGGTTACTTCGACACCGCCGAAGGCTGTTTTGAAAACGGGCATTGGCAGATTGGCTGCTTTGAATCCGTCTTGAATTTTTTTATAGCCGCGTCCCCATGCCTCAATAAAGCCTGCTTTGTTGAATATGTCAGCGATATTGAGGTTACGCGGTTTAGAGGCGTGTTTGTGCATGAGCGTTTCGATGGTGTAGTTTTCCGGCAGGTTGCCTTCGTTCCACAATTCGATATGGTCTTCAAAGATACGCATTTGTATCGGAGCACCGGTATATTGCTTGTGTACTATAGCATTATAAAGAATCTCGCGGAAAGCATCTTCTGGAATCTCCAACTCCTCAATGCGTTGCATACCCTCATAACGGATATACGAATGTAAGTATTTGTCTTTCAATAGTTCTATCACTCGGCCAGCCATTTGTAGGATATTGCCTTCAACGATATTTTGTGAGCGCAAGTCGGCTTCGTCTGTTCCGAAGCGTCCTATTTTGAATTGCACGCCTGTGAAATAGCGCAGTGGGTCTTTGGCGAAGAGCAGTATGGCGGCATATTTGAGTTTGCCGTCATCGGATATCAGTCGCAGGTTTTCCAAAACCTCTTGTGGGGTATCTCCTATGGAGCCGGGAGTAAGTCGTTTGGCAGCAATGCTTCGTTTGATGAAATATGTAATTGCTTTGGGGTCAATGCAATCGATGGTTGCAGTATCGTGATAGACATCATCCCATTGTTTGCCCATCTTTTTGAGTATGAACTCTTGCAAGGCTGTGCCTCGCAGTTCCTGTTTGGTGGAACCTGAGCGGACATAGTATTGCGCATTATACGAAATTGGCACGCTGCTTTGTTCAACGATGATGGCAATAATATTCTTTCCGTCTTTTAGTTGGTGCTTCACATCTACCACTATACCCATTGTGTCGCGCACCTTATTCGGTAAGGTTTCTAACAGGTTTTTGGCATCTGCCACTCCGACTGTTTTGCCGTTATCATCAATACCTACATAGAGTGTGCCGCCTTGGGCATTAGCGAAGGCGCAAATCTCTTTCAGGAATTCGTCTTTCCACAATTTCTTATATTCGATGTTTTGGGTTTCCATAATGTTATTTCGTCAGTTCTTGGTATAGTTTGAATAACTCTGCTACGCACTCGCTCTCGGTCATCTTTGGGGAGAAGCCGTAGGCTGCCATCACAGCACGGTCGTTGTCTTGGTGGGCGCGGCGCAGTTCGGGAGGCATGGTGTTCTCGTCGTAGAGGTCGGCAAGGCTACTGTCGGGGTACTTGGCGCGGGCATCAAGGATGGCTTGGGCGGTTTGCTCAATGCGTGCGATTGCCCGGGACGCAGGCGGCTCGCCTGCGGTATGTTTCGCAGACGGGTTCGTATCCCTTTTCGCGGACGAGCCGTCCGCGTCCCATTGTGCGGGCGAGGACGACCGCGCTCCAAACAAACCTCCATTCACATACGGGAAGGCGGCAAGGTCTTCGTCAAGATAGGGGTCGCGGTCGGCAAGCGGAGTGTCTAAAACCTCGAAGAGACGGATTAAGGCACTACGGAATTGACCTGCTTTATAGTTGTATAGGTAATCGTGGAAAGCGGTGTGTGAGGGGAAGAGTCCGGCATCTTCGGCGTAGAGGCAAAAGACGAGGCGGACGCAGAGGATATTGAGTGAGCGCAGTGTTTCGGGGCTGTCTTTGTCGATATATTGTTCCAGCAGTTTGTCGTAGATGATGCCTACCAGTTCGCCTGCTTTGACAGACACTTCCATCTCGCGGCGGAGTTGTTCGCTCTTTTCTTCCACGAGGAATCGTAGAAGGTGGTATTCTTTTTCGAGGTTTTTGAGTATAATCTTCAGCGGTTCGCCGTTGGGATTTTCGGTGTCATAGACCCAGAACTCTCGGAAGTTGCAGGTAACAATCCAGCGCGGGTGTTCGCTTCGCTTGAGTTCGACTATATATCTTTTGGCTTGTTGGAAGGGGTTGAGCAGGCTGCCGTCGGACTGTCGGATAGGTGCGCCGAGGTCTTTGTCGATGGACTTCTGCTCTATCATGACATGTGTGCGTGGTATGAAGGCATCGATGAACGAGGTATGGTCGAGGTGGACTTGTTTTTCGAAAGTGATCCACTCGTCGGGGTGTTCAACGCCGAACACTTCGGAGAGCAGCGAGAGCCAGAAACTCTGACTTTCGCCTTTTTCATAGCCTTTGCCTTGCCATCGTTGTGCAAAGTCGCGGGCGGCTCGTTGTTGTTGGGTGAGGGTCATATAATTGTGCTATGGTTCAATATAGTAATCATTTCCGCCTGCAAAATTACGAAAAATATAGTAAAAAATCAAATAATTTCGTTATTTCCTGATTTTTGCGAGGTGTGCGCGAACGAAATCAACTAATTTTACTCATCTTTTATATCTTGCACTATGTCTGAAGGACATATCTACGATGTACGACGTACGATGTGCGAAGACACAGCGCATGTGAGTACGCTGTTCCGTTGGTGGCACAGCGTTTCATCAAACACTAATATTTTGCACGATAGATTTTGAAAAGATTGCAATGATTTTTTTAAATTTCACTTGTTATAGTCAAATAAAAGCAGTAATTTTGTATATAAAATGAGAAAAAGTTATAAGTGATTAAAGTTTCCCGTATGTTCTTTGAATTTTGACATAAATCCATAAACACAAAAAACAATTGAACAGGGAAAGTTAAGTAAGTGATAACTGACGATGAAACACAAACTATTAATACTGATATTGCCATTTATATTGTTTTCATGCAAAGAAGACAATTGGATGGACTGGAAGGTGCAGAACGAGATTTGGTTAGAGAATAATCTGCGAAGTGATTCTACGATACAAATGACAGCCGACAGTTTGCAATACAAGATTATTTACGCGGGGATACAAAGCGATGTGCGCCCTCAGGCCACAAGCACTATATATTGCGACTATCGCTTGCGCCTTATCAACGGCTACCAGGTAGATGCTGCTCAAGATGCCGCATTGAGTATGAGCAACGTGATAGCAGGATTTGCTGAAGGTCTAAAGAAGATACATGTTCATGGGGATATCATGCTATATATTCCGTGGCAGTTAGGCTATGGTTCGGAAGGCAACGGCACGGAAGGCACGGGAAGTTATATTCCGCCATACTCTACACTCATCTACGAGGTACACCTGAACGGAGTGAATAACTAAGAGTCAAAAATCAAACCAAGTACCAAGTTACTAAGTTACCAAGTACCAAGTGAAAGTGAAAGATACGCATAAGATACTACTCTGCTGTTTTTTTTTGGTAATTCCTCTATCTTGCGGAAATACCACCTTCGTTTCGTCAGTACCCTCATATCCGGTTCATTTTGAGATAAATATACTTGCAGAGTATCCGAATTTCGTGCCGTCCGGCACGATTGAAACACTCACTTTTACCGAAAGGCGTTATCCGACAGATGCAATAGGCTATGCCGGACTTTTAGTATTCACGGCATTCGATGAGCATTATCACGCTTGCGACCTATGCTGCCCTAAATGCGTCAAACGAGATATGCCGTTAGAAGTTGACGGGATGTATGCCTGCTGTCCGAACTGCGGTGAGGCATACGACCTATCATACGGATACTGCAACCCGACAAAGAATATAGCGAAAGAGATGCTGCGCATGTACAACGCTTCATACTCAAACGGAAAACTGCTGATATATCAAAAGTAGAAAGTGGAAAGTGGAAAGTACGGGCGGAGCCCTAAAGTGGAAAGCCTTTGTTCTGCTATTCGGGAGAAATAAGGCTTGGAGCGAAAGGGTTTACAGCGAAACCGTCAAACAATTTTAGAGTTATGCTAATTGTATCAAAGGCATCGGCAGGGTCAGGAAAGACATTCGCATTAGCACTTGTCTATATAAATTTTCTTTTGCAATCAATGCGAAAGAACCATATTTTCGACCCCTACCGGCATGTGCTTGCCGTCACCTTCACAAAAAAAGCGACGGGCGAGATGAAGGAACGCATAATTCACGAGTTATATACCCTTGCCACCAATCCGTCTGAGTCCGGATATACCGATTACCTTTTGGGAGTTAAGCGTTTAGAAGACGAAGGCAAGACCACACACCGCAGCTTAACGGCGGAGCAAAGAGCAAAAGAGATAAAAGTACTCAGCGACGACTGCCGCACCTTGCTTGGTAATCTTTTGCAAGATTATCCCAATTTTCAGGTTTCCACTATTGATAGTTTCTTTCAGCAGATATTACGCTCCTTCGCTCAGGATATGCAACTTGCAAATAACTACAGCATATCTCTTGACTCCAAACAAGTCATATCGGAGGGCGTTGATCAACTATTCTTCGATATCAACGATGATGAGTCAGATTTAGACGCAACGTTCAGTAGTCTTCTCACTTACGCCACTACAAATATAGACGAAGGGCATAATTGGAACCCTAAAAGTCAGTTACGAGACTTTGCAGAGGAGTTGCTCGCAGAAAATGTACAACGGCAGAAGAAGGCATTTGAGCATATACTTCAAAACCCCACCATTATAGCATCTGTACGCAAACAACTGTCAGATATCAAGAAATCGATTGAGCAGGAATATACACTTACAAAAGCCAAAACTATAAGTAAGAAAGCCCCACAAGACATACAACAGCTGCACACATCTGCTACGCTTGCGATGGAGCACCTTAACGACCTTGCTTTGCTCGCCGCAGTTGAGAAGAAGGTTGACGAAAGAAACAGGAAAGAGGGCAGAATACCTCTTGCAGAAACGAATAGTATTCTTAATAATATCATCAATGGTGCGGAAGCCCCATTTGTGTATGAAAAGATAGGGACTCGTCTGCAACACTTCTTGATTGACGAGTTTCAAGACACCTCTCGCTTGCAGTGGGAGAATTTCAAACCGCTCATAAAAGAGAGTTGCGCTAACGGCAACGATAATCTCGTTGTCGGGGATGTAAAGCAGAGTATATATCGCTGGCGCGGCACCGATATGAGTACACTTCAGTTTATTGATAAAGAAGGCTTAGCACTCGGTGAAGAACTGCCCAAAACGTATAATTTCCGCACTTCTGAGGTCATAGTTAATGCCAACAACATTATGTTCGAGCGTTATGCTCAGTATTTGAGTAGCGGCGAGAAGCCTATTTCCGCTTTGGCAGCAAACTTATACGCCAATCTTAAGCAGGAGCCGACGAAGAAAGGACTATCCGGACGGTTTAGAATAGAGTGGTACGACAGTACACCCGGTGACTTATTCATTCCCGCTCAGAACCGCACTATTGAGATTATTCGCAGTCTGCAAGAGGAAGGTAGAGTAAAGCATTTAAGCGAGATAGCAATACTCGTCAGATACAATAAAGAGACGGCACAACTATCGCAAGCACTCATTGCAAATGGTATTTCTGTTCAGTCGCCCGAAGGACTGCTGATAGGCAGTCACGAAGCTACGCAATGCGTGATAGGACTTTTGAAAATCGCCATAAATCATGACGATAAGATAGCGGAGACTAATGTTAAAGAATTGCTTGAGAAAACAGGACGGGAATATAACCCGTCGGTTACTACATCAGCTATGTTTTCAAACGACTTATTCGCTCTCGTTCGATTTTACATTGATTATTATCGCCTCTTCGAATTACCCAATGCCGATGCGTACATAACGAGTCTGCTCGATGTAGTCTATAACTACAGCTTGAACAAAAACGCAGATGTGGTCGGTTTTCTTGAGTACTGGGGCAGAAACCACGATAAACTTAGTATTCCTGCGTCTGAAGCACCGGAGGCCGTGCAGATTATGACAATACACAAAGCCAAAGGCTTGGAGTTTCCCGTCGTTATCATTCCTTTCCTTTCTTGGCCTATGGGTCCGAAGTCGGACATATCAGACACCTTGCTTTGGTGCGACACAGAAGGTTTGCCCGAGCCTTTTTCCCAACTGCCACTTATTCCCATTTCTGCTAAAAAGGCAGCAGACAACACATATTTCTCCTCTTACTATCAAAGAGAGATAGAGATGCAGTATATCGACAATCTCAACCTTTGCTATGTTGCCTTCACCCGCCCTGTGCATACTTTATATGCTATAGCGCCTCAAAAAAAGAATGTCAGGAACGGGGAAAGCGTAGGCATGCTGCTGCTTAACTTGATGCAGGACCATATTAAGAAAGCAAGTCAAGATGATAACGAGGCAGCTGACAATGAAAGCAACGGAACAGAATATTTGGTTTGGGAAGAGGATAATAATCTGCCTCTGCCCGTAGCGAAGGAATATAAAGAGGAAGCAGAGAGGCAAGTCAAATATATCTCCGTTCCCGAAAACGGGCGGTTAAGACAGCGCACCAAAGCATCTGAATACAACGAGAATACCACTTTCGGAAACACGATGCACTACCTGCTTTCGCAAATAGAAAATAACAACGACATTTTAAGAATAGATGAGCTGATAGAATCTGCCGTCAGAAAAGGACAGATAAAAGAAGAAGAACGAGAGACGATTGCAGATGATTTGAAACAATTCTTTACTCTCATTCAGGAAAGCGGACATTCTGATTGGTATTCTGACCGCTATACTATACTCAACGAACAGAATATCCTTTGCGGCTCAACGACATATCGCCCTGACCGCGTGATGATTGAGGAGGAAAAGGCTATTATTATTGACTATAAATTCGGAAAAGAAAATCCGGCATACAATAAGCAGGTGCAGCAGTATATGGACCTACTCAGTGAGATGGGATATCAGGTTGAGGGGTGGCTTGTTTACTTCGATGCATTACTACACCAAGTTAATGTACGAAGGGTTGATTAACAATGCAGGAAAGAAGCGTGACTAAACGATGATAACAAGAAATGAGGTAATAGAAGCAGGAAAGACGATACGCACCCATACGAGTGGCGGTGCTATTGTTGTGGCACTGAAAGATATCAATATCGAATCACTGCCCGAATTTATCATCATATCAATTGATAATATCCTCTCACCATTTAGAATACAAGAATATACACAACGCTCTGCCACTGAATATATCATCAAGCTGCTCGGAATAGATAAAGAGGTGTCCGCGCAGCACTTATGCAGAAAGGACGTCTTTTTTCTGCGCTCTGACATTGATTTTTCCGACGAAGAGAACGAGAATGTAATAGGTTTTGCCATTTACCATAAAGAGCGAATGATAGGCACTATTGCCGACATTGACGATACAACGCCTAACATACTCTTCGTCCTCACGGACAACACACTGCTACCTGCCCACGAAGACCTAATAGAAGATATTGACTACGAAAACAAAATTATCCGCTACGCCCTACCGGAAGGACTAATGATGTACGAATGATAGATGTACGATGTACGAAGGATGGATGTACGACAGTTGTAACAAGTTAAAGTTATGCATAAGATATTAGTTATAGATGACGAGCGTGCCATACGCAATACGCTCAAAGAAATTCTCGAGTTAGAGAATTATAGTGTTACCCTTGCCGAGGACGGCAAGCAAGGTTTCAACCTGGCGAAGGAACAAGTGTTTGACCTTATTTTTTCTGACATCAAGATGCCGGAGATGGACGGTATGGAACTGCTTTGTGCTCTCCACGAAGCAGAGACCGACTGCCCGATAGTGATGATAAGCGGTCACGGCGATATTGACACCGCCGTAGAGGCAATCAGAAAAGGTGCGTTTGACTTCCTCGTTAAGCCTATTGACCTCAATCGCCTGCTTATTACCACTCGCAACGCCCTTGAGCGCAAGTCGTTAGTACAAGAGACGAGAGTGCTGAAGAAAAAGGTGGATAATAAATACAAGATGGTAGGGGCGAGCCCTGCTATTGAGCAAGTGCGGGAAATGATAGATAAAGTAGCACCCACAGATGCCAAAGTGCTTATCACCGGCGCCAACGGAACGGGAAAAGAAGTGGTTGCTCATCTTATCCACGCCCAATCAATGCGCTCAGCACAACCTATCGTGGAAGTGAACTGTGCCGCTATACCTTCCGAACTGATAGAATCGGAATTGTTCGGCCATGTGAAAGGCTCATTTACGGGTGCCATAAAAGATAAGGCGGGAAAATTCGAGCAGGCTAACGGCGGGACACTCTTTCTTGACGAGATAGGCGACATGTCATTGTCTGCACAATCGAAAGTTCTCAGGGCACTGCAAGACAATGAGATTACCCGCGTAGGAGGCGATAAACCGATAAAGGTTAATGTCAGAATTATTGCTGCAACCAACAAAAACCTCAAAGAAGAGATTGAGAAAGGCAATTTCCGCGAAGACTTGTATCACCGCTTGTCGGTCATTCCTATTCACGTACCTTCGCTTGACGAACGGAAAGAAGATATACCTGCTCTCGTGGAACATTTCACCGACCTTATCAGCACCGAACAAGGCACTTCAAAGAAGAGTTTTACACCTGATGCAATAGAGGCACTTGTGGAACGCTCTTGGACAGGTAACATCCGCGAACTGAGAAATGTTGTAGAACGACTTATCATCCTGAGCGGTCCGACCATATCCCGCAAAGAGGTTGAGATGTTTGCATGAAACGACATCTTTACATACTGATTACTATAATGCTTGCTTGCTCCGCATACATATACGGTAAACAAGTTCGCGTATATGGATATGTCGTTGACTCAGAGAATGTGGGCATTGAGTTCGCCAATGTTTATGTAAAGGAAGAAGCCGGAAAAGGGAACACCTATTCAACAGGTACGGAAACAAACAAAAACGGCTACTACGATCTGAATATAGTTGACCAGGATACAGTAACACTTGTGTTCTCCATGCTTGGATACATAACCACTGAACAGCGCATTTGGCTGTCTCGCGATGTCATCAACATCAATGTTACTCTTCCTACCGATGCAGAAGCGTTAGAAGAGATAGAGGTGCGCGGATTGAAGAAGCAGACCGGCATATTCGAACAGACAGAGATAGCGACAACGCGCATCATGCCTGATGCCACAGGAGGCGGCATAGAAAGTCTTATGATCACTTTCTCGGGTGTACGACAAAACAACGAACTCAGTTCTCAGTATAATGTTCGCGGCGGGTCGTTTGACGAAAACTCAGTATATGTAAACGGCATTGAGGTCTATCGCCCGCTACTCATTCGCGCCGGGCAACAGGAGGGACTCAGTTTCGTCAATCCTGAGATGACAGAGTCTGTTAACTTCTCCGCCGGCGGGTTTGACGCTAAATACGGGGATAAGATGTCGTCGGTGCTTGATATTACCTACAAACGCCCACACGCGACGGAAGCCTCGCTCAGCATATCGCTGCTCGGCGCAAGCACATACGTAGGTTTCGGCAATGAAAGACATTCTGAGTTACACTCAATCCGATACAAGACCTCTCGATATATGCTCGGCGCACTGCCTACGGCAGGTAACTATCAGCCTAACTTCATTGATTATCAGACTTCCATGAATTGGAAAATAGGCGAGAATAAAGATTGGGAGGTTAATCTGCTTGCCAATTTCTCACAAAACACTTACTCTTTCCGCCCCGATTCGGTTTCCGTTTCTTATGGCACTTTCCAACAATCAGAGCGTCTGAACATTTGGTATGAGGGTCAGGAGAAGGATGTGTTCCGCACCGCCTTCGCTGCAATAGGATTTAAACGCCGTTTAAACAGCGTTGAAATAGGCTTTACTGCCTCCGGTTTCTATACCAACGAACGCGAGAACTACGACATCACGGGCGAATACCTACTTAAAAATAACCCGATGGAAATCACCGAAACGGGTGCTTCAACAAGTGCAGGTAATGCTGACTCCGGGCACAACAATGATATGCCGCAAGGTGAGGTAACGACCGACGCCTTAGGCAAAGGCACCTACCATGAGCACGCTCGTAACCGTTTGCAGGCAGGCGTAGCAACACTGCAGCACGACGGCTCGTGGAAATATGAGCAGAACACTTTCCGTTGGGGCGTGAGTGTGCAAGGCGAATTTATCAGCGAGAGCATCAGTGAGTGGCAGTGGCGCGACTCTGCAGGATATTCGCTGCCTTCTACTGACGGCATAATGGCATTAGACTACGCCATGAAAGGCGACAGCCGACTCAGTAGCATTAGGATACAAGGTTACCTGCAAGATACCTATAAATGGAATACCAACGCCGGCAATGTCTTTCTGACGGGTGGCGTTAGGTTCAACCGGTGGAGCGTCAATAAGGAATTTCTCGTCTCACCCCGTGCGAGTGTCGTCTATCTGCCGGGTTGGAAACGCGACCTCACACTGCGGCTTGCCACAGGTCTTTACTACCAAACGCCCTTCTACAAAGAGCTGAAAGATACCATAACCGGCGCAGACGGCATTACCCGCATAACGCTGAACCATAACCTCAAAGCACAACGGTCAGCACAAGTGGTATTCGGCGCAGACTACTATTTCCGTGCATGGGGACGACCATTTAAGTTCACGGCGGAAGCGTACTATAAGTATATCGATTACATGATCAGTTACACCGTTGATAATGTTCGCGTTCGCTATTCGGGCAAAAACGATGCCGTAGGCTATAGCACGGGATTAGACCTCAAACTATTCGGGGAGTTAGTCCCCGGTGCGGACTCTTGGGTTAGTTTCTCACTTATGCGCTCACGCCAACGCCTGATTGACCACCCCGAATCAGGTTGGCTATTCGGCTCACAAGAGCAGCGTTATGCTTTCAGCATGCTCTTCCAAGATTACTTTCCGCGTTTACCCCAACTCAAATTCCACTTGAAATTTATTTATTCCGACGGTTTGCCATTCTCTGTTCCGCAGCGCATCACCATGCAAGGCAGGATGTCTGACTACAAGCGTTTGGATATCGGTGCCACCTATGTGTTCCGCTATGGTAAGGACAAATGGATGACCAATAAGCACGTGCAGGCTTGGTGGTTGCAGTTTGAGGTATTTAACCTCGCCGATTTCAAGAATGTCAATTCCTATTTCTGGGTACCGGACTACTACGGTCTGCTGCACCAATCGCCTAATTACCTGACCGGACGAATGTATAACTTCAAGATGACTCTTGACCTCAAATAAAGATAAGCCGATTGAATGTACATATGTAACAAACATTCGAGCAAAACACTTAAGTCAAATCACATATAACTAATAATATCTAAAATCATGAACGCAGTACCTGATACCCCGATGATGAAGCAGTTTAGCAATATCAAGGCTCAATACCCCGATGCCTTATTGCTGTTTCGCTGTGGTGACTTTTACGAGACCTATTTAGACGATGCCGTAAAAGCATCGAAGATATTGGGCATCACGCTTACTCGCCGTTCGTCAGTATCCGGCACGGCAGCCTCAATGATGGAGATGGCGGGTTTCCCTTTCCATGCCCTCGACACCTATCTTCCTAAATTAGTAAGAGCAGGCTTACGAGTTGCTATCTGCGATCAGTTAGAAGACCCGAAGTTAACAAAGAAATTAGTAAAAAGAGGCGTAACGGAATTAGTTACTCCGGGCGTTAGTTATACGGAATCCACCGTTTCTACGAAGGAGAACACTTTCCTCTGCTGCCTCACTTTCAACAAGAAGACCCGCGATGATACGCAGGCTGTCGGCATCAGTTTCTTGGATATTTCGACAGGCGAATTTTTAGTGGCACAGGGCAGCGAGAGTTATGCGCAGAAACTGCTGCAGAATTTTCAACCGAAAGAGGTGCTGTTCCTCAGGCACGAGCGCCAGTATTTTGAAAGTCTGTTCGGAACCAAATACTTCACCTTCGAGTTAGAAGATTGGATGCTGACAGAGCAGGCTGCCAACGACAGGCTGTGTAAGCAGTTTGGCACAACCAATCTCAAGGGTTTTGGTGTTGACAAAATGCCGTTAGGTATTATCGCCGCAGGCGGCATAATGCACTATTTAGACATCACTCAGCACATGCAGACGAGTCATATAACTCATCTTAGCCGAATAGAGGAAGATAAGTATATGTGGCTGGACCGCTTCTCGCTTCGCAACCTCGAGATTTTCAGCCATAGTGATGCGCCCGATAGTCTGTCGCTGATAGATGTTATTGATAAGACCAACAGCCCAATGGGTTCGCGCCTTATGCATCGCTGGCTGAGTCTGCCCCTTAAATCGGCAAAAGCGATACGCCGCAGGCAAGAGGTGGTGGAATATTTTTTCCGCCACCCCGAAGAGCGCCGGATTGCTTGCGATCAGATTCGCCTCATTGCAGACTTAGAACGCATGATTGGAAAGGTGTCGGTAGGACGCATCTCACCACGCGAGTTCAGCCAGATGAGTTACTCACTTGAAGCATTAGAACCGCTGAAAGAGATTTGCGAACACTCCGGCAGCGAATATATGCAGCAGTTAGGCGAACAGATTCACCTCTGCACCAAACTGAAAAACACAATACGCCGCACTCTTTCCACAAACCCGCCCGCGACACAAGGCAAGCCGAATATGATCGGACACGGTGTGGACGCAGAGTTAGACGAACTGAGAGAGATACAGACAGGCGGCAAATCGTTCCTCATCGACCTTCAGCAGCGCGAGGCAGAACGAACGGGTATTCAATCGCTGAAAATAGGGTACAACAATGTGTTCGGATATTATTTGGAGGTAAGAAACACCTACAAAGATTTAGTGCCGCAAGACTGGATCCGCAAACAAACTCTTACACAGGCAGAACGATATATAACGGAAGAGTTGAAACAATATGAGGACAAGATTCTCGGCGCAGAAGAAAAGATACAAATAATTGAAAACCGCTTATTCGGAGAACTGCTCACTTACGCCTCCAATTTCGTACCTCAAGTGCAGGTTGATGCGCAGGTCGTGGCGCAGATTGACTGTCTTCTCAGTTTTGCCGATTCGGCTGAACAATGCAAATATGTTTGCCCTGTAGTTGACGAGTCATACAGTATTAATATCAAAGGCGGCAGGCACCCTGTTATAGAGCAGAATATGCCAATCGGCGAGAAGTATATACCGAACGATATTTATCTGACAAACGAAGAGGACAGCCGGCAGCAGATTATCATTATCACCGGTCCGAATATGGCGGGTAAGTCAGCACTGCTGCGGCAGACTGCTCTGATTGTTTTGCTTGCACAGATAGGATCCTTCGTTCCTGCTGAAAGTGCCACAATCGGAATAGTTGACAAGATCTTCACTCGCGTGGGTGCTAACGATAATATATCCGCAGGCGAAAGCACCTTTATGATAGAGATGAACGAGGCATCGGCCATCCTCAACAACATATCGCGCCGCTCGCTCATCCTCTTTGATGAGTTAGGACGAGGAACATCCACCTACGATGGCATCAGCATCGCTTGGGCAATAGTCGAATATCTGCATGAGAACCCATACCACGCCAAAACCTTATTCGCCACACATTATCACGAACTGAATGATATGGCGGCCATAATGCCGCGCATCAAGAACTACAATGTGTCGGTGAAAGAGGTGCAAAATAAAGTTATCTTCCTCCGTAAGTTAGTAGAAGGCGGGTCGGAGCACTCATTTGGTATTCATGTCGCCCGCATGGCAGGTATGCCGCCCGTTATAGTGAAGCGAGCCGAACAGATTCTACAACAGTTAGAAAGCGGCAAACAAGAGATAAAAAACAGCGGAGAGAAGAAAGATAACATCCCGCATGTAACAGAAAATAAAGTAGCAGTAGGCGGCACACAACTCTCTTTCTTCCAATTGGACGACCCCGTTCTGTCGCACATACGGGACGAGTTCCTCAACCTCGATGTGGATAACCTCACCCCTATCGAAGCCCTCAACAAACTGAATGAATTGAAAAAGATAATAAAAGGCAGTTGAGAGGAAAGTTGAAAGTTGAAAGAATAGTGCATTAATGTGTGGTGCTTTTGCCGGCATTTTTGCGGTCAAAGTCCTAAATAGAATTTAAATGAAAAAATTATCTGTCATAATATTAAGCATTATATGCGTCAATGTAGCTATCAGCGGTCAGCAGAAACGCGAGTTACGAGGAGTATGGATAGCGACTGTTGCTAATATCGATTGGCCAAGCAAAGAGGCTGTCGGCAATGCCGCTTTGCAGAAACAAGAGATGCTTTTCCTGCTTGACAGCCTCGCTGCCCTGCACCTTAATATGGTTATCTTTCAGATACGACCTACAGCGGACGCACTTTACGAATCAGAGTTAGAGCCGTGGAGTATATGGCTCACGGGCAAGCAAGGTGAGAATAACGATGAGCACTACGACCCGTTAACCTTCGTCGTGGAAGAGGCGCACAAACGCTGCATCGATGTGCATGTATGGCTTAATCCGTATCGTTTGAATATCGGTTTCACGCCCGATGAACTGCACGCCTCGCATATCTACAATAAGAAACGCAACCTCTTCGTCAAATATGGCAAACAGTGGTACTTCAACCCCGGACTGGACGAGACACGCGACTGGCTGACGAAAGTGGCAGTTGACATAGTCAGCAGATACGACATTGACGGACTTCACTTTGACGATTACTTCTATCCGTATCGCATAGCAAATGCAGAGTTCCCCGATGATAAGACCTTCAAGCAACACCCGAGAGGTTTTACCGACAAAGCAGCATGGCGACGCAATAATGTCGATTTGATAATAAAAGAGTTGCACGATACTATTCACACTATTAAGCCATGGGTGGAGTTTGGCATATCTCCATTCGGCGTGTGGCGCAACAACAGCACCGACAGCATACGAGGCTCTGCCACTAAGGCAGGTATTCAGAACTACGACGACCTCTATGCCGATATTTTGCTTTGGCTTGAAAACGGTTGGATCGACTACGTTGTGCCACAACTATATTGGGAGATTGGTAAAAAGGTGGCAGACTATGAGGTGCTATCTCATTGGTGGGCTGAATATACATACGGCAAGAACCTATATGTAGGGCACTCGCTCAGTTCATTAGGAAAATCGAAGGTGGAAGCATGGATGCGTCCGAACGAGATTTGCCGTCAGTTGCGTATGAATAAGACTATACCTCAGATACAAGGCTCCGTATTCTTCCCTGCACACGACCTTATCGAAGGCAGATTAGGACTATGCGACTCGTTGCTCAACGACTACTACCTCTACCCTGCCCTGCCGCCAAGCGTATGCAGCGGAGAACATCAAATCCCTGATGCGCCGGCAAAGATCAGTCTTACCGCCGTGGATAATATCGTCAGTCGGCTAACATGGCAACCCGTTCAGAATGTTAACCGGTATGTCGTATATGCTTTTCCTACATATCAAACACCTGATTTCGACAACCCGCAATATATCTATTGCATCACAAACGATACAGAAATAACCTTCTCTTTCGACCCTGAAGAATATATAATTTGCGTCACCGCGATTGACCGCTATCACCACGAATCAATGCCCGCCGTTCTCTAACTGCAATATGTACCTTAAAAATCTCACAATATTAAACTACAAAAATATCCGCGAGGCGAATCTCACCTTTGCGAGTAAGATGAATTGTTTTATCGGTCTGAACGGACAGGGGAAGACGAATATCTTAGATGCTGTTTATTACCTCAGTTTCACTAAATCAGCATTTACTGCCATTGATTCGCAAACCATCACCCACAATGAGCAGTTTGCAATGATTCAAGGTCTATACGACAATGCAACGCCGTCTGCTCACCTGTCGTCACCATCATTCTTAACGACTGACGAACCCGCAGAAATGCCCTCAGAAGAAGCCGACACCTTTCAGGTATCGTGCGCACTACGGCGTGGCCTGAAAAAGCAGTTTCGATATGGTAAGAAAAGTTACGAACGCCTACATGACCATATCGGTGTCATACCCCTTGTGATGGTTTCCCCCTCAGATGCGGAACTAATCATCGAAGGCTCCGACATAAGGCGGCGGTTTGCTGACGGTGTCATCTCGCAATATAACCGCCATTATCTCAGCGCTCTCACCGATTACAATGCCCTTCTTGCTCAGCGCAATGCGCTCCTAAAGCAGTGCGATGGCGCGGCGGACAGACTGCCGCACGATGTGATGGACATAATAGAGGAAAAAATGTCCGCCCTCGATATACTTATCTTCGAAGAGCGCACTCACTTTATTGAGCGCTTCATTCCCTATTTCCGCAGGGTATATAACAATATAGCGCAAGGTGCTGAGACCGTGGATATCAACTACAAGTCTCAACTGCAAAACAGAGATATACGCACCTCTCTTCGCGACACACGACCAAGAGACGTTATCCTCGGTTGGACATCACAAGGTATTCATAAGGATGATATGGAAATGATTTGTGACGCATACCCGCTTAAGCAAGTTGCGTCACAAGGACAACAAAAGACATGTATTCTCGCAATGAAATTTGCGCAGGCTCTCTTCCTCGTAAATGAAGGACTGCCAAAACCCATTCTGCTACTGGATGATATCTTCGATAAGTTAGATGCTGAAAGGGTGGAACGAATTGTTGAACTGCTGCACTCCGATGATTTCGGACAAATTTTCGTCACGGATACCGACCGCCAGCATATTTCCACCATTCTCTCCCACCATAAAGAATACTCGATGATCTTCAATGTTGCAGCAGGCGAGGTACAGCCTTTACCGCTTGATTAGTTCGCGGGCGAGGGCAATATAGTTTTGAGCACCTTTCGATGATTTGTCGTAGTCTATTACCGACAGACCGTGAGAGGGAGCTTCCGACAAGCGCACATTACGAGTAATAACAGTAGAGAACACCAATTTCCCGAAATGCTTTTTCACCTCTTCATACACTTGCGCTGAAAGGCGTAAGCGATTGTCGTACATAGTAACAAGAAAACCCTCTATTTGCAGATTAGGATTAAGTTGCGATTTTATAATCTTTATAGTATTAAGTAGTTTGGCTATTCCCTCCAAAGCAAAGAACTCAGCCTGAACAGGTATAATAACCGAATCACTTGCCGTAAGTGCATTCACAGTAATCAATCCTAACGAAGGAGAACAGTCAATAATAATATAATCATACTTTGCTCGAATAGGACTCAGCAAATGCTTTAGAATGTTCTCTCTATCATCTAAACCGAGCATTTCTATCTCTGCACCTACAAGGTCAATATGCGAAGGAATAATATCTAATCCCTTTACTGCTGTTTCTCGGATAGCTTGTTCTGCTTCCGCGCCATTTATCAAACACTCATAAAGCGTTGTACCCGCATTGTGAATATCTACACCGAGACCCGACGAAGCATTAGCCTGAGGATCGGCATCTATAAGTAACACACGCTTTCCTTCCTTTGCAAGGGCAGCACTGAGGTTGATGGCACTCGTCGTTTTACCTACTCCACCCTTTTGGTTTGCAACTGAAATAATCTTTGACATAGACTTTCTACTTTATCACTTACCGCCTGCAAAGTTACATATTTTTTCTGATAGCAACAACTTTTTTATAAAAAATTCTGCTCGGCATATATCACCCTCTCTCGCTATATACAAAATAACGCTACCTGTACAGATAGCGTTATTTTTTGTTTTTTATCTCTCTTAGAGTGAAATTGCGCCGCTCGGACAAACACTTGCGCATGTACCGCACTCAGTACACTCATCAGGGTTGATAGAATAGATGTCGCCCTCAGAGATGGCGCCCATCGGACACTCGTCGATGCAAGTACCGCATGCAACGCAGTCGTTAGAAATCTTGTAAGCCATAATCGTTTATATTTAAAAATTTAAAATGCAAAACAAAACACTACCATTGTTTTTGTTTTGAGAAGTGGAGAACATCTCCGAACGTTCTAAAGTGGAGAACGTCTCCGAACGTTCTGAAGTGGAGAACGTCCCCAAAGTCTGAAGTGGAGGACGAAAACCACAATCCCCAAAAATGATTAGTTAAATCGTATGCAAAGGTAATTCATTTTAATTATATACGCAAGAAAAAAATAAAAAAACACGTTTATATACCAATTTTTGGGTATAAAAACGTGTAATATGCAGGATATTCATCTCCCGCTCGGCATCTTCAAGAGGAATAAACTCGTGCCTGTTAGGTAATTTGACATTATACCAACTACGCACGTAGTTTACTTTGACGCATTGCAAAACCATAATTACGGGTTCAGAACGTTCGGAGACGTTCACCACTACTATATGCGTTGCACGGTTGCTCAAAATCCCGCTATCGGAGAGAGCTATACCTGCTTATGTAAAAACAAAAATCACATTTTAGTGCATATTAGTATGGCAAACAAAGATACCTCTTTCTCCCGATGTTATTTCAAAAAAATTGAATTTTTGCGTTTTTCGCGCAAAAAACCTAAGCAATTATTGCACAATTTGCGGAAAAACCTTACCTTTGCAGTAAAGACCCGTAAGTGCGAGTGTCCCCGCTTGCGACAAAATAACGAGTTTGGAACTCTCGAAAACAACGGACTTAATTTTTCATTCTTAATTTATATTCCATCATGCTTGGAACAACTGAAATCATCATTATTGCCGCCGTTATCTTGCTACTTTTCGGTGGTTCGCAGATTCCCAAACTGATGCGCGGCATCGGTCAGGGTGTCAATGCCTACAAGAAAGGTCTTGCGGGTGAAGAAGACGAGGACGAGAAGAAAGCCACTAATTCAGCCCCTCAACAATCCAAAGAGGAAGCCGCCGAATAACCCCGAATCGGTCATTGCTTTTTAATGATTACGGTTTTACTTTTGAATAATTTTTTGCTGGTTTGAAGTCGCAAGGGGGTTCAATTGTAATAATGACCGATTTGGGACAAATTGCCTCTTTCTTTTATGCTCGGCTTATATGCCGAAAATTAAACAATCGGTAAATGGCAAATGAAATGTCGTTAGGCGAGCACTTCGAGGAACTGCGAGGTGTGTTATTGCGCGGGCTTATGGCTTGGGCGGCGGGTTTCGTCGTTTGCTTCGCGCTGCGCAATCTGCTTTTTCGGTTTTTATTTGCACCTGCAAGTAGCGACTTCATACTCTATCGCGGTCTGTGTCGCCTCAGCGAATGGACGGGTTGGGCAAGCCTGTGTCCGGAGTCGTTCGAGTCACATTTCATCTCCACTGAACTGACGGCACAGTTCACAACTCATCTCAGTGCCTCACTTTGGGGCGGGTTGGTGTTGGCGGCACCTTATATAATCATCCTTCTATACCGCTTCGTTGCCCCAGCCTTATACGAAAAGGAACGGTGGTTCTCAGTCCGCCTGACCATTGTAGCATCGCTGCTTTTCTTTGCGGGCGTGGCAATAAATTATCTGCTCATTTTTCCCCTCTCTTATCGCTTCCTCGCCACATATCAGGTGCAGGAGGATGTAGTGAATACGATAACGCTCTCGTCATATATCTCATCGTTCCTCGTACTATCGCTGATGATGGGCGTAATGTTTGAACTGCCCGTTGTTACTTGGCTGCTTGCCCGCATGGGTTTTGTGGACAAAAAAAGCCTGCGGCATTACCGCAAGCATGCTTTGGTTATTATTATGATTGTTGCCGCCGTCATAACCCCGACCGGCGATGCCGCAACTCTCTGCATCGTTACGCTACCTATCTACCTTCTCTACGAATTATCAATCCTTGCTATTCCGACAGCAAATCAGAAAGCAGAAGATCACAGTTGAATTAAAGGAAGTTAGCACTATAACTCCTGACCGAGTACAAAGTGGAACTGGCTCTTGCCGTAACTATCGGAGCCGTTGATTTTATCAAAGCCCCACCCCCAGTCGATACCCATCAGGCCGAACATTGGCAAAAAGATACGTACGCCCAGACCGAGTGAACGCTTGAGGTCAAACGGGTTAAAGTCTTTTATGTCCGCCCAGCAGTTACCGGCCTCAGCAAACCCGAGTAACCAAATAGTGGCATTCTGCTCAAGCGATACGGGGTAACGTAACTCCATAGTATATTTATTATAGACATATCCGAGGTTACGCCCGACTGCAGGGTCGTATGGTGTCAGCGAGCCTGAGGAGTAACCACGCATAGCAATATAATCGGTGGAGTAAGAGGAGTAAGAGGTCATACCGTCACCACCCATATAGAACGACTCGAACGGTGACTTGGCGTACTTGTTAAAATGCCCTAAATAGCCGAACTCCGCGCGTGCCATAAGCACGAGTTTTGAGTCTTTTGTAAGCGGAGTGAACACTTTCCCTGAGAATTTCCACTTATGATATTCGAGCAAGTTATACCTCTCCGACACATTCATTGTAGAATAGTCTTTGCCGTTCATAAGCGACCAAGGCGGCGTTATCTTCAGCGACAAGGAGAACTGCGAACCGCGACGAGTATAGATGGGGTTATCTATCGAGTTACGCGATAGGTTAAGAGTGATAGCGAGGTTGTGCGAGAGGCCATCAGAGATAAGCAGATATGGCCACGACTTCATCATATACAGTTGATACGACAACTCCCCATAGAAAGTGAAATAGTCGTCGGGCCAGTGCAGACGCTTGCCATACCCTATTGAGGCACCGAGTGTTCTCAGATACTTATCGGGGTCAGCCTCCTGCTCTTGCAGTTGTTGGTAATAATCGTTATAATTGCTTCCGTAAGAATTGTAATAATAAGTAGAATACGTGGAATAGAGGCTGTTATAAGCGTTTATATATCTGTCGGAATAGCCCGTCTGCATGGCGAAGTAAACA
The DNA here is from genome assembly GCA_937885465.1 of uncultured Bacteroidales bacterium. GTDB lineage: Bacteria > Bacteroidota > Bacteroidia > Bacteroidales > Paludibacteraceae > Colicola. Next base: position 22,793 of record CAKZZM010000177.1, read on the forward strand.
CTTGCGCTGAGCGAGTTAGGTCTCTTTCCTCCCACCCATGGTTCGAGGAAAGAGATGGAGGCAGAGGTGTAATACACACCATTCGTGCGAGCATTGATAGTGAAAGTCTGACCCTCACCTTGCGGAACGATGCGATACGCCTTCTTATTGAAGAGATTTTGAATAGCGAAGTTAGTAAACTTCAATCCGAGTGAACCTACCAAACCTGTTGCCCCCCAACCGAGTGAGAACTCTATCTGGTCTGACGACTTAGTCTCCAACTGATAGGTTATATCCACCGTTCCGTTATCGGGATTAGGCTGAATATCCGGCACAAGTTTCTCTTGGTCGAAATGCCCCATCTGCGCCAATTCACGCAGCGAGCGCATGATATCCGACTGCGAGTACAGCTGTCCCGGCTTGGTGTACAACTCGCGCCTTACAACATGCTCATATACGCGGGTGTTACCTACTATATTAACCTCATTAATAGTGGCGGGCTTACCTTCATACATTCGCATCTCGAAGTCGATACTGTCACCCTCTATCTTTATTTCAACAGGGTCGATATTGAAAAACAGATAACCGCGGTCAGTATATAGTTTTGCCACGGCATCGTCGTTCTCACTCAATCGCTTATTCAGTTCTTTAAGGTTATACACATCGCCTTTCTTGATGCCCAACACCATATTCAAAGTCTCGTATGGATAGACGGTGTTACCCACCCATTGAATATTGCGGATATAATATTTCTCGCCCTCGGAGATTGTCATATAGACATCCACTTTCGTCGGGTCCTCAGGTGCAGGCACAACGGAATCGGCAACGATATAGGCATCGCGATAGCCGTTCTCGTTATACTTTTCTATAAGCGTTTTCTTATCTTTCTCAAACTCGTCGGCAACGAACTTCTTTGTTCGGAAGAAGTTAATGATATTGTTATCATTAGTCTTCTTCATAGTGTGGTTTATCTTATTATGCGTAAATGCCTCGTTACCGGTGATATATATTGCATTAATTTTCGTCTTCTGCTTCTTATCAACCCTTACTGTTACTTTTACATATCCGTGATGGTCCGGGTCATCCTGTTGCAACACCCGCACATCAGCATTGAGAAAGCCTTTGTCGGCATAATACTTCTTCACCACCGTCTTGGCGCGGTCGGCAAGGTTAGGAGTCATCTGGCTACCCTTGTTTATTCCGACCTTTACCTCTATATCTTCCTTCTCAGACTTTTTCACTCCCTCATAAGTGATATCACTCACCCTCGGACGCTGTTTCAAAGCAATATTCAGCCATATCTTTTGTCCCTCAATCTTTGTTGCCTCAATCTTCACATCAGAGAAGAGACCTTGTTTCCAAAACCGCTTAACAGCCTTCGTTATCTGTTCGCCGGGCACCTCTATCTTATCCCCAACTGCCAAACCGGAAAAACCGATAAGTACGAAGTCTTCGTACGCATCGGCTCCTGATACGGTTATACCTGCAATCTCGTAAGTCCTACGCTGCAGCCCGTACTCAATCTTCGGGAGAGAAACCACCGCCGTGTCTTGCGCAATAATCAAAGCGGAGGCGGCAAATAGCGAGAATAATATTATCGTTAAAAAACGCTTCAAATAGTGAATGTTATGAGTTATGAGTTATGAGTTGCTCTGATGTTTTGCCGAAACGACGTTCGCGGTGTTGGTAGTCAACTATTGCCTTGTAAAACTCTTCTGCGGTGAAGTCCGGCCAATAGCAATCTGTGAAATATAGTTCTGCGTAGGCAAGTTGCCAAAGCAGGAAATTGCTTATTCTCAGTTCACCACTCGTGCGGATAAGCAAATCAGGGTCAGGATAAAGAGCCGTTGCGAGATTTGCCGCTACTGTTTGTTCCGTTATTTCATCTGCATTTAAATGCCCTTTTAACGCCGTTTCAGTAATTTTCTTCACTGCCTCTGTTATTTCCCAGCGGGCGGAATAGGAAAGTGCCAAAATGAGAGTCAGGCCTGTGTTTTGGGCTGTCTCATCTATCAAAGCGAGGAACTTACGGCGAGCACCCTCCGGCAAGCGATCGGTATCTCCTATCGTTACGAGCCTCACATTATTGTTCATTAGCGTATCACGCTCCTTAGCAATGGTATCAACAAGAATTGTCATCAAGGCGTTAACCTCCTCTATCGGGCGATTCCAATTCTCTATTGAGAAGGCATAAAGAGTGAGATAACCAATTCCTAATTCGGCGGCTGCTTCCGTCACCTCATGCACTACCTGCACGCCTTTCCTATGCCCGAAGACGCGAGCCATACCGTGCTGCTTTGCCCATCGCCCATTACCATCCATAATGACGGCTATATGGCGAGGCAAGCGTTCTCTATCTATCTGCTCTTTATACATAGTCGTAAATTAAAGTCGGTTACCAATCGCAGGACCTGCAAATCTTCTTCGCTTCGACAAAGTCAAAAATCAGACCAAAAGTGAGGCAACCCGTCAAATCACAATTAAGAAAATTAGTGCCGTTCAGTCTTTCGACATTATTATAGTCATCAATATTTTCCAAATTATCAACAAAATACATAGCATGTTGCCATGCTAATATCAAGCCGCAATGCTGCGCGAAATTCCACTTAAAGCCGAATCCGAAAGGAATACAAAAAGCGAGATTTCCATAAGACTCATACCCGTCGTACAACGATCCGCCCAAACCGAGAAAGATATAAGGGGTATAAGGGCGGATATTTCCTGTGCCCCAATCGTTACCATAGCGAAAGAAGTTATACTCGGCGCAGATATCAACAGATATCATCTTATTCGTCAGCACCTGCTGCTTACTTAGGTCGGGCACAAAACCCGCACCGTCAACCGGATACTTAAAACCATAACGGGCATACTGTCCTTTAACCTGCAATGCCCAACGGCGGTCGAACTTATAACGGAACTGCAAACCATACACCTCACGAGGGTGCATAAAAATATGCCGATTAGCATCGCCAACATAATAACTCATACCACCCTGTAAACCCAACTCCAAAAGATATGGTCCGTTGCCTGCCTCAACACTAATCGCGCACAAAACAAATCCTAATGATAATATTACGACCCTTCCAATACGCATTATGAAATACAAAATTACAACTATTTTTCAAATCAGACAAATAAAACTTCAAAAATTCAGAAATCAGATTTTACAAAATTATAAATTGCATTATTTAATTGCATAAATACATTTTTTTTACTAATTTTGCATAGAAATAATATGGCAAACATATTTCTCTTAAAATACAAATTATTATGAATTTATTCTCACTTGAAGGCAAAAACGCCTGGATTACCGGTGCTTCCTACGGAATCGGTTTTAACATTGCTAAAGCATTTGTAGCGGCAGGAGTAAAGAACATCATTTTTAACGACATCAACGAGGATGCTCTTGCTCGCGGACTAAAGAACTACGCAGATGCAGGTATCAAGAATGTACACGGCTATGTGTGCAATGTTACTGACGAGAACGCAGTTAAGGCTACCGTTGAAAAAATTCACGAAGATGTTGGTCAGATTGATATTCTCGTTAACAACGCAGGTATCATCAAACGTATTCCCATGCACGAGATGCAACGCTCGGAGTTCCAAGCCGTTATTGATGTTGACTTGGTTGCGCCGTATATCGTCAGTGCAGCCGTTCTCCCTGAGATGATGGAACGCCGCGAGGGTAAGATTATCAATATATGCTCGATGATGAGTGAGTTAGGTCGCGAGACTGTCAGCGCATACGCTGCTGCAAAGGGCGGTTTGAAGATGCTGACCCGCAATATATGCTCAGAGTATGGCGCATATAATATTCAGTGCAACGGCATCGGTCCCGGCTATATTGCTACCCCGCAGACAGCACCTCTTCGTGAGAAGCAACCCGATGGCAGTCGTCACCCGTTCGACTCCTTCATCTGCGCAAAGACCCCGGCGGGGCGTTGGCTCGAGCCGGAAGAACTCGGCGGACCCGCTGTATTCCTCGCCTCGCATGCATCAGACGCAGTAAATGGTCATATTCTCTATGTTGACGGCGGTATCCTTGCATACATAGGCAAACAACCGGAATAATGTTACCGCGCTTTAATGCGCAACATAACTCAAAAACAAAACAGATGAAAAAACACTTATTGGTAGCCTTGTGCCTACTTACATTGGTAGGCACAAGTTGTACGAAGCAAGAGCAAGCGAAGAAAGTTGATGGCAGGTATGTACCTGAGCGCAAGGATGACTTCGCATGGGAGAACGAATACGCTGCTTTCCGTTTTTACGGACCGGCACTGCTCCCCGAAAATCCGAGTAACGGCGTTGACCTTTGGCTGAAAAACAGCCCCGCCTTAGTCATTGACACTATGTATGGTCGAGAACTGAAAGACGGTCGCCCGTACCATATCAACTACGATGGTAATCTCGACTGCTACAAGGTGGCGCACACAGCAGGTTGCGGTGGCGTGGTTATCGCTACTGACAGCAACTTATGGATTGCAGGTCCTTATAGCGAGTACGAAATACTGGAGCAGACCCCCGACAAGTTCGTCTTCCGCCTCACTTATGACAGCGTTCCCGTTGCCGGAAAGATTTTTGCGGAGCAACTAACCGTAACCGCCGAAGCAGGCAAGATACTCAACAAAGCAGAAGTTGTTATAATGCCAAAACGCCATTGCTGCAAGCATCACCAAGAGATGGCAGAAGGCGAGCAAAAGCCCTGCTGTAAGCATCACCAAGAGATGGCAGAAGGCGAGCAGAAGCCCTGTTGCAAGCATCACCAAGAGATGGCAGAAGGCGAGCAAAAGCCCTGTTGCGGAAAGCAATGCGGGCATTGCCACAAGCATAGCGATATGCTCCGACTATGGGTAGGCGGCGGTATCTTCCTCCACGACACGATAGAGAACTACCGCATCGATGAGGTGAGAGGTCTTGTTGCCTATGCTGAGGATGCGCTTTCTGACAAACAAGCGGCAAAGATGAACTACGAGTATAACGGCTCCACCTCGCAAGGTCGGTCATACATAGCAGTTATGACCCCCGGTGCAACACGCATTGAGATACTCGACGGCACCTTTGTTTCGCTCAAAGAATATCAACTCGGCGACACACTAACCTATTACTTCGGCGGCTGCTGGAGCAAGTGGTCAAACGGCGAACAGTCTTTCCCCACCGACCTCGATTGGTTTGAGGCACTATAAGCCATCTTACCCTCTGAGGGGAGATAACACTAATGTTATCGCGTATTAATGCGCGATGCGTCTATGAAAAAAGAGAAAAGAAGAAATTCAAAACAACGGAAGGCAGCAGTGCGTAGGTTAGTTATAACTTGCTCTGCTGTCATCGTTTTTTGCGCAGCTATAGGTGCATGGCAACTATATCTGCTTTATGGTAAGAGTATTACAGCCCACGATGGGGAAGAGCACTTATTCTACATATCACCTTCCACCCCTGTAACTGCCGTGCTTGACTCTGTCACCGCTGCCTACGACATATCTTCCCCGCTAAGCCTGAGGTTGCACGCCCACCTGATGCACTACCCCGCAGAGGGACAGCAATACGCCCGCACCGGTTGCTATAAGTTGCCCGCCCGATTAGGTACGAAGCAACTTATTCAGACTTTCCGCAACGGCTGGCAAACGCCCGTAAAGGTAACAATTCGCAACATACGCACACAGGGGCAATTATCCGCTCGCCTTGCGTCGCAACTGATGCTTGACTCTGCCGATATAGCAACTCGCCTCGCCGACAAAGGGTATATGGAGCGTTTCGGTCTAAACACTGCCACCGCCGTCTCTCTCTTCATTCCTGACACATACGAGATGTACTGGGACATAGCAGCGGATAACCTCTTCATTCGTATGAAACATGAGTACGACAAGTTCTGGAACGACAATCGCCTCGCTCTTGCGGCCGAGTTAGGCTATCAGCCGTGGCAAATAGCCACTATTGCAAGTATAGTAGAGGAAGAGACTAACAAAGAGGAAGATATGCCGATAATAGCAGGTCTTTACATGAATCGCCTCCGCATCGGTATGCCGCTGCAATCTTGTCCGACAGTTAAGTTCGCTCTGCAAGACTTCTCACTCCGCCGCATTCTGAATAAGCATTTAGAGTACGAGTCGCCGTATAACACCTATCGTCATGCAGGACTCCCCCCGGGACCGATACGCATACCACGAGCCAAAACGATGGACTACGTGCTTCACCCCGTGAAGTCTAACTACCTGTTCATGTGCGCTTCCACCGCCTTTGACGGCACCCACCATTTTTCGAGTACCTATAGCGAGCACGCAGCTTACGCGAGAAGATATCAAAACGAACTTAACAAACGAGGAATAAAATAAATTGCGCATTAATGCGCATTGAGGAAATATTATGCGTTCATATCTCAACCTTTCATCCGAAGTGGCAATAGCCCTAAGAGAGGGCAAACCCGTTGTGGCTCTCGAGTCAACCATCATCTGTCACGGTATGCCTTATCCGCAGAATGTAGAAACGGCACTGCGAGTAGAGCAAACCATACGCGATAACGGTGCCGTACCCGCCACCATAGCTATTATTAAAGGCAAACTGAAAGCGGGCTGCACAAAAGAAGAGATAGAGTATCTCGGCAAAAAAGGTACGGCAGTTATCAAGGCATCGCGCCGCGATTTGCCCGTCTTGCTTGCCCGCGGGGAAGATGGTGCGACAACGGTTACCACAACGATGATGATTGCAGCTATGGCAGGCATCAGCATCTTTGCAACAGGAGGTATAGGCGGTGTTCACCGACATGCCACCACCACGATGGATATCAGTGCCGACCTCGAAGAGTTGGCGCAGACGCAGGTTATGGTAATCTGCGCAGGCGCAAAATCGATTCTCGACCTCGGTCTGACACTCGAATACTTAGAAACAAAAGGGGTGCCGGTCATAGGCTACGGCACTGACGAGTTACCTGCTTTCTACACTCGCCATAGCGGATTCAAAGTCGATTACAGAATTGATACCCCTGAAGAACTTGCCCATACATTTTTGATAAAAAAACGACTCGGACTCAAAGGCGGAATACTTGTTACCAACCCTATACCGGAAGAATACTCTATGCCTGCCGATATTATCAATAGTGCCATAGAGCGAGCACTCAAGGAATCAGAAAAAGCGAATATTCACGGCAAAGAAACAACGCCGTTCCTACTCGCTAAGGTAAAAGAACTGACAGGTGGTGACAGTCTTGAAGCCAATATCCGACTCGTGCTTAATAATGCTCGCCTTGCCGCACAAACGGCAGTAGCATTAGCACGCCGAGAATTGGCGTAAGAAACGCACATCATTCTCAGAGAATAAGCGCAAATCTTTAACCCTATATTTGAGGTTAGTGATACGCTCTACGCCCAAACCGAAGGCATAGCCCGTATATTCTTTACTATCAATACCGCACGCCTCAAGCACATTAGGGTCAACCATCCCGCAACCGAGGATTTCTACCCAACCGGTTCCTTTGCAGAAACCGCAGCCGGTGCCTCCGCATATATTGCAACTGATATCCATCTCAGCAGACGGCTCTGTGAAGGGGAAATAACTCGGACGAAGACGAATCTTTGTGTCTTCGCCGAACATCTCTTTCGCGAAATACAGCAACACTTGCCTTAGATCAGCGAAACTGACGTTCTTGTCGATATATAATCCCTCTATCTGATGGAAGAAGCAGTGTGCTCTTGCCGATATAGCCTCATTGCGATATACGCGCCCGGGACACAGCACGCGGATAGGAGGTTTCTGCGTGGTCATCACGCGAGTCTGAACAGATGAGGTATGAGTACGAAGCAGAATATCCGTCGGCTTCTGAACGCCCTCTTCTTTTTCCACGAAGAAGGTATCTTGCATATCGCGGGCGGGGTGCTCCGGCGCGAAATTCAACATCCCGAACACATGCTTATCGTCCTCAACCTCAGGACCTTCCTCTACCGTAAATCCTACGCGGGAGAATATATCTATTATCTCTTCCTTCACAAGCGATAACGGATGACGAGTACCCAATGCAATAGGCTCAGCACTGCGGGTGAGGTCTAACTTATTCTCTGCTGCCTGTTGCTCATCATAGCCGGCACGCATCTCCTGCAACTTATTAGCAGTCAAATTCTTCAGCGCGTTAAGCGATGCGCCTATTTCAGCTTTCTGTTCCTTCGACAAGGTACGAAACTCATCAAACAAAGCAGTTATCTCGCCTTTCTTTCCGAGATAATGAATGCGAAGTTGCTCTAACTCATCTCTGCTCTGCGCCTGCATCTGCTCAACCTGAGTAAGGATCTGAGAGATTTTGTCATTTATATCCATAATGATTCTATTATTCAATCAAACAACACACAAAGTTACTAAAAAAAAACGAAATGATAATGCAAATTTATAATTATTTTGAAAATAAGGCATAATATTTGCGTTTCATGAGTTAAAAAGGTAACTTTGCGTGCGTTTTTTGCGCATACGCGATGCGCACGCTTCACATACGGCAATGCTCTCACTCTATAAGGCGAGTGGAAAGAAATTGAATTTTGGGAAAAGGCAGCAGACATAATTTTTTGCTCTGCATTGTATTTGTTGTGCTTTGCAGTTGCTTCATAACGGGCAATCCTCTCAGCGTACAGGCTGAGGGCTTACCCGCTATGCAAGATTCACTGACAATGCCCGCCGCTTCCATCTCTCAATCCCAAGACTCTCTCTCTACTCTTCCCCCCACCTCTCCTAATGTTGACGCAAAGGTGGAATATAAGTCATCTGACTCGCTCGTCCTGCTCGGCAACGGAACGGCATTTCTGCATGGTAGCGGCGATGTTACTTACAAGACAATCAACCTCACCTCCGACTTTATTCGCGTCAAGATGGATTCCTCAATCATCTATGCCGCCGGTGTATATGATACCATCGAGGAGCAATGGAGTGGGCGGCCGGTCTTCAAAGACGGCAACGAGTCATACGAGTCGCACGAGTTGAGTTATAACCTCAAAACGAAAAAGGCTTATATCAGGCATGTCGTAGCGCAGCAAGACGAGGGATATATCATTGCCGATAAGGCAAAGAAAACCGACGATGATGCGATGATGATGGCAGGCGGCAAATATACCACCTGCGACGATCATGAGCACCCGCATTTCTACCTCAACATAACCAAAGGTAAGGTCAAGCCCGGAGAATATGTAGCGGCAGGTCCTGCCTACCTTGTTGTGGGCGATGTGCCACTCCCGCTCGCCATTCCATTCGGCTTCTTCCCCTTCACCTCGTCCTATTCGTCAGGACTTATTATGCCGACCTTCGGCGATGACTACACACGCGGACTATACTTGCGCGGCATAGGCTATTACTTCGCCCTGTCGGACTACGCCGACCTCGAGGTAACCGGCGACATTTACACCAAAGGCACTTGGGCTATAACGGCACGCTCAAGATACCTCAAACGATATAAATTCTCGGGAAATATATCCGTTAACTACCGCTCTGATGTTACGGGTGAAAGAGATATGCCCGATTACTCAAAAGCGACCAACTTCTCCATTCAATGGACCCACACGCAGGACAGCAAGGCTAACCCTTACTCCACTTTCTCTGCCTCCGTCAATTTCTCAACCTCAGGTTACAACCGCTCCAATATCAATTCCTATTACAACTCTACCCTCAACTCAGAAAACACCAAATCATCGTCAATATCCTACACTCAACGCTTCCCCGACTCGCCATGGTCGCTGTCGATGTCTGCCCTTATTAACCAACGGACAAAGGACTCAACCATTGCCCTGACACTACCGGATATGTCGTTATCGATGAGTCAGATAAAGCCGTTTAAAAGAAAGAAACCGGTCGGAAAAGAGCGATGGTATGAGAAGATAACGCTCCGTTATTCAGCCAATGCCAAAATATCAATCGATGATAAGGAGAGCCATTTGCTGCACTCTAATTTCCTCCGCGACTGGAAAACAGGAGTAAAGCATAATATTCCTCTATCGGCATCGTTCACGGCATTTAAATATCTTAATATCAGTCCGTCAATAAACTACAACGAGCGTTGGTACTTCCAGCGCGTTGACCAATCATGGGACGAGCAACAGAACGCCGTTGTTCGCGATACCACAAATGGGTTCTACCGCGTATGGGACGTGTCGATGTCGCTCTCTGCCTCTACCAAATTGTACGGTTTCTTTATCCCGAGCAGAAAACTATTCCCTAACGGAAAGGTTGATCGGTTCCGACACATCTTCACCCCGTCCGTATCACTCAACTATACCCCTGACTGCGATGCTATTCGCGCCAAGATTGACCATAACTATTACGGCACCTACGAACGCCCCATAACGCAAAGCGATGGCACCGTCAAATACGAACAAGTGCAATACAACCGCTTCCAAGGGGCGATGTACGGCACGCCGTCAAAGGGCAATGTCGGATCGGTCGGTTTCTCACTCGGGAATAACCTCGAGATGAAGGTTCTCAACGACAAAGACACAACCGGCAAAGCACCGACAAAGATAATATCACTGATTGATAACCTCTCTATATCAGGCGGATATAACTTTATGGCTGACTCAATGAACTGGTCGAATTTCTCGGTCAATCTGCGAATCAAACTACCTATGAATTATACTCTTAACCTCAGCGGGCAGTTTGACCCCTATCTCTACGGACTAAACGCCTCCGGCAACCCCGTCAGAACAAACCGCAGATGTTGGAACGAGGGCAAATTCTTACACTTCAAAGGGACCTCCACATCCTTCTCATATACTTTCAACAATCAAACATTCAGAAAATGGTTTGGCAAAGAAGATAAGAAGACCGACAATAAGTTCGATCCCGGTTTCGATATGGACGACCCATACGCCACAGACCCTGAAACAGGTGAATTAATCACCGATGAACAACGCAAAGAAGCCAAGAGACAAGAGCAAGAATGGAAAAAGAAACACCGCGACACAGACTCAGATATCGACGGCTGGGAGTTTGCCGAGATACCGTGGAGCCTCACGCTCAACTATAACATCAGGTACGGGGAGTCCTCTGTGTTCGACTACAACAAGATGAACTACAAGATGAAGTTCACCCATAACCTCTCCGCCTCTATTTCTATAGGTTTGGGAAAAGGTTGGAAGGCATCCACCTCCATCTCTTACGACTTCTCCGCAAAGAAACTGAGTAACGCCACTATCAATGTAACACGTGACCTGCACTGCTGGACCATGACCGCTTCCTTTGTACCATTCGGATACTACAAATCATACACCTTCCACATCGGTGTCAATGCCTCTATGCTCGCAGACCTCAAATACGACAAATCATCCGCCGATGCTACCAACAAACGCGTCTCGTGGTGGTAAACGGGAGTAGGAAGGGCGGAAATATTGTGCAACTAATAACTTATAACCAACTATGATTCAGAAACACTCTCTCGTAAAATTATCTTACGACCTTTACATCGCCGGCGTAGAGCTCGGCACAGAAGAGCTCATTGAGCGCACAAAAGACGATACCCCGCTGACATATTGTCAAGGTTTAGGGATGATGATTCCCGCTTTCGAGGCAGCCTTAGAACACAAATCTGCCGGCGACACTTTCGATTTTACCATCACCGCAGCCGAAGCCTATGGTGAGCATGACGAGCAAGGCGTGATGACCTTGCCCCGCTCCGTATTCTGCATCGACGGCGTATTCGACGAAAAGCGAGTTAAAGAAGGCAATATTATCCCTATGAACACTACTGACGGACAAACAATTCGCGCACAAGTAGTAGCAATAACGGAGGAAAATGTCACAATCGATCTCAACCACCCTCTTGCAGGAGAGGACCTGCATTTTACAGGCAAGATTATTGAAGATAGACCGGCAACCGAAGAAGAGATTGATTCTTTTCTCCACCCCAAATGCGGCGGTTGCAACAAAGGTAACAAAGGTGAAGATTGCGCATCCGGCTGCAGCGGATGCAGTAATTAATCGCAGACTGCTGCGAGTATAACAAATAATAATTTAAATCATATAACTATTATGGCAAATATTGTAGCCATCGTGGGGCGTCCCAATGTCGGGAAATCGACCCTTTTTAACCGCCTTACGAAAACAAGGCGGGCTATTGTCAGCGCAGAGGCCGGCACTACACGCGATCGACAATATGGTCGCACAGTTTGGAACGGGCGAGAGTTCTCAATCATCGACACAGGCGGCTGGGTCGTTAACTCCGATGATATCTTCGAGGGAGAGATCAACCGTCAAGTGAACACCGCCATCAACGAGGCGGATGTTGTGCTGCTCGTGGTGGATGTTAGAGAAGGCGTAACGCAGTTCGATATGGAAGTGGCACATCTGCTCAGGCAGGCTGAAAAACCAACGCTGCTCGCCGTCAACAAGATAGACACCTTCGATGAGCAGTACGGTGCGGCAGAGTTTTATAAACTCGGTCTTGGCGACCCCTTTATTCTCTCCGCCGTCAACGGTCTTGGCACCGGCGAACTGCTTGACGAGATTGTGGCACGGTTTAATAACAACAAAGACGAAGAGCCCGAAGACAATCTGCCGCGCTTCGCTATTGTCGGCAGACCTAATGCCGGCAAATCATCGCTACTAAACGCCCTTATAGGCGAGGAGAGAACCGTCGTTACTGACATAGCAGGAACGACGCGAGACTCTATCTACACCAAGTACAATAAGTTCGGCAAAGAGTTTTACCTTGTTGACACCGCCGGTATTCGCAAGAAAGCAAAGGTTACCGAAGACCTCGAATATTACTCCGTTGTGCGTTCAATCAGAGCAATAGAGAACGCCGATGTCTGCATTCTGATGCTCGATGCCACACGATGCTTTGATGAGCGTGACACCTTCATCGGTATTGCAGCACAAGACCTTTCCATATTCTCCATCATTCAGAAAAACAAGAAAGGTCTTGTGGTGTGCGTCAATAAATGGGATTTGATAACGAGTAAAACCACGGCAGATATTAAGATGTTCGAGCGTAATATACGTGCTCGCCTTGCGCCATTCACCGACTTCCCTATCATCTTCACCTCTGCTGTTACCAAACAACGCATTTTCAAGATTATTGAAACGGCGTTGCAAGTGTATGACAACAAGCAACGCAAGATACCTACTGCCAAACTCAATGAGCGTTTTCTGCCTCTCATCGAAAACTACCCGCCACCGGCAAATAAGGGCAAGTACATAAAGATTAAATACTGCACCCAACTGCCGGACACGCAGGTGCCGTCATTCGTCTTTTTCGCAAACCTGCCGCAATATGTTAAGGAGCCGTACCGCCGCTTCCTTGAAAACAAACTTCGCGAGTGGTGGAATTTCAACGGCACTCCCGTCAACATCTTCATCCGGCCGAAATAATCTGCCTCTTACGGCACAATGGTCTGACAATAAAGAGCAGTAGGGTTTCGCCCTATCTTCTAATTAATTCCGTAAAGGAAATCATAGAGCATTGCCCTTGTGATACCCTCTTTGGGTATCACAAGGATGGTATCGTCGCCTGCTATTGTACCAAGGATATAATCTTTGCCTCTGTCGTCAATGTCATAGGCAACGGCATTGGCAAAGCCCGGTTTAGTCTTTACCACGCCAAACTGCCCGCAGAAATCAATCGAACGGATAGCAAGACGAGCAACATCGGAGTCTAAACCGAGTATCTTCTTCTCCACTACAGGATTGGTCGGGATTACATACTTGCTCGACCCGTTTGCCATCACTTTCTTCTCTGCACGCAGGTCACGCAGGTCACGCGAGAGCGTTGCTTGAGTGGTGAATATACCTTGCTGCTTAAGAGCGTATGTCAATTGGTCTTGGTTAGTGATAACCTGAGCGTTAAGAACTTGCGCAATAGTGCGAAGACGTTGTTGCTTGTCCATTTTATTAGTGGTATGTTGCTCGGCAAAGACTCCGAGAGTTAAACAGAATGATAATAGGATATGAAAAATCCTTATTTTCGCAAATCATCGGTACACGGGAGTGTACCTTTATTGAACGTTCGGAGACGTTCCCCGCAACCAGAACGTTCGGAGACGTTCCACACTCCTTGATATTATTCGGCGGCTGCCGGCTCTTCAGGCACTTCCATAGTTGCCGCTTCCTCTTCAGTTGCTGATGCCTGTTCTTCTATCACTACCTCCTCTTCGGCAGGTTTATTGAAGCACGGCAGCGGCGAACGGAAGCCTGCCCAAGCACATAGGTTGGCGAGCCATAATCCGCATACTATCACTGCGATGCTAACGATGCCTATCAACCATTTTTTCCAAGCGGGCATACCCTTCTCTGCAAATGGGTCGGCAATCTTAACGAGAGGATAATGAACCTCATCGGTCAGCGTCGCACCAAATGGGATATTAACGAGCGACTGAGCATTGACAGCCCATCCGTTGGCATTCAAGAGCGGAGCTATATTACGCTTGCGCAGTTTGAGCCATGCCATAATCATACTCGGACCGGAAATGAGAAGAAGCAGTACTACGAAGAACACTATCCAATGCCACCAAGCAGTGAAGGAGCCAAAGAAATCGGCGAGTGCAGCCCCAATCAGTCCTAATGCCATACCGATGGCAGCGAAGATACCTGCGAACTTAGCTATATCGAACGAAGGCTTCACTGCGGGTGCCTCACCTTCCGCAGGCACCTTTGCATCTGCCATCTTAGCCGTAGTATCAGCCATTATCTGCGCATCCTTCTCGGCAGCACGCTTATTAATAAGGTCCTCAGCCCACTTTGCCATACGGCGATAAGGCGACCAGAACGCCTGCTTAATTGAGATAGGATTATCTATAATCTTCGTTACGACAGCATCGTAGTCTAATCCGTTGCGATCGTAGAAGATGCAGTTCTTGCCCACAAAGAGGTCGCCCGTTTCGCCCATAGTCATCGCGGCTACTATCTCTATCGGGGCGGGGGCACCCTTAGCGGTGCAGGTGCAATAGATAAGATACATACCCGATGTCGGTGCCATTGAAGCCTGCGCTCCCGGGTTAGTAACACGCATACAGAGGTGACACGCTCTTTGATCAATAATCAGTGTACCCGCTTGGAAGATTGCCTTCACATCCTGATCCTTATCATAGAAGTCTTGCAGGGTGATATAGTTGCGGAGCAGGGTATAGAAGTCGCGATGCAGGTGCGTCAGTTTGTCAACCGCGGTAATACCGTTTGCTTCTTCTTCAAGGGCCTTATCTTGGGCTACAAGGTCAAGCAACGCCTGCTTCTTATCGGCTTTGAGCATCTCATTAACCTTGTCTATGCCAAGGCTCTCAACGGTTGCCCCTGCCTTCGCGCCGAGCCATGCCTTATATTCTGCCACCTTTGCCCCTATCTCATCCCATTCCGCCTCTGTGAGCGACTTTTTCTTCTTATCGACTGCTATACTTATTAACTTACTGAACTGTGCATCCCACGCGGGGTTAACCGGTGCAGTAAGGTCTAACTCTGCCTTGCCAGTTATACGCTGCAACGGATAAGAGGCTATCTCATCGTTCTTATCCGTAAGGTTATCGGCAGATATGGCTTCAATGCGACTCACCTGCACATCAAGCGCAGCAGTGCTCTCTGCGTTGAAAGCGGCAAGACGGCTACGAAGGAAGAAGTCCTTAACCTTTGCATCAAGCGCATCGTGCAGTTCTAAGACATTAGCGGTATCCTCTGCGAATACCATTTTGGGCTTTGCCTCTTGCCATGCCTTATAGTCTGCAAGGGCTGCATAAAAAGCCTCAATCTGATCCCCCGTCACACCCTTATCACCGCTGCGGTCGTCCGCTCCGCCCGTCGCCGCTATCGCAGCCGCGATAACTTCCTTCTCTTCAGCCGCATCGGTAGAGTTCTCTGTAATTATACCGTCACCATTGAAACGAGTCTTGGCAAAGATAGCGATACTATCGCTTGTATCAACAACGGAAATCGACTCAGCCTCTTTGCCTAAGTTCTTCAAAATCTGCACAGCGGAAACATATAGTTTCTTGCCCGTCTCATTCTCCTGATTGATATCGGCAAGAGCAATGCTGTCACTACCTTGAAGCAGTATATCCGGATTAACGACAGCATCCGTCAACCAGTTGGCGGTCGCTACTACATCGCCTATATGAATCTTACCATCGGCATCGTTATCCGCGTAAGCAAGACTCTTACTGTCAATCTCAAGACCCGATACAGGGCAACTGAGTACCGTCCACATCTTCTGGTCAAGTTCGCCCAAATGACGCAGATCTTCACCCGACTGAATTTTCACACGAGTTGAACCTCCGATATTTTGGAAAGTCCACTTGTAATCTGTTTTTTTGAAAAGTTGCATAATTAAGTGGTAAATTGTAAATGATACATAGTAAATATCCTACACGCCTTGTCCTACTTTCCTGTAATCGTGTAGGGAGAGGTTGTCGCTCACATATTTTATCGACCTCACCTGCTTGAAGCCCATTCCGAGGATAAAGGCCAATTCCATATCGAAGACGCAATCTTTGTAATCCGACTGCAGACAAAAGTCCACACCCGTGTAGCAAATCGCTTTCTTCATCTCAGAGAACATAATACCCTCAGAACCGGCAAGTTTATATTCGGGTTCAGGATAACTGACATTAGGGTGATTGAGTCTTGACTCAGTAACCTCCACAAGGGTGCCAATTTCGAAATTGGCACTACCTGCATAACCAATATTGACAAGAGGCGTGTCTAACGGTATATTACGCAAAGCACGAAGCACATTAAGCGCCCCGACACCCGTTACGATAACCTCTTCGTTAGAAAACTCCGGCAAATACTGCTCGATAAGTTTCTTTTCCTGCTCTTCTGCTATAAGTACTTTCATAATTCTATATAACAAAATTTCTAATAGTGGTGAACGTCTCCGAACGTTCACTATAGTGGCGAACGTCACCGAACGTTCACTATAGTGGCGAACGTCTCCGAACGTTCACTATAGTGGCGAACGTCTCCGAACGTTCACTACTAAACGACTGCAAAATTATTTTTTTTATTTCATTTATGCAATAATATGATGCATTTTCAACGAAAAATCTAAAAATTTTGCATAATATTCAATAAATTTGAATAACACTCTTGCATATATAAGAGAAAATGAGTAACTTTGCAAGCTTTTTACTTAAGAAAAAGCACGACTATTATTGTTTAACCCTTAAAGAAATTGATTTTCCGCTATGGCAGAAAACATTGAACTCCAGAACTTCGACTGGGAGGCCTACGAGAATGGTATTGACACCCAAGTAGGCAAAACAAAAGAAGAAATGACTCAAATGTACGACAACACTCTCAACTCCGTTAAGGCAGGCGAGGTGGTAAAAGGTGTCGTAAAAGCAATTAACAAACGCGAAGTTATCGTATCTGTCGGCTTCAAGAGCGATGCTGTCGTTCCCGCATCCGAATTCCGCTACAATGAAGACTTGAAGGTCGGCGACGAGGTAGAGGTTTATGTAGAGACACCCGAAGACAAGAAAGGTCAGATTGTTCTCTCACACAAGCAGGCTCTCGCCGTTAAGAGTTGGGACCGTGTCAACGAGGCAATGGCTAACGATGAGATCGTCAAAGGTTACATTAAGTGCAAGACTAAAGGTGGTATGATCGTTGATGTACTTGGTACAGAAGCCTTCCTGCCCGGCTCGCAGATTGATGTTAAGCCTATCCGCGACTATGATGTATTCGTTGGCAAGACTATGGAATTCAAGATTGTCAAGATCAACCAAGAGTTCCGCAATGTCGTTGTCTCTCACAAGGCTCTCATCGAAGCCGAACTTGAGGCACAGAAGCGTGAGATCGTCAGCAAATTGGAGAAAGGTCAGGTACTCGAAGGAACAGTTAAGAATATCACTTCTTACGGCGTATTCATCGACCTTGGCGGCGTGGACGGTCTTATCCATATCACCGACCTCAGCTGGGGCAGAATCAGCGATCCGAAGACTATCGTTCAACTCGACCAGAAGATCAATGTTGTTATCCTTGACTTCGACGAGGAGAAGAAGCGTATCGCTCTCGGCTTGAAGCAACTCACTCCTCACCCATGGGACACTCTCGACCAGAATCTTAAGGTTGGTGACCATGTTAAGGGTGTTGTGGCAGTTATCGCTGATTACGGAGCATTCGTAGAAGTAGCACCCGGCGTTGAAGGTCTTATCCATATCAGCGAGATGTCATGGAGCCAGCACCTGCGTTCTGCAAGCGACTACCTCAAGGTCGGTCAGGAAGTAGAGGCTGTTATCCTTACTCTCGACCGCGACGACCGCAAGATGTCGCTCGGTTTGAAGCAACTCAAACCCGACCCATGGGGGACAATCGAAGATAAGTATCCTGTCGGCTCAAAGCACACAGCACGCGTTCGTAACTTTACTAACTTCGGCATTTTCGTTGAGTTAGAAGAAGGCGTTGACGGGCTTATTCACATCAGCGACCTCAGTTGGACAAAGAAGATCAAACACCCGAACGAGTTCACCTCTATTGGTGCTAATATGGATGTTATCGTTCTTGAAATAGACAAGGAGAATCGTCGCTTGTCGCTCGGTCACAAGCAACTGGAGGATAACCCATGGGAGGCTCTCGAAGCCAAATATCCTATCGACAGCATTGCTGACGGAACTATTATCTCAGTCTCTGACAAGGGTGCCGTAGTTCGCATAGAAGAGGGTGTTGAAGGCTTCTGCTCTGCTCGCCATCTCCTCACTGAGGACAAGTCGCCGATTGCAGTTGACCAGGTATTACCTTTCAAGATTCTTGAGTTCAACCGCGATGCAAAGCGCATCCTTCTCTCACACCTCCGCACCTGGGAAGCTCCGAAAGAAGAAGAGGCTGCTAAGGTTGCTAAGAAGGCTGCCAAGAAAGAGGCCGCTCCGCAACAGGCTCCGATGGAGAAGACTACCCTCGGTGACCTCTCTGCTCTCGCACAACTGAAAGCAGAAATGGACGCAGAGAAAAAGTAAAGAGCAGAGAACATCTCCGAATGTTCATACTTAGTGGAGAACATCTCCGAACGTTCATACTTATTGAAAGGGCATTGAACATTTAAAGAGCATTTAAACAGCGTTGAAACAGCGTTTAAACAGCGTTGAAAAGTCCTTAAAATAGGCGAATAAGCGCGATTATAGAAAATGAGCAACGGATAACTTCCGCTGCTCATTTTTATACATTTACTACCCTTGCATCCGAATTTCAATCAACAACGATATGGCAATGGAAAAAGCGTACAAAAAACGCATTGCAGACATCATCTTAGAGCGCCGTTTACAAGGCAAAGGTACAATCTTGATAGAAAGTCCCAAATGGTGTGGCAATGACGCCATCAACCAAGCTGCCAAGACTCTGCAGAAATTAGCAGGAAGGATAGACGACACCAAACCGCTAAACGCTTTTGTCAACTACACTCTCGACAACCAATAAACACCCATTCAGACGCGGACAAACAACGACGTTTACACCCGCTTATAGAGTCATAGCGCACTATGGCTCTGTTTTTTTATCAAATAACAAACCTATATTACCAAATAACAAACGTCTTACTTACAAATTTGCAGTACCTTTGCATAGTCGTAAAATCTGATACTGCAATGAAGAGACGTTTATCATATTTTCTACCTCTTTTCTTTCCTGTTTTTTTGGGTGCCACGCCATCGTTACGCTTGGTTCCTTCCTACGAGTCTTGCAGCTATTATCTCAGCGAAGTTGAGTCTGATAGTGTTGTAATACGTTATCGTGCGAAGGGCAGTGTATCTTGGCAGCAAGCTTACCCGCCATATCATGACACAAAGTTGCATGAGTACCGCGGAAGCCTCGTGCGTCTTACCGCTGCGTGTACGTATGAAGTAATATGTTATCACCAAGACGATAGTATCATTTCTGAGTTTACCACATGGTCAGACACTCCTCCCATAGCTCGTCACATCAAGCTAAATAGCTTGAAGAAAGAAAAAGGTGGCAATATTGTATTAAAGGGGCTACATGGCACCGAAAATGGGTGGATAATGATAACAGGCAACAAACCTATCCGTTCTAACGGAGAGGCTGAGGCGGCACTTCTGATAGACGATTGTAGTTTTCTTTTGTTCGATGGGCTCACTGTGACCGGCGGACATCTACACGGAATAAAAACCGGCAAGCATGCCGAGCAAATCCGCTTCAGTAATTGTGACATCAGCCATTGGGGACGAATCCCGATGTCACAGGATTCGTCAGGTCATTTTCTTGACGATATCGGACAACCCGTTAACAACGATGCCGGTATATGTATCTACAAGTCGCACAATATCGTCGTGGAACGCTCCTACATTCATGATCCCAATGGCAAGACCAACACTTGGAACGGCACGGTAGAGATGGGGGAGTATGTCGGTCGCTCGTATGTTTTCTCGCACCCTCAGGGACCTAACGCTATATACGTGATGCAAGCACGCGGCGGTATAGTGCTCCGTTACAACGACCTTGTGGGCAGTCAAACACATCGTTATAACGATCCGATAGAAGCATGGCAGAACAGAGAGGTGAATGGAGGGTTTGCCTACGATGCCGACATCTACGGCAACATGATTGCTTTCGGACAAGACGATGGCATAGAACTGGACGGCGGACAGTGTAACGTGCGCGTGTATGACAATAGAATAGAGCAAGTATATTGCGGAATCAGCACTGCGCCTAATCGTAAGGGACCGTCATACATCTTCAACAACCTGCTTTGGAACATGACCAACTCGCTTGGTAACAGCGGCAATGCAATCAAGAACGGCGGTGGCGACACTTTCACCCAAGGCAGACAGTATCTCTTTCATAACACCATTATTCATGATGGGGGAGGCATGGCAGGCGTAGGCTACGGCAAAGACGAGAATCGCGAGTTGTTCATTGCCACACTACGCAACAACATCATCCTCTCTTTGCGTTCCGACAAGAGCACCGAGCGTAAAGGACTATGCATCAACGACCCACACCTCAACCCTGCTTGCGACTTCGATTATGACTACCTCGGTAATATATGTAACCGCAGCAGCCGAGGTTCTGTTTGTGCCGTTGACGGTGCGGAGGCACACGCTGTGTATGGCAGACCCGCTTTTCACAACATGCAACAGGGTGTCTTTACGCTTGATAAACGCGACAAACACATCGGCAAAGGGGAGTTCCTGCCGGGCTTCAGCAATGTAACACATCCCACAGCAGGTGCCTTTGAGTTTGGCTCTTGTTCTCTGACACCCAAACGTCCGATAGACGGTGAGGCAGACAAGTACTGCGTCACACTGATTAATGAAACACCTCAACAAGTGCGGATACGGCTCGGCAAAGTCGGAACCGGCAATTACTCTATTCGCATGGCTGAAGATATGGCGGCATGGATATCGGTCAGCACAAACAGAAAGAAATTAAAAGACAACAGCGAGCTGATTATCACACTACAAAGAAAAGACAGCACCACTCCTTATTGGCAAAACGGAGTGCTCTTTGTTCGGTTTGACAACGGCTACTCTATACCCATAACCGTAAATACACCATTGTTATGAAACGCATTGCATTATTATCTTTTCTCATAACAGCGTCTCTATACGTGGCAGCAACCTCATTCGAACTGTACCCGACTTTCGAGAACTGCAGTTATTACTTCACACCGGATGTATCATATAGCATCGCTCCGTGTTGGGACACCGATAGCCTGGTGCGCGTCCGATACCGCGCTACAGGTTCATCAGAGTGGCTGACAGCCTATCGACCCGTCTATGACAGTACTAAACAGCAGTTCCGCGGCTCACTCTTCCACCTGACAGAAGACACCGATTATGAGGTTGTTGTAAGCATCAACACACAAAGTGGTTGGATACAGGCGGCTATCGACACTGTCCGCACATGGACAAGCAACCCGCCGCTCAAAAGCACGCTCAAGCTCAGTCTGCTCGGTGCCTACAAAACCGGACAACCGCTCGTCCTTAATGCAATGAAAGGAACAGCTAACGGCTGGATAAAAGTGGTAGGTAACGTTCCTGTTCATGCAGGCAACAGTGCCGACAACGCCATCAATATCACTAACTGCGAGTACCTTATCCTCGAGGGTTTTACCGTGACAGGTGGTCGTATCAACGGCATCAACATCGACCAGTCGTGCCGTAACATACGTATCATTGGGGCAGACATCTCCGAATGGGGCAGAGTGCCCGTTGACCAAGTGTATCTCGACGACAAAAACAATTATCCCGAATCTAAATACAAGAACTACGATGCTTCTTACCTTGACGAGCGCAAGGAGCTTATTCGTAACGATGCCGGTATAGCTATCGTCACTTCGGCTAACGACGAAAGTCGAACCCGTTTCAACTTCGTTGTCGAGCGCTGCTATATCCATGACCAAAACGGCTATGCCAATCCGTGGTATGGCACCCGCCTCTTCGGCACAGGTGCCGGTATCCCTTTTAGCTTCAAACATCCTCAGGGACCACACGCTATGTACGTCCGCAGTAGTGGCAGTGTAGTAGTACGCTACAACGACTTTGCAGGGTCGGACATCAGCCGCTTGCACGATGCCTGTGGAGGAATGGACAACGGCAAACCTCTCGGAGGGTGGTATCGCGATACGGATATCTACGGCAACTACTTCGGCTTTGGTCAAGACGATGGCATCGAACTGGACGGTAGCCAGATGAACGTGCGTATGTACGACAACCGTATTGAGCAGTTCCGTTGCGGTGTCAGCGCCGCACCTTGTTTAGCGGGTCCATCATACCTTATCAGCAACGTGGTGGCGGACCTCGGCGACTCGGAACGCGACCATGGAGCTGCAATGAAGAACGGAGGTGGAGACACCTACTCTAAAGGACTGATACACTATCTCCACAACACAATCTACGTTGACGCAAGTTGCATTGCATCCGTAGGTTATGGTTCGGATAGTAATCAGGGAATGTTTCAAGGGTTCACTCGAAACAATATTCTCTACTGCACCGTCAAAAACAGTAACTACGGCGGCAACTGCATACACGAGACAGCCACGCACCCCAACTGCAGCTACGACTATGACCTACTCACCAACTCTAAGCTGAGCGGCAGGCAGGGAGTGGTGTACGTGCAAGCTCCTAACAGCGAGCAACATGCCGTTAAGGGAGACCCGCAGTTCACCGATATTGACCATCGTGTATTGACGCTTAATTCCAATAGTCCTGCAAGAGGTCAAGGGCTGTTCCTTAGCGGCATATCTGACACTATCGCACCGGATATGGGAGCATTCCAATACGGTACCGGCTCACTCTACCCCAAACGACCGCTACCGGCAGAGGCGGATAAGTATCAAGTGCGTATCAACCCGCACGGATACGCCACGCTAACACTTACATCCATTGCTAACGATGACATGACGTTTGTTATACGCTCAGACAAAGAGGTGCAACAATGGCTCAGTCATAACCGCCAAGATAGCACCATACTTGCGTCCGAAGCCGTTGTTACTATAACCTTACATGCTGACATTCCTGCCGACATGACCATACTTCCTAAGGGCGTCATCTTCGTGCGTTTCAGCAACGGTCTCTCTATACCGATCAGCATAGTAACGGATGACGCTGAGCCGCAACGAGAGGCTTTGGCTGTCATCAACACCTACTCATCCGGTATTAGATTATGCGGCACTCAAATGATGGTGGATACACAACACGCAGGAATCCTCACAGTGTTCAATGCCGTTGGACAAGAAGTGCTAAACTCTGTAGTAGAGACAGGAACTAACACCATCATTATAAATGGTCTTGCCACCGGTGTATATGTGGCGACATTAGGGGAAACACGATATAAATTCATTTGGACCGATAACTGATGAAAAAAACACTGCTCACTATTATTGTTTCTGCCGTCTGCCTGTTTGCCTCTGCTGAAGGCAGAACCATTACAGGAAGCGTCATCGATGTTGATGGTGAAGCGCTTGTCGGTGCCACGGTTCTTGTCAAAGGCACCACACTCGGCACCATCACGGACATCGACGGACACTTCAGCATCGCTGTGCCCGACAATGCCAAGGTCATAGTTGTCTCTATGGTGGGAATGGAGACACAAGAGACGTTGCTCGACCGCAAGCGACAGTCATACACCATCCGCCTCGCAGAGAACACTGAGGTACTCGACGATGTGGTGGTTATAGGCTATACCACCGTTCAGAAACGCGACTTGACCGGTGCCGTCTCGTCAGTAAGTGGTAGGTCACTTGCGTCTATCCCTATTGCCAATACCGAGTCTGCCCTCGCCGGACGTATGGCAGGTGTGCATGTCATCGTGGCAGACGGCGCACCGGATGCCGACGTGCAGATAAGAGTGAGAGGTGGAGGATCTATCACGCAAGACAACAACCCGCTATACATCGTCGATGGATTTCCGATGGATAATATATCCGATATCTCTGCTTCAGACATTGAATCAATCGATGTTCTGAAAGACGCGTCCTCTACCGCCATCTATGGTGCACGAGGAGCTAATGGTGTAGTGATTATCACTACCAAGTCCGCCAAAGCGGGCAGAACACAGGTCAGTTACAACGGCTTTTTTCAAACCAAACATGCTACGAAGAAATACGACGTGCTTGACTCATACGAGTATGTCAAACTGCAATACGAGCTTAATCATCTCAAGTATAATGGCGAGATGAACAGTTTCATCTCCATGTTCGGCGACCCTGACGACTACGACATCTACCGACTTATCCCTGCCCGTGATAGCCAAGATGAGATGTATGGCAGGTGGGCAATGGGACACTCTCATAACCTCAGCATCAACGGAGGTAACGATAAAACAAAGTTCAATGCCAGTTTCACCTACCTCAACGAAGAAGGTGTCATGCGCAACTCGTCACAAGAGAGATATAACGTCAACTTCAAACTCAACCACGACTTCTTCAACCGTCTGCGACTCGACCTCTCTACTTACTACACTAACAGCACCGTCTATGGAGCCGGAACATCAGCGAACTCCGCTACACAGATAAAGAATGCCGTCAGTTTTCGCCCTGTCCTCGGTAAGAATAGCTACATGGGCGAGGATGCAGGACTGTCACAAGACGACTACGAAGATATCGAGGCACAGAGCGAGTTGTACGACCCCATCACTCTCATTGATCAGGACTACAAACGACGCAGACGTTCGGAGCTGAACGCCAATGTTGCACTTACATGGAAAATAATCAAACAACTGAGTTGGAAGAGCGAGTTCGGCATCATGGCTTCTTCTCAAGAGACACGTCGTTTTTATGGACCTATCACCTCTACCGGACGCAGCAACGGTAGGCTACCGGTCGCTGAACTCACGAACCTCAGCAAACCGCGCTGGCGCACTGCACACACGTTAACCTACAAACAGACCATCAATAAAATCCATAGCATCAACGCTGTCATCGGCTTCGAAGCAACATCACAGAAGTGGCAACAGGCAACGAGTATGACACGCCTCCTACCTGCCGACATTCAACCGGAAGAAGCGTTCTCGAGAATGCAGTTCGGCTCTCAAGAGCATACCACCACACTCGTCAACCCCGATACACGTCTTGCCTCGTTCTTCGGCAGGGCACAATACACGCTGAAAGATAAGTACCTTTTCACGGCGACCGTGCGTGCCGATGGAAGCAGTAAGTTCGCCAAAGGACACCGCTGGGGAGTGTTCCCGTCAGGAGCCTTCGCATGGCGTCTGTCAGGAGAAGAATGGATGCGACCCGCCGATAAATGGCTTGACGACCTCAAACTACGAATCAGCTACGGAGCTGCCGGTAACAACCGCATCGATGATGACCTTTGGAGAAAGACATACGTGGGTACAGTCAGCAAACCCTACGCAGGCTTCGGCAATACTCCAAACCTCTATTACACCTCATCATCGGCTTTACTCACCAACCCCGACCTCAAATGGGAAACAACGGTGACACGCAACGCCGGCTTTGACATAGCACTCTTCCATAGCCGACTAACCGCCAACTTCGACATCTACTACAACACTACACGCGACCTGCTGCTTCAGTCAATCATACCTGAAAGTACAGGGTATAGCGAGCAACAAAAGAACATCGGACAGACATCCAACCGAGGGGTGGAACTGACGCTGAACGGAGTGATTGTGGAAAAGAAAAACTGGTCGCTCTCCGTCGGATTTAATATCGGTGCCAACCGCAACAGAGTGGATAAGTTAGTCGATAACGAGATGGTGTTCTACCGCAGCGATTGGGCGTCAGGACTGCGCGAATCAGACGACTTTATTCTTAAGGTGGGCGAACCTACAGGACTTATTTACGGATATATCACCGACGGGTTCTACACTGTTGACGACTATGATATAGTCGGCGGACAATGGATTCTAAAAGATGGTGTCGCCAACGATCAGAATATCGTTGATTCACACTGGTCGGTGAACATGGCACCGGGTATGCCTAACCCGGGTACGCTTAAGCTTAGAGACCTTGATGGTGACGGGGTAATAACCAAAGATGGCGATAGAACAGTTATAGGCAACACTAACCCCAAATGCAGTGGAGGATTCAATATCAACGCCCGTATGCATGGAGTGGATGTATCGGCTTTCTTCACATGGAGCTATGGTAACCAAGTGTATAATGCCAATAACATACAATTCTCCACCTACTGGAAGAAGAATTACCACAATATGCTTGCTGCCTTCGACTCAAACCACCGATTTCGTTATATTGATGACAACTTCCAGCCGGTTACTGACCCGGATGCACTGCGCGAACTGAATAAAAACGCTACTCTATGGAACCCAGGCATGAAAGTACCTGTCCTGCATTCATGGGCAATAGAGGACGGTTCGTTCCTACGCCTGAGTAACTTGGTTATTGGATACACACTGCCTGACAAGGTCCTGAAAAAGATGTACATGACCACACTACGTATCTACGGCACCATCAATAACGTGTTCTGCCTCAGCCGGTATTCCGGATTCGACCCGGAAGTTAACACCAGAACTGCTACACCGCTCACGCCGGGAGTGGACTATTCATCATACCCGAAAGCACGCTCATTCACCATCGGACTAAACGTAACATTCTAAAAATACGGAACTCATGACAACTACATACAAATACCCGTCTTGGACACTGCAAGTGTCTCTCACACTTATACTTTGCCTCAGCTCATGCGACGCTTTTCTCTCAACCGAGTCTCCATCACGATTGACATCAGAGACGATGTTCGAAACGGAGGGAGACATGCAACGCGCCGTTTATGCCATCTACGCAAAGATGTCGGAAGATCAAGTATATGGGCAGAACGTTACACTTATCATGGGCTATAACAACGACATCGAATTCGGTCAGTGTAACGCCAATACCGACAATACCCGTCGGGGAATATGGGACTACTCCACCACCTCAAACAACGAGATTCTGCTTTCGTGGGGACCCGTCTATTCTGCCATCAACACCGCCAACGAATGTGTGGACGGCATCGGCAACAGCGCACTGCTCAAAGACTCCGAACCCGACGTCCCCTCTGTAGTTAGACAGCTCTATGGCGAAGCTAAAGCACTCAGGGCACTGCTCTACCTCGACCTTGTACGCAACTGGGGAGACGTTCCTTTCCTGGCACACGGTACGCAGGCAGGAGACGACTTTTACCAACCGGTCACAGACAGGGATACTATCCTTGATTTTCTCATCCGCGACCTCATTGAGGCCGAGCCGGGTATGCTATACTGCAGCGAGTTGAACGAGAGTTGCGAACGGATGAACCGCAGCGCAGTGCAAGCCCTGATAGCACGACTTGCCTTGACACGAGGCGGATGGGCACTACGACCGGACTACGACGACCCAACCGCACCGGGCACCATGAGGAGAGCGGACAACTATCTCGACTATTATCGCATAGCAAACACATATTGCCGCAAACTGCGTGACGAAGGACGACATGCTCTGAACACTTCATTCGAAGACGTTTTCCGAAATCAGTGCCAGGAGATTTACCCGTCCTCTGACGACATGATCTTCGAGTTTCCTTTCGCCACATCATACAACGGATACGTGGGGGTTATCATTGGACACACCATTGAAGGAAACAGCAAAATACCATACGGCAAATCAGGCGGATGGTACTATGTCACACTGCCGTATTTTCACTCTTTCGACAACAAAGACTTGAGACGGGACGTGACATGCGTGCCCTATAAATGGGAGTGGAACAACACCACCGGGCAGATTGAGCAACGATTCACTTCTTGGCGCACAATATACATCGGCAAATGGAGCAAACTATATATGCAGACCCAACAAGGTGCTAACGTACAATATAGTTCCGGTATTAACTTCCCTATCCTTCGTTACACCGATGCTCTACTAATGCTTGCAGAGACAGAAAACGAACTGAATAACGGTCCGACAGACGATGCCCGTCGGGCTTTGAAGGAAGTGCGTCGCCGAGCCTTTAATAGTGAGGATTACTCATCAAAGGTAGATGCATACGTTGACGAATTAGGCTCATACAACCAATTCTTCAACGCCATCGTCAATGAAAGAGCATGGGAGTTTTGCGGCGAAAACATACGCAAGTACGACCTTATCCGTTGGAACCTGCTGCGAGACAAACTCATTGGAATGAAACGCGCTCTTAACAACATGTACGACAACGGCGAGTATCCGCAGTTCGTTTACACCAAAACGCTTGACAATGGCACACTTGACATCATCAACTTCGACAACTCAACCTACACCACACCGGCAGGCTATACAAGGCAGCAGTGGTGCGACGGCATACAAGACTCCAACGGCTCGCTCAATACCACATTCGTCAAGTCGTTCAAAGACGAATACATCAGGAGGGACCCGCTCGTCTATATACTGCCACTCTACAAGGATGTGATTACCGACAGCAGAGGAAAACTGAAAAACTACTATGGCCTGCAATAAAACTGAATACTGTACGATGAAAAGGATTTATCAACATATCATTGGATTTGTCTGCATTATTAGCGTTAGTGCAGCTTTCTCATCATGCAAGGTTGGTACCGAAGCAGAACAACCGCGGCTCTTCAAACCAACCGACTTCTCCGTCACAACCAACTACGATGGTTTCCATGCCAAATGGAAAGCGAGTATCGGGGCTGACGGCTATCAAATAGATGCTTCATTAGATGGCAATTTCGCCACAATAGATACCACCGTCCACACTGCTGCCGATGAACTCAACGTCACGTTTATCGGACTACAGGAGAACAAACATTACTACTTACGGCTACGTGCTACCAAGGCTGACACTGCACTATGCAGTAAGTACCTCTACGCCGAGGGGAACACTGCTGCCGCCTATTCTATTTTCTTCCCCGTCAACCGGGACTCGCTCTCGTTCACAACGGCTCTGCTCACATGGCGAAGCAGCGTGAAGGCAGACCATATAGTACTAACCGACGAAGAAGGTGTCACATCTAATATAACCCTCACAAGCGATATACTTAAAGCCCGACGACTGCGAGTCACCGGCCTACAGCCCGGAAGATTCTATCGGGCTGAGATGAAGAATGGGGAAGAGTCCCACGGCTACACCTCGTTCGTCATGCCCGCGTTGCCCGACAACCTCATACGCATTTCTCCGGACAACGCCGCAGCACTGCCTTCACTGATTGACGGAGCAACCGAGGGAGCAACCATACTCTTCGAACAAGGCACATACGACTACTCGGCTATAGAGATAGTCATTCCAAAGTCACTCACACTGATAGGCGAACCCGGAATGCCACGGCCCATCGTTTATGTCAAGGCGTTCTTGCTCGGAGGCAAACAGACGGCTACGGAAACAAACATCAGCACCTTCACTCTCCGGCGCTTAGAGTGTAGCGGTTACAAACTTAACGGAACCACCGAACAGCACGACACCGAGCCAAACCGAAAACTCGTCTCATGCACCATGGGACTCACACACCACGTCAACGTCGGCAACTTGCTAATAGAAGACTGCATTGTACGCAACTATACCAATAGCGTTGTCGAACTCGTAGAGAATCTCAGTGCGTCATCTTCCTACAGAGCACGATTCGAAGAAATATGTATCAACAAGTGCATCTGCTTCGACCTCGGACGAAACCGCAACAACTACCCTTCTGTCATCAGTATAACCAACAAAAACGACAAGAACGGATATTGCCGGCGGTATAACATCACCAACAGTACCTTCCACAATCTCGCTCGAGGGATCATCGAAGCACGTGTCTTCACTACTATTGACGGCTACGCCAACCCCGAGATGAACGTAGCAAACTGCACCTTCGACCGCATGGGCTACAAGCACGTCGCAGATGGCGAGTGGTGGGGCGATAACACCGAGGCGGTAAAGAACGTGTTTGACTGCAAAGCCACCGATGTAACCACCGATATCACGGTGCAACTAACGGGCTGTATCTTCGGCGAGATGCACACCGACCTGCTCAGCGAGAAGTTCGTGCAAGGGGTTAACACTAACGCCATACTCACCTATATGCTCGCCGATAGCAAGAAACTTATCTCCACCGGCACCACGCTGCTTGACCCCATACCATACTCTGCCGACGAACTGTTCCCTGACAGAGACAACGGCAACTACGCCATAGCAAAAGAAGGAGCGTGGCAGACCGCAGGAGACCCCAGATGGTTACCTAACGCCGAAGATTAAGTATTGTTAAACAAAGGCTAAAAGCAAAATGAAGAACCTTCTGTTCATACTACTCTCTATTGGCACATGGTCGCTTAACGGTACATGGCAGTTCTGCTTTTATAATACAGATTCCGACACCTATACTATACAGAACTGTGCAAACACACCGGCAGCTGCACTTAATAATCTTTCATGGGATACTATCGATGTACCGTCCAACTGGGAGATTGCAGGTAAGAAAGAACCTGAGTATGGCGGCAGCGTAGCAGACTGTCATGGCATTTATCGTCGCTCTTTCTGCACTCCAAACATGCAGAAAAACAGTCATCTGCTTCTTCGCTTCGATGGCGTGCTCTTCGCATACGACCTATATATCAACGACCAATACGTTGGGTACCATGCCGCAGCTTTCTGTCGTAAGGATTGGGATATCACTACTTATCTCGCACCAGACGGCAACAACACAATCATTGTGGACGTCTCTACCCGCAGCCGGGACCTTGCCTACCGCTTTGACCTTAACGATGATTGGGCGCTCACCGGTATCTTCCGCGATGTAATGCTCGTGGAACAACCGGCTACTTATATAGCCGACCATACCTTCACATCTAATGTAGTCAACCACCATCAAGCCACCGTTGCGTGCCACACAACAGTCAGCTGTCAGCAGACGAAAGGAGTGACTTGCATCACCACACTCCGCGACCAACACGGCAAGATTGTTGCACACGGCGACACCCTGCTCCGTGCCACACTCCGCAGACCGCACCTGTGGTCAGCCGAGGCCCCTTATCTCTACATCCTGCATATCGAACTGCGTGAGGGCGACATTGTTGTTGACAGTCTCACCGAACGTGTCGGCATACGAGAGATTAGCATAAAGGGCGACACATTGCTTCTTAATAACCAACTGCTCACACTACGAGGTGTCTGCATGAATGAACTGCACCCGAACTATGGCAGAGCTATCCCCGGAGATTTGCTTAAAGCAGACTTAACGATGATGAAAAGAGCTAATATCAACTATATACGCACAGCTCATTATCCCTTTCAGCCCGCCTTCTATCGTCTGTGCGACGAGATGGGTTTTTACGTTGTATGTGAAGTACCTTTCGGCTATGGCGACTCTAATCTCACCGACACCGCCTACCTGCAGCCGCTATTTGAGCGGGCGGATGCCACTGTTGCTCTCAACAAAAACCACCCGTCTGTCATCATCTGGTCTATAGGGAACGAGAACCCTTACACTCCTATTGTGGAAAAGACTATCGAACACGTACGAGACCTTGACCCTACACGACCGCGCACTATACCCGGATATAAGGTCAGCAACTCCTTCCTACGCGACTCCACCACCGATGCACTATCGCTCTATGCACTACATTATCAGTCGATAGAGAAAATAGAAGATATGGTCTCCCACCACCGCAAGCCTATCATCCTAACCGAATATTCCCACGCTCTCGGACTCGCCTTCGATGCACTGGAGTCGCAACAGGCAATGATACGTCGCCACCCGTCTATCGCCGGCGGTTCCGTATGGGTATGGGCAGACCAAGCACTACTCCGACAACGTACTGCCACCGAGTGTCTTGCCGACACTCTGCCGCAAGGCATCTGGCTTGACTCCGTCACTTACTACGATAGCTACAATGACAAAGGAACAGACGGCATAGTCTTCGCCAACCGATATCCACAGGAGGACTACTTCCAAGTTCGAAAACTCTACTCGCCGGTATGGGTGGAAGATAGCAACTGTTTGGTTGTATATGACAAAAAGGGTGTTGTCAAACGAGTCTCTTTTACTGTAGAGAACCGCTACGACTTCCTCACCCTGCGTGGCTCCACCTGCCGCTGGATGCTGACTGACGGTCGACATTCCATAGCATCAGGCTCGGTTAAACTCAGTGCTGCGCCCCATAACACAGAGCGTGTCACTATACCGCTTCATCACACAACCATAAGCGATAACAACGCCACTATCCTACGGCTTGCTTTCACCGACACAGAAGGAGATACTATATACGAGCATAATATCCGTACACACTTCGCCTGCAACGCGCACCCCACCGATGCGCAAATCTCAAATTCCACTATTGACAAGCAGACCACTGTCACTATCGTCAGCAATTCAGGCGACACACTCCTACACTCGCCACTGCTGCTACGCGTAGGACGTAAACCATCAATCAACATCGTCAACCTCATCGCACGGCACAAATTAGACTCGTACTGGATGCCATACATCATTGCTCCTGAGATTCTATCATGCACACCTGACTCTACGGTTACCCCAACCTGTTGGACTATCCGCGCACGGTGGCATAGGCAGAACGGCGAAAACGACGAGTACTACGAAGGTGAGGTCAACATACAACAAACAGACGGTGGTGGAGTCAGTCTCACTTATGACATTCACTCCCGCCACGCCACCGGCACAATTCTCGAACTCGGACTGACACTGCAAATGCCGGAGCACTTTGACACTTTCGCATGGTTCGGAAAAGGACCTTTCGCATCAACACCACATAAGTCCGCATTTAACGAGTACGACCTTTGGTACTTACATAAGGACGACATCCGCCTCACCGGTAACCGCAGCGATGTGACGCTCGCAGCCGTCTGCAACAGTCAAACAGACAGCATCGCACTCGCCATCGTCCCAACATCCGACCTCGGAGTGGAAAATATCAACGGTGCATTGTACCTCACCGACACTCGTATCATCTCATCATACGGCACAAAACTATCGCGAATGATGGTACAACAAAAGGCGCACAAAGCCAAACACGCTACGGGCAGGATAGTAATTTGTCCGCTGAGCAACACTGCTCAGGCACAACAAATATTTCTTCCTCTGCCAAGCATCCACCCGGAACGACCATTCCTAAAGATCTATGACCACTGATATGAAAAAGACTATCGTTTTTTGCTCACTTCTTCTTTGCCACGCTGTATCCTTCGCCTTCGTCAATCAATACGGCGTCAGCGTACCTGATGGTTATACATACCGTCTGAACACACCTTACAAACAGACCGACACATGGGTAGGATACTTCGACTTCTATGCTCCTGACTCTGCTACTATGCCGGTACCGGTTGTTATCAATATACATGGCGGCGGATGGGACCATAATCAGAAAGAACAGGAGGGTGGGTGGAAAAGTTTTTTCAACTGCGGCATGGCTATCATCAACATGCAGTACCGTCTCAGTCCTGAAGCACCGGCGCCGGCTGCGGTGGAGGATGTACAGGATATGATACTATATGTGTTCCGTCATGCCGGTGAGATGGGAATTGACACTACCCGTATCATCCTTACCGGTGCCTCGGCCGGCGGCCACCTCGCACTAATGGGTGCATATACTATGCCCGACAAGGTCTTTGCCGTGATTGACCGCTACGGAGTGACCGACGTGCAGGATTATATGCCACTCTCCTCTTCCCCAAAGAGATGGATAGGAAAGGAGCACCTGCAAGACACCGCCTTCATCTGCGAGATGTCACCTCTATACCATGTCAGCCAACACACTCCGCCTACACTTATTATACACGGTGATAGCGACCAAGTCGTGCCCTACCGTCAGTCCGTGTGGCTCTGCGACAGCCTCGCACGTCACAGCATTCCCCACAAACTCTTCACCGTCCCGGGCGGCGGCCACGGGCGTTTCAGCGACGAGTACAAACGCCTTGTTGACCTTGAAACGACCGATTTCCTCTGTTCTATCGGGCTGCGTCCACACCTTGATATACGCGACTTCGGAGCCGTGTCCGATAGCACCGTCCTATCCACCAAGGCTATTCAGGCGGCTATAGACAGAGCGGCAGAGCAGCATATTTGGCGTGTCACCATACCTGCAGGCGAATGGCTCACCGGCACCCTCTTCATGCGATCGGGCGTACAGCTCTGGTTAGACGAGGGAGCGCGACTCATCGGCAGTACCGACCTCAACGACTATCCCGAGATAGAACCTGCCTACCTGAGCCACACTAACCGTTATACCAACCGTTGTCTCATCTACGCTGCAGGCTGTAAAGACATCTCCATCGGCGGCAAGGGCATCGTGGACGGTCGTGGCGACGATCCGGCTTTTCGTGCCGACACTACCGACAACCTCCTCTCTATACGCCTCCGTCCCTACGTCATACGTATGGTCAGTTGCTGCAACATACGCATACACGATGTCACACTCCTCAACTCGCCCGCATGGATGCAGCAGTACCTCAACTGCGAGAACCTCTCCGTACGCGGCATTCACGTGGACAGTCACCATAACTACAACAACGATGGAATGGACCTTGACTGCTGCCGGCACGTACGTGTCTATAACTGCGACATACGTTCCGACGATGATGCAGTCTGCATGAAAGCCACCAATAGCGAGGGCGTGTGTGAGGACATACATATCAGCTGCTGCCGCATCGCAGCCAACTGCAATAGTGTCAAGATTGGCACCGAGACCAACGGTGATTTTCGCGACATACACATCTCCGACTGCGTTTTCGTGCGCCCCGACTTTCCGACTATGTACCACCGTCCGCACCGTGCCCTTGCCGGCATTGCACTCGAGATTGCCGACGGGGGTACACTTGAGGACGTGCATGTCTGCCGTATCAGCATGCAGGACATCATGTCGCCCGTCTTCATAAGGCTTGCCGACCGCGGCAGGAACTTCTACGATGGCGGCCCGTCGCAGCCCGTGGGCAGACTGCGCAACGTCACTATACGCAATGTCAGAGCCGTAGCGGACGGGCTGACGCCCTCAGCCATCACATCCGTACGGCAGGGCAGGATAGAGAACGTGCTGCTGGAGAACATCGACATCACTCTTCCGGGCGGAGCCACCGATGCTGACGTAACAGTTCCCGTGATAGGCGAGATGGACAAGGCTTATCCGGAGAATCTGATGTATAACGGCATCAACTGTGCAGGACTCTACGTGCGGCACGCAAGAGGTATCACCCTTCGCAACGTTCATTTCGCCACGCTGCTGCCCGATGTGCGTCCCCTCATACTTACCGACGACGCATTGCTCAATGAGTGATTTGTCAGTTTTCAAACCTATTTTATCACCATTTGAACGCTGTTTAAACGTTATTTAAGTAACTTTGCAATCGAAAAACACACTAATACCACAAACCATGAAACACTC
This sequence comes from uncultured Bacteroidales bacterium, assembly GCA_937885465.1. Classification (GTDB taxonomy): domain Bacteria; phylum Bacteroidota; class Bacteroidia; order Bacteroidales; family Paludibacteraceae; genus Colicola. The sequence goes on from CAKZZM010000177.1 coordinate 58,470, forward strand.
TCTTTCCATTATCGCGGTGCTGTGCCTTTCCACACTCCTCGTCTCCGCCATGCCCCAAACCTTGCTAAACTATACCTTTTCAGGAACAAAATCTGATGCGGTTTCTTCTCCGACATTTACGTCAGGTGATTTTACCCTGGAATGTACCAGTATAGTTCAGCGTACCGGCTGTATCAGGGTCAATCAAACCGGCAGTAAAGTGTCAATTAGTTACCTCGCCGATTTTCAAAACGGAGATATAATCTCTATCAATTGGAAATCAATGAATGATGGGGCAAATATCGTACTATCTTCAGGTGAAGTGAATATATCAACTATTGAGGTAAATAAGGACGTTGTAACAACAAGTGAAATTGTCGTTGGTTCCGAAGACGGACAGTTTAATATTGCCGGTAAAAAATATTTTGAAATGACACACGACGGGAGTAATTCTTTTGAAATAAACACTCTAACTATCATTGGCGAGCCACGTGAGATACCCGAACCCGAAGCAGGTTCTATTCATCTGTTGGATTATACATTTCCGGGAAAGAGTTCAAGTCATAGTAATTATGTAGAGTCTCTCCCTGCTTATCAGGCGCGTCAGAACTTCATAATCAGTTACAGTGATATAACTGCGGACGGGCTGAGAGGTACATGCATCAGACTGCATCAGAGCAGCTGCAAAGTTACTGTATCATACCCGGGCACGTTCTTGGCAGGCGACTCTGTTATTCTCAATTGGACATCAAAAGCCGCAGGAACATACGTTGTGCTGAAATCTATTAGCGGAACTGCTGTCAATACTGGGATAACTGCCACCGGTGGAGATGTGCCTCTTTCTGATACTATTATCGTAGGTGGCGGTGCAGGACAATTGGATATTGCAGGGCAAATAACCTTTACCATGCAACGTGGCACCGACAATTCCGTAGAACTGCGCTCAATAACCATCATCGGCGAGACACGTGACATACCCGAACAGGAGCAACTCGTTGTCAGCGATGCTATGATATGGGACTGGACTCTCGCTTCCGATGCTACCAAGGTGACACCGGCTTCTACTACCGACACCCTTCTTATGTCATCTATCTCAGACATTACCACATACTACGAGATTTTCGACTCACGCTATATAATGATGAGAGGCGAAAACGCCGTTCGTAATGGAGATGCCTGTCAATCAGATTGGCTTATGCTCAAATTGGCAAAACCGGGACATATAAAAGTAACATTCTGTAGTGTAGGTGATGCCTCTAAAGGACAACGCTACTTGTTTATCAACGGAGAAAACACAGAGGTTTACTCCGAGAATACTGAAACTATAGATCCAAAGATTGTAGAGAAGGATGTCCCTGCCGGAGAACTTGTCTTCACTGCTCAGCGCACTGACAAAACCGGTAATCAGGCAATCCGCATCATGCGCATCGAATATACTCCTTTCTCGGCTTACGAACGCAGTGTCACTGCCGGACGCTACGGCACCATCTGTCTTGCCAAAGCAAGTACGATGATTGAGGGAGCAGTATTCTACAAACTTATTGAAAAGCAGACAAGCGGTACTGTCGTCACACGAATCAGTATGGAGGAGGTAACCGAAACCGAGGCCGGAGTGCCATATATCTTCCTGCCCGAGGCGGACAACATCACCGTCTGGCAATTCGGCGATGCCGTGGGCTCTGCTTCTGACGAGAACGGACTTTATGGTTCATTCACAGAGCAGGAGATTACCGGCGACGCAGGCGACCCCGACCTCTACATCCTCTCGGGTAACACCCTCTACCCGACGGGGGCACACAACAAAGTGGGAGCCGGCAAGGCGTATATCAAGATGAGCGAGGTGCCGGATAACGCACCCGCTCCCGTACCAGGTCGCAGAAGAGTGACCATGCAGGTGGCAGGCTCCAACACTGCCACTACCATCGAATACACTGACGCCGATGCAGAAGGTTCCGCTACCGCATTGCTTATTGAGACGCAGTCCGACCCTGCTTTCGACATTCTCGGCAGACCGGCCGACGCACAACACTCGCAGATTATTATCGTCAACGGAAAGAAAATGATGATTGTCAAATAATATCGTAAATGTGGAGAACGTCTCCGAACGTTCATACTTAACACTTGTAAAATAATATCGCCATGAAGAAGCAATATCTTTCACCCCATATCGATCTCCTTACCCTCTTGGTCAGCAATATCGTATGTTTCAGCGCAGGCAAGATCGATATAAGCGACGACCCCGCACCCGACTACAGTGTCGGCGACTGAACCGCAGCATCCTGCCCTTGCTTTGCAGCCACCATCCCGCCTGCAATCACGAAAGATATATGATAGATATATGTGGAGAACGTCTGGGACGCGGACGGCTCGTCCGCGATAAATTAGTGGAGAACGTCTCCGAACGTTCATACTTAATTATATAAGCGTGTCTCAAGCTACCTTTCAGCATCTCTGACCCTGACAAGTAAACCCTAATCCCGTAATATTATGAAGAGAAATCTCCTTTTTGCAGCAGCACTGCTGCCGCTGATGTCCATGCAAGCTAAAGTGTGGATCGTTACCGCCCCCGCCAATGTAGGCAGTCAAACTGCCACGCCGGCACCCTTCACCTTACAGTATTGCGTCAATAACGCTGACGATGGCGACACCATTGCCTTCGATGAATCGTTTGCCGGACAAACAATCCTCTTTGACACCACCCTCATCATCAACACCGGTTTGGTTATTGATGCCTCTGCACTTTCTGCTCCTGTTCATTTCGACGGACAACACTTAACGTCTATCATCACTCTCGGCAATGCCTCGCAGAAGAACGAGACGCTGCAGGAGAATTCGTTCGTCAACATCGTCTTCGAAAACGGCAAAAGCGATGTTGCAGGGCAGGGTGGCGCAATCAACATCTTCGCCTACCGTATCCGCTTTGAGAAATGCTGGTTTCTCAACAACGAGAACATGCTTGACAACTCCAACCGCCAGCCCGGTGCCATACGCAACGAGACCAGCTCGAGCCAGATGTGGCTTACCGATTGCGTGTTCCGCGGCAACAAGACCAAACGCAAAGGTGGTGCCATTGCTGTGGACGCGCCCTCACTCTATATCAACCGCTGCCTCTTCGAGGACAACCATTCAGGCGAAAACGGTGCGGCTATCGCAGTAAAGAGTACAAAGGACAATGTCGTCCTACGCGACAACACGCCGGTATTAGACATACGCAACTCCACCTTCGTCGGTAACAAATGCGACCAAAACACCACTGCTGGAAGCGGATCAGTCATCATCCATGAAGACTCCAAAGGTATAATGCCAATGCGACTGTTCTTCAACACTTTTGTTGGTAACGTACACGAAGTGAACACCGGCACCGTCTATTCCGTCTATTCCGCCAACAACAATATCACTGCGGCAGGCAATATCTTCGGCGGCAACACGCATATCACTGAGGATACTGAGGAGCCTTACGCACTATGCGGCGACCTCAATGCAGGCGGCGGCAAGATGGTTATCTCCAACGGCTATAACCTCATATACCGTCTGAAGCACAACCCTGAGTCCGACCCCGTCAACAGCAACGATATCACCTACCGCAAGTGGCTCGAACTGCCTCTCCTCACCTCCACGCCCAACGCTGATGGCGTGTGTGTGCCCACGCAGTCGGCTATAGACTCCGCCCTCTGGCAGCAACTCAAATCGATGCCCATTGACTTTGCAGAAGAGTTGCTTGGATATAACCCTGTTGATCAAACGGGCACAGCCCGCACCAGCCGTCTTGTTTTCTCCGGCGCATACGAGTTTCCCGCCTTTGTCATTGACGTTGATGACGACTACTTCTCCGTCACCGACCCCGGACTTGGTTCATACATCTATCGCAAAGGTGCCGTGGCAACCCTCGCCTCTAACAACGAAGGCTTCGTGTCATGGATAGTGAATGGCACGCACCATGTCAATAATCCATATCGTTTTTACGTCACCGAAGACTGCACCGTCACCGTCAACTACGATGAGATACCGGGCGGCAGACCAGACCCCGATCCGGAGATAGAGGTGGACGATGCTATTGAGAATATCAACAATAACTCTATACGTTCCACCGAAGGAAACCTCGCACAAAAAATCATCATTAACGGCAAGGTATATATCGTACGCGATGGCAAGTACTACACCACTCTCGGCACAGTGATAAAATAGATGACGCAACGTCATACAAACAGACATAAATAAACAACTTAAATACATCAAAATGAAAACAATAAGATACGCCTTATCCTTAGTCGTTGCTATGGTAGGGAGCATAGCATACGCAGCCAACATTGTGGATTACACATTTCCGAAGAACAGCACTCACAGTTCTGTTCCGGTCTCTGAGACATCGGTCAGCTCGCTCGGCTCTACCACTATTGCCTTTTCCGGCACATTTGAGCTTCGCTCCGGTGGTATTCGTCTTAAACAAAACACCGACACGGTAACAATCACCTTACCCGTTGACCTCGGTACAGCCGACACAATTTTTCTGCATTGGACCGGTCAGTCAGATGGCACCAAACATGGTCCAATCATCAATTGCTCAGGTAGCACTGTCAGCGATGTGAGCGAGGCCAATAACGACGAACGGATACTCACTGCGCCTGTCGGCATCAACACTAATGAAATCAACGCTTCGGGACACAATATCATGAAAATCTACCGTTTTGGTAGCAAGTCGGTTATGCTTCGCCGCATAGTCATCACCCGTGGCTCCGGCGGTTCCTCTGAGCCGATAGATGAACCCCGGCCAGAACAACTCGTTGTGGAGGGAGCTATGATATGGGATTGGACTGATGCCTCTGACTATCAAAAAGTGTCTCCTGCAAGTACCACCGATACCATCCTTATGTCAACTATCGATGGCATCACCACCAACTACTCTGCTTTCGATGCGCGTTATATCATGATGGTTGGCGAGAACGCTGTGCGCAACGGAGATGCCTGCCAAGTAAACTGGCTCATGCTTAAACTGGCTAAACCAGGACATGTCAAAGTCAAGTTTTCCAACGTAGGCGACGGCAACAAAGGCTCACGATACCTCTATATCAACGGTGAGAACACGGGTGTCTATTCTGACTCTACCGAGACCCATGGAGCAAAGAATGTTGAGCAGGACATCCCTGCCGGCGAACTTGTTTTCACCGCACAACGCACCGACAAAGAGGGTAACCAGGCTATACGTATCATGCGTATCGAATATACGCCACAGACAGAGACGATGCTGGATGCGGCTCAGGACGTACTCCTCAATAACGGTATAGTACTTAACAAAGCCAACGCCTTGACGGAAGTGTTCAGTGCAACAGGACAACGGATAGCTGCCACCACCACTGACTACGACACCAACCACCTGCCCGCAGGAGTATATATAATACGACAAAACAGCAAGAGTATAAAAATTCAGAAATAAACTACGGAACTGACAAGAGACGCATTTCTTCAAGTACGTCTCTTGCTTACCTCGCTTTTTATTTGTACCTTTGCAAAAGTCAATGCGGTTAATCGGCAAACATATCAGTCTAATATTTCTCTGCGTAGCTTTTGCTATCAGCCATGCCCATGCCATGCGCCACCTGACTACCACTGACGGCTTGAGCAATAAACAGACATTCTCCATCGTCTATGATAGAAAGGGATTCATCTGGGTCAGTACAAGAAACGGCGTTGACCGATTTAGCGGCTCAGACTTTAAGAGCTATCGCTTGCTTAATGCACAAGGAGACGATGTCGCCGGCAGAACAAACACGGTCATTAGCGCACCGGACACTCTGCCATGCGTATATACAAACAACGGAGATGTCTTCCGATATGCCCCGTGTCATGATCGATTTAATCTTGTAGTTTCGTTCTCTGATATTCTACAACTGACAGACCTATACGTTAATAGCGTTACTTATACTAACGAAAACACCATCTTTGTATGCCACTCTTCCGGACTATTAAGGTATAATATCGCATCCGGTAAAGTTGATACTATCACCTCAATGTCAGGCATAAGCGTCAATAGTCTCATTCCGCTCAACAACAACGATTACGCAATAGCTACCGGCAATGGTTTTTACCTTTGTAGTATAACTTCACTATTCGACACAATCCACCTCCACTCCCTGCCACACCAACGCATTCAGGCTTTGTGCTACGATCCTCTCTCTGAGCGATTGTTCATTGGTGCTTTCGATGGTCAGCTATACTCTCTCGATCTCCCTACTCGTCATGTGGCAGTCCTCTACGATGCCGGTGCGTGCATACGACACATCACCCTCTACGACAGGGCACTATGGCTTGCCACCGATGGACATGGCGTGGCACGCTTAGCTCTCGACCAACCACGAACAGCTTTTTACGACAAACTACGACAACAACTCACCGACTGCCCCGCTCACACCTACTATCTCCTTATTGTAGATAAACGCCTTTGGGTAGCGACCCGCGGTAGCGGTTTGTGTTACTTCGATGCCGAACAACCGGCGTTTAAATCTTATCCGGCACCATTTAACGAACCTGGCAAGAACGACAAGACTCTCAACACAATACTCGAGGACCATTACGGCTCTGTATGGATAGCCGGCAACCAGGGTATCTGCAAGATTGACCGACAAGGAAATAAATATTTCGTCCTTAACAACGGAGTAAACAATAACATTATGGCTCTATGTGAGGATCGATATGGCAATATATGGGCCGGCGGCAGCAATAATGCGACTTGTATTGCCATAGACGAAAAGACTTGCCAAGTCAAACACCATCTCTCCTTCCCTGCCGATAAACCCAAATCACGCACCTACTGCTTGTTTTCAGACTCCAAAGGACAAGTATGGGCCGGCGGTTATGGCTCACTACTGACGGCATTTGACCCTATAGCCTATACCTTCACACAATATCCGGTCAAGTACGTCAACTGCATAGCAGAACAAGAAGGTGTCATTTATGCCGGCACTACCAACGGATTGATGGCGCTTAACCCACACAACAAAGATAGCGCAGGCTTCATTAATCTGCTTGAATCAGCTAATCTAAGTGCTAACCTCAGGTGCATCAACCATATCCACCCTGCACCTGACGGTAGCTTATGGCTCTCCACAGAAGGAGGGCTTATAAATTTCAATAACAAACAACACTCACTAACTATCTACAGCACCGACATCGGACTACTCAGCAATAGTATATGCGCCTCCATACTTGATGCCAAAGGCAGGCTGTGGCTCTCGTCAAACAAAGGATTGCAGTGCCTGATACCACAAACAAAACAAGTGTTTTCGTACACCGAAACAGAAGGTCTGGCTGACGAGAATTTCAAAAACCGCTTTGCCCAACGACTGCAGTCCGGCGAACTGATATTCGGAACTGCAACACACATAACACTCTTCGACCCCGAACTGATTACGCCTGCCAAAATAAGTGCTAACATTGTTATAAGCTCCATCTCCATTAACGGACAAAACGACTCTACAAACATTGCCGATAACGTCACACAAATCACAATCCCACAAAATCCCAACCAACATTTCTCCATAACCATTAATTGCATCAACTACTCACTGCCAAACAAAGTTCAGCTACGGTGGAAACTTATTGATTATGACAGCGATTGGCAAATGGGCGAGGAAAATGGTGCTTTGTCATACTCTCATGTCCCACATGGCAAACACACATTGCTGATACAAGCAATAAACACCCTCACGGGCGAAACACTTGATACCAGAGAAATATCTATCCACGTTAGACGTAATATAAACACTGTGCCTTGGTTAGTGGCACTCGTCTGCATTCTGACACTCGTCCTTATAGTATGCGTCATCGGCATCAACACAAGAAACAAGGAACAAGGACAAAGGACAAAGGACAAAGAACCGACAATCAACGACACCTCGGCAAAAACAGACTATGTCTCTTCCGTACAACCGACAATTCCGCTTGACAACGACTTTATTAAAAGAGTCAGCCTACTGCTTGACTCTAATATCGACAACTCCGAATATACCATCGACCAATTAGCTGCGGATATGGCAATGAGCCGCAGCAGTTTCTTCACCAAACTTAAAGCTATCTCCGGAGTCGGACCTAACGACTTTATACGGACCTACCGTCTGCAACACGCTGCACAAATGTTGAGAGAGCATAAGTACAGCATCACCGAAGTAGCGTATGATTCAGGATTTAATGACGTTAAGTATTTCTCCACCGTCTTCAAAAAACATTTCGGAGTCAGCCCAAGCAAGTTTAAATAGCAGGCTGACAGAATGGCAGAAAAAAGGATAGCGGATAGAGAAATAGTGGAGAACGTTCGGAGACGTTCGCCACTGCCAATCAACATCGCGGACGAGCCGTCCACGCCCCAGACGTTCTCCACTACGTGTCGGTTACTTTGATTGAGTTGCTAACCAGTGGTTGAGGTCGAGGTGAGGGTTGCCGAGACGGGTTCGTAGTTTCTGGCGTCTGTTCCATATCGTTCTGTCGGAGACGTTGAGTAGCACTGCTATCTCATTATTATCCAGTCCTAACATTGCCAAGGCAATAAACCTGTCGTCCTGTTCGGTCAGGCCTTTATAACGCTTGTGCAGTTCGTCTAAAAAAGAACCATACACGGCATTGAACTCTTTGAGGAAAGCCTGCCAGTTGTTGTCATTGGAAAAGGTGTTCTCTTCGAGATAGTTCTGTACCCAAGCGGGTAGTCCTTTCGGCAGTCCGTCTGCAGAGCGCCGGAGTCGTACCGCCAGTCCGACACGTTGTTGCAATATCTTCTTGAGCGAAGCCCGTTTGTCATCGAGTATGGCAGCAGTCTGCTGAGCTGTTTGCCTTGCAAGTTGCGCCTCATGCTCACGAACTAAACGTCGGCTACGTTCTATGAGGAAGAGCAGTAGGCTGATGAGAAGAAACAGTGCCACGACACCGACAAGCAGCCATAGGCGTTGTTTCTCTATCGTGAGTCGTAAACTCTTTTGTTGCTCCCTCTCCAAGTCGTACAATCGTGCAATAGCGTAGGTGCGTACCGTCCCCTCTACGTGTATGCGCTGCATAGTGTTGTGGTAGAGTGTGTACATAGTTTGATATGCTTGTTCCCACTGCGACTCCCGGCTTAACAAACGGCTTTGCAGCTCTTGATATTTCTCCGCACTCCACCGCGTATATATCGTGTCGGCAGCAAAGACATCAATCCAATAACGGGCGGAGTCTGTTGCTCCACAATCAAGGCAATATTCGGCAGGAATCCAAGCATAACGATAGAGCGCGAAGGAGTCACATAGAATCTTGCTCTCAACGAGCAACAGTTCGGTATCTTTAGGCGAACGGTTGAGCAGATACTGCATGTAGATATCATGATATATCAGCCTGTTCGACTGTCTCTGCGCCAAATCTAATGCTTGCCGGAAATACTTCTCGTATAGTATTGTATCCGCTTTCCATAGACTCATACGCGCCATATCTCGATAGGCGCACGCAAGACGCAGTGTATCAGCTGACCTCTCGAAATATGGGACAGATGCTGCATATTTCTCTCCTGCCTCCGTCCAAAGGTAGTCGTTCTGCTCTAATGCTGAGCCTTGCACGATGTATATCATACCCGCTGTCGGGTCGTCCTCGTCAAGGAAGCGGATAAGCGTCTCCGCCTCTTTAAGAGGAGTCATCACAGCGTCATACCGCGTAGTGTAGTTATATACGGATCCTTGCAGATATAGTGCGTGGCATAATGCCTGCCGGTCTCCTGCGTTGCGTGCATCTGCCACGAGAGCACACAGCGTGCTGTCCGGCGGGACATGCCCTTGTCGGAAAAGGGCGGTCTCATCTGCTATCTGCTGCCGTAAAGTACTATCAATCTGAGCGGCATGCTTACATCCGCTCAAACTGATAACACTTAGTAGGAGTATTAGTTTCCACAATTTCATAAAATTCTCTCTCCTTGTAGGTTAAGTCGTCTTCCATCAGGCAGGATTATTACTAACTGTCCGTTCTCAATGGTCTTTATGGTGGAGTTGCGAAGCGAGTCACCGGTGCTATCTAACCATGTAGCTACAGGCATCGGGTCGTAAGGAACGACGGGCGGAGTAGGCACAATCTCTTCACCACCATAGTTAACCAAGCCGGTGAAACCCGATGTAGCAAACTCTCCCTTATAGACATGTATCGGTGTCTCGTTCTCATCGAGAGTGGCTACGGTGTAGGAGTATTTGGTACCTTCAGTCAAACCCGTGACCATAAAACTGAGCGTCTCTCCCACCCCATGTGTATCATGTCGCGACGGTGCAAAGGCGATGCTTATGAGTCTGCCGATAGCGTCTAATGTCAGATGGCAGAAGACCTCACCGTCCTTGCGGATGTCAATGATATACTTCTCTGCGGCACTATCCGTCGGCCAGGTGAAGTAAGCCGTTGTCTCGCTCGGTTCTACGGTGACATACCCGATCTGCTCTTGCGGTTCGGAAGGGATCGTGTCGGTGGGGATGGTATCCGCCGGAATGGTGTCAGCGGGCAGATCTTTCAGTTGAGTGTAGCGGAAGAGGATGTCATACGCTTGATCGGTGCCGTGTTGGTAGGTGCCGCTGACGGGGCGTGAGACATTATGATGTCCGTTGAAGAGGGAAGAGAGTGTTGATTCGGCTACGCCATACGCTTCCGGCGAGAGCATCGGTTGGTTGCCGCCAAGCGAGGTGTCGTAGGCAAAGTGCCACGTATATTCGGCTTGGTGTACGCCTCCGCAGCCAATGGTGCCGGTAGAACGGGATGTGAGATTACCTTTGGCATCCATCTCTACCGGATTGAGGTCTGTTCCTCGATAGGTGGGTGCTTGGCAGAGCCATTGCCCGTCAGACCACTTATAGTAATCGCGCAAGAGCCAGTCGGTATTATCGCCCTCATAGAGGTAGTCATACCGCTCGGTAGGCTGTACGGTCATTTCGTCACCGCTGACTATGGTATATTTGACGGAGGTGGTCAGTCTGCCTGCTTCGTCGTATAGCGACGCACCATAGAAGGAAGAGGCGGTATTTTGCCATGTCCCGCTTGTCGTATCATATTTGCTCCAAGTGACACAAGCTACAGCGTCTTGGGTCATCGTGTCGTCATAGAAATAGCGTTTGCGGGTGGATGGTAGGGTATCCGTGTAGGTGATATGCTCTAAGACACGCCCTTGCTGGTCGTAGGTGAATACATTGGGGTGGCGAATAACGGGTTCTTCCACTCCATTGAATTGCCGCGTCTCGATGAGCCATCCTGCGTCATTGTAGGTGCTATAGGTATGGCTAAAAGTATCCGTGCCGAAATAGTGCATTTCTTGCAGGGGTTCTTCGCCGGTGTACAAAGTGCCGCTCAGTCGTCTTCGCCACCAACCGGCTGCCCATAACTCGTCCACTTTGTAGTCCGACTCATACCAATAGTTGGAGGGATCGATGGTATAGTGGGCAATAGCCGCCACATCGGTTCCATCTCCTTCGGGCACATAACTATAGACATCGTAGCGTATAGGGTACCATTCGCCATAGAACGCGTACCACCTCATCGTATCTATTCGGTCTTGTGAGTCGTAGTACGCTTTCTTATAGATTCCGTGGATATTCTGATCGGTGAGTTCACAGGTTGAGCAGGAATTGTGGAAGATACCCGTCACCTTGCCCTCCTTATTGTAATAGGTATAGACCTCTGCATCAAAGAAATGCGTAGCCAATTCGCCTTTGTAGTTATAATAGGTATAACCTATTTCATTGCGGGTATAGCATTGTTTGTCGCTGTCCCATGGCTTAAAGATATAGTAGGTGGCTTGAGTGGTCACACCATTGGCATCGGTGGTGGATGCGGTGGCAGATTGCGGTACGCCATTCTGATTGGTGACGACCGTATAACTGCTCTCCGACACCAATTCCCATTCGCCGGTAATGGCATTTCGTTTCTCTTTTACACTACGATTGCCGCCGAAGGGTCTGTTATAGGTGGTGGAGGTTGTCCTTGTGGTGTCCGCCGTATTGATAACGGTTATTTGGGTGTAGTCATCGGTCACGACGGTATCGTTCACTAAGGTCCAGTCATTGAGGAAGTGATACTGATAGTTCCGTCCATGGGTCAGAGAGCCGTTTTCCCACTCGCGGTTAGTATAGACATAGACGGTGTCAATATTTAGTTGATACACGCCTAAATCGTCTTGTATATATCTGAACCATAGATAAGACGACGAATCTTGTGCGAAGGTCAGTTGCCCGTCTTGGTCATAGCGGTAGGTCAGATCCTTGTTAAGGTAGCAATCATATCTTGGGTGATTGCTATAGAGCTTACAGTGGTAGGCATAATCGCGTGTGAGTTTGGTGACGGAGCCTTGGGTCGGGTCGAACAGTTGCCATGCCTGCACGCTATTGAGCTGCCAAGTGCCATGGGCAAAGGTGGATTTAGCCAAATAGAGATCCTTTTGCGTCTGACGGTCATAAATGCGTTCTTGGCGGTTAATGGTGGAGTCAACGCCAACCGTGTCGTAGGTATAGGTATAGGTGTCCGTTACCTCTCGGATGCTGTCTTTGCCATAAGATATATCCGTTATGGTTTTCTTCGTTAGTACCCCGTTGGCGAAGGAGCGCGAGTCGGTCAGGTCACGCGTCTTATTGCCTAACTCAAACTCTTGACGAGACAAACTATAACTTGTTTGAAGCGAGTCGGCGTTCCACTTTTCGGTGATGGTACCTGTGGCTATCGTTGCACCGGAGAGATTGTACTCGTTGATGGTCGTTGTAATGGTTTTGCCTTTGTAATAGTTGTACTTCTTCGTTTCCGAATAGATGCATCGGTGTTGCTCATAACGCTCATTCTTCTGAGAATAGATATAGAATGAATCGGTATTATAATCATTGTATGTATTAAGGATAAGCTCCGTTGCGGTGGAATCCGTTTGGGTGACGATGGTGCGACCGTTCACATAGTACGGCAGTCTGTTATACAATGCTAACAACTCGTCACCCGTCAATATGTGGGTGGTGTCCAAAACGGCAAGGAAAAGGGAGTCATAATCCATTTCACATTCCACCATATCGTAGTTGCGTATCTGGCGGATGAGTGAACCGTTTTCGTCATACACATTCCGATAGGAGTCGTACGCATAATCGTAGTATTAGCTATTGCGGACAATCGTATCCGCGAGCGGATTGTAAGCGGCAAACGAATCGGCGCTCATCACGGCACCGTTACGGGTACGAATGAGTGAGATTTCTTCTCGGTGTTTACCGTTCGGACCGATGAGGCTATAGATCGTTTGGGTAGTCCTGCCTAGCACCTCAACGGAGTCCGACCATTCGCCGACATGCATAAACTCTAAGGTGTAAAACGAGGCGGAGTCGTAGGCAAAACGGATGACCGAACCTTCTTTGAGGGTGTCCCCGAGTTCGTTGTCATAACCGACGTAGTTTCGGTTGCGGATCTCGTCAAGCCGCCAAGTGTAGTCATCGGCATCAACAATAGTCTGAGTAGCAGTGGCTGCCGCCTGCAAGGACTCGCCTACCTCTTGCACATAGGCGTTAGCAAATAATGTACCCGCATATATGAGCGCACACAAGAGGAGTACATTTCTCGAAATAGTTTTCTTCATTGGAAAATTCATTTTAAAGATGGCTTAATTATTTTTTATTATTCTTAACAACGACTGTATAGTGGAGAACGTCTCCGAACGTTCTGGTAGTAGAGAACGTCTCCGAACGTAGCACTCTCGTACTTCGTACTTAGTCACTTGGTGCTTAGTACTTAGTCACTTGGTACTTTAAAAGACATTGCAAAATTACTGCTTTTTTGTGAAATACGCAAATTTTTGGCTTACCCGCCCCGCAAAAACGACCATTGATTTTCAATGAATAAGCGAACCAAGAACAACAATTACTTACCCGAGTAACTGCCACTGCCGCCACACAAACGGATTCGCAGCATCCTGAGGTATTATTAGTCCTCGGTGAACAATAAGTGGAAAACGTCTCCGAACGTTATAATCGGTAAAGTACACCTGCAATCATTAGGGCTGTAACCACAACCGGTTACAGCCCTAACTCTATATTACATGTACTTTAATGGATGGTTACAATCATATTTGCCCTGAAACTGCCAAACAGAAAACCGACATTACCATCACCATCCCTCACAGAGCCACTCTATATAATTCGAAGGAGTAATAACATTGAAAGGAACATTCGCATAATTGTTTGCAAATGAAACAGGTTGCTTTGCTTTTTTATTTTCGTTCCACTTAAACTCAAAACTAAACAACTCTCCGTCTTTTTCTTCAATCAAATCGATTTCTTGTTGCGCCATAGTTCGCCAGAAGTACATCTGAGCGTATTGATTTCTATAAATATTTTGTTTGCGTCTTTCGGACATCATCAAATTTTCCCAAAGTGCCCCAACATCATTGCGCAATTCAAGGGGAGCATAGTTGTTTATAAGCGCATTACGAACACCGTTGTCATAGAAATATATCTTGTGTCCTTTTTTGATTTCGTTCCGCATATTACGACTAAAAGAATCCAACTTGAAGATAACAAAACATTGCTCTAAAAGGCGGATATATGTCTCTATAGTCGCTCGGTCGGCACCAAGCAATCCGCTTAATTCGTTATAGGATACCTCACTGCCGATTTGTAATGCCAAAGCTCGTACCAGTTTTTGCAATAACTCCGGACGTTTAATACCATTGTAGCCCAATAAGTCACGGAATAAATAACTATTACTGATGTTGGATAGCAGGCGTTTGGAATCGGATGGATGCGTCACAATCTCGGGGTAGTACCCATAGATCATTCTGTTCTCCAACATTCTACGCTCGGCACGGGCATCCGTATGAGCCACCATCTCATGAACAGATAATGGGAAAAGATTGTATTCGAATAGACGTCCCGTTGCCGGTTCGTTTATCTTATTGGCTAACTCCAAGGAAGAAGAACCGGTAACAATCACTTGCGTCTTTACGTGTAAATCGGCAAACTTCTTCAATGTAAGCCCTATATTCTCTACTCGCTGCGCCTCATCAATGAGTAATATCTTATGGCTACCGACAATTCTGCGCAATTCATCAGACGTGCGGTGTGAAATGGTCAACGCATCGTCATAATCATCACAATTCAGTCGGTAAACATCCGTTTGACCCTCTGTTAGTTGGTCCAAAAGCGTAGTCTTTCCCGTCTGGCGAGGTCCAAGAATGACAATCACCTTACCTCTTCCAAAGTCTTGCAGAATGCTGCCAATAATATCTCTGTGTACCATAGCGATTTGTATTTTGCGGTGCAAAGGTACAACTTTTTTCTGATATATGCAAATATTTGGGCTTTTAAATGTGAATTTTCCCCCACTCTGCCGCACTATGCTTGTGTATCCGCTATATTTTAGGCACTTACAGAATACTTATCGGAGGCAAGTGAAAGTAATTATTTTGAGTTCGGCAATGAATAAGAAACAGCGCGGATGGCGGTAGTAATGTAGAACGCAGAGAAAGAGGCAATAAATATGTTCACAAACAGATCTTGTGCCGGATTCTCTATCTGTGTTAGAACCACCGACAAAATGAAGCTTACCAAAATCAGGCATAGGCAAACGATATTGTAAATCTTGTATCCTCGCGGATTAGGCAGTTGGCGGAATGCCATGATAGAAAGCATAATCCATGCGAAGAAAGCAGACACACAGCACGAAAATGCCCCAATTATGCCCATGATTCTAAAAAGAAAGGAACTGTTCTCATAATTAAAAATATATAAGTTATGTCGGATATATGCTACATATAACATCTTCGCGCAAAAAATCGTCAGACAGACTGCGACTATGGAAATGATGACTATTACAACGGCAAAGGTCTTATTCCGGAGGAAAGTCCTTTCAGCCAATGAACCGGGCACACAATGGCTGTTGCGAGTGAGATTTATCTCTTTGATACTCGGAAAAACAAAATGAATCAATGGTAAGACAGGCGCAATAAATTTGACCCACGTTTTGATAGCACCGGAGTTAAGACCAATAACATATTCTCTTCCGCTCAATAAGGCAATGCCGGAAATGGCTTCTAACACAACCGGTAGAGCCAGTAATGCCATAGAGATAGCCAAAGTCACTTGATAAGAACGAGGAGATGCGTTCTCTAATGGCTGGTTTCTGAGCATAAAGAGCCAGACGATTCCTGCGATTAATAACAGCACGCGCCAATAGATGGACGGAAAAATGGAGCCAATTCCAATAAAGGAATACGTGTATAGAGGAGAAAAGACAAGTGTTCCTATTAGAGCCACAAAAAGACAGATGGTCATAATACGAAAAGGCTTTGTGGTGTTCATCGGCCTCTGTTGGTACAAGCCAAACCCTGCAATAATGAGGCTGAGAGGCAACAGGTCAAACATCAAACGCACACGAATGTCCGGCCATATATCATAACAATAAGCTGTCGGATAAGCATAATAGATGATATGCCGCGCAACAACATACAGCGCATAAATAATCATGCCGATTGCGGCAACAAGTGTGGTTGTTTTGAATGATAGTTTCATTTTTCTAATAGTTAAATTTTGTTATGAGAGCATGTTTAATGTAAGTTGGTCTCGTTCTCCGTCATAAAAAGCATTCAACACCTCAACAAAAATGCCATTTGGTTCAACAACATCAAAGAGTGTCATACATGAACGCACTTTGATTGCGTCAATCGTTCCAAGAATTTCAAAGGCAGTTTTGGGTGAATGAAACAGCCTTTTTCTGCTGTGTGCCAGAAGTGCCTCAGTTATTTCCACTAATCGTTTACGCAATATAGGGTGTTCCAAGTAAGCTCTCGCTTCATCAAGCGAACTAATGCCGTAATGCTCAGACATGCAACTATGACCAAGCCCTGCCATCTGCGGAAAGATAAACCAAATCCAATGAGACATTTTGCGCCCGTCGCGTATTTCTTTTAAGGCTTGTTTATAGAAGCCATCTTGTGCGCCAATGAAACGCTGGAGATTATACGGATCTTGAGTTTCTTTCATTTTCTCAATAGATGGTCTATGACTTTCATAATGATGATTTGAGTCTATCTCACACACTCTCGCGCCACTATTAAATTATCCCTCTGCGTTAGAGTTCGAAGGAACATTCTTTGATACAATAATACTTACCTCATATAGCAGATACAATGGAATTGTGACTAATACCAAGGTCATCAGATCCGGTGGAGTAATGATTGCAGCCACTATCATTATTATAAGGAAAGCATATTGGCGATACTTGGCAAGCATTTCACTTTGGATTATACTCGGTTTTGCCCCAAAATAGGCTATGTCCGGCAATTGAAGGACTGCTGTTATTTTTTTATTGTGAAATATTGTGTTTTAACCACTTTACTATCGTAACAAATCTCAACATAATAACTACCGGCAGACAATCTATTGCCATTTTTATCCAGAACTCTGGAGAAAGTGTAGGTATATGATGACGTTCCCGCGGAATATAGGTATACACTTTCAACTTCACTATCATACCAAGAGTATCCAGACGAATATGAAGAAGGACCGTATAGCTTAATTGTAATATTTCTCGAACCTGAAGTATATGCCTTATAAGTCATCTTAACTTTGATACCATAAGAACTAGACGAATACAAAGTGTACCCGAAATCACTTGCCGTAGATCCGCCTTTCTTAATACTAGAGACGCTCACGCTTGATATAGAGAATGGCGCTGAATGAGAAGATGACGACTGTGTGGTACTTCTACGAAGTTCTGAAATTGTTTTGTCTCTCTCTATAATCTGCCTGTCCTTTTGTTCAATCGTTTGTCGATAAGCAGAAATATTTCTATTTGCTGTAGCAAGATCAGATTTCAGTTTCTTGTTCTCTTTTGCCAACTTAGTCGAATCAGACTGAAGACGATTCGTCCGGCTCTGTTGTATTTTGAGTTCATATTTAGTTGATGACCACTGGTTATTTAGCCAAGCAGAATCTCTTCGCAATTCGTCTACGTGTTGAGTAAGATTTGTTTTATCACGTTCAAGACTATTAATCTGTCTCGTTTTTTGATTCGAACTGTCAACAAGCGAGAGAATTGCGATAAAACCGATTGATAGGATACCGATAAGTATAGTAACAATTGTGGTGCGTTTCTTTTCACGAAGAACTTTTGCATTCTCCGCCTTAAGTTCACTATTTTCTTTACTCAATCGCCTTAATTTGTCAGAATATCCAGCTAGTGTCTCTGAGGTAGAATCGCTGTAGATATAGATGTTGCTGTACTCATTAAGAGCGTCGTTCAATGTCTCATTATCATCATTGAGAGTATATGTTTTAACAGCATTTGCACTTACTGCGTAATTGACAGGAGGTAGTTTTCTAAATAGTAGTTTTGCACTTGCGATTTGAGAGGCAAGACTCCCGGACAATCGCTTGAACTCACTTGCTGTTTTATAAAGCCTATCTACCTTTGAAATTATATCGCCATTATCAGCAAACTCTAAAATTTCTCCGCCAACAACCCAGTTAGTTATGTTGTCTTCACATAACTTACAGAGAGCAGGAATATCAGTACACATCGCTCCATTGAAGACAAAAGATATACCTATATACTTCCCCTGGTCCGATAGCTTGCGTAGATATCCATAATAGATGAGTGCATCATTACGATGTATCATCAATTGTGACGGCGACTTAATGTTATCTTCAAACTTAGAAAATATATCACGAGCATAGTCATCAGGATATTGTGTATAACTTCCACCTAACTTACCAAAGAGATAGACGGTTACATTCATTTGAGGTGGAATTTAATAGTTTTATTCAAGTTGTCTGTCGAAAATGACTCTACTTGATTCAGCACGCCATTACCCAACAAGAGAGGTGCATTTTCGTTGTCACTCACGTTCGCTTTTACATTATGGCACACCAAATCTCCAATCTGAATCTGTCGTAAGTTAATAATCATATTTTGCACGATACTTCCGTCAGCAATGGTTGAGTAACCATAGCCTTCAATATCTTCAGCAAAAATACAACCTTGTTTTGCCAGGACATATACTTCTGCAATAGAAAGAGTCATACCAGAGCAACCTGTATCAAAAATCATAGGAAACTCTGAACAATTGTTAATTTTAACTTGAATTGTGCGGACACCACCATACTCATTAAACGGAACGATGACATCTTCATCATAGTATTCAGATGAGCTTTCGACAAAAGGCACATTGGGTTTCTTTGTTCCACTGCCACATGAGACACAAAGAAGGATAACACATACAAGTATAGTTATTGTTTTTTTATTTTCCATACTTTTCTTTCTATTACTGAATCTTTATCATTAATTATTATACAACTTGTCAGATGTACCGAATCTTTATCTGCCAAAGGCTTAAATTTGATAATTACTTCATTCTTTTTGCCATTAGTTACCTCTGCACCATCAATTCTCCATTTGACAGATAGCCCTTGCGGTGGGTTGATGAGTTGTGCCTCATATTCTTTCCCGACTTCTAATTCTGAAGGATTTCCCTTGTACATAATATACGGCTGTGTTTGTGCTTTTGGGGCGACATGTTTATATTCCTTTTTGGAGAATGAAGGCAATGTAATATCTAATTGTGAAATAGCGATACAGGTTAGTGCAATAAGCAGGACAAGGATTATCCCCAAAACGATTTCATGTGCAACCATTCTCATGTTATTTGTATCAGAAGTCTCATTATTAGAATGGTGATGTCGTGGTTCTTCATAATAGGAAGTTGTCGGACTTATTTTGCGTATATGCCGCAGTAATTCTTCCAATGGTTGCTTAATTTGGCTGACTGATTTTTCTATGCCGTTCTTTGCTTTGTTTCGTTCTAAATCAGTTCTTAGGTTTGCATTTTCACTTCTTAATTTTCTATTGTCCTCTTCCAACTTCTGTTTGTCTGTTCTCAATGAAGTCAATTCCACTTCATATCGTTTGTTTTTGTCTGTCGTAGTGGAGAGTTTGGATTCAAGTTCGGCTTTGTCTTCCGAAAGTTGCTTGCTTTTTGCTCTTTCTGGTTCAATTTGCTTTTTTAGTGAAGCAATTTGTGCATCTCTTGTAGGGTACTCCGGCGAAATATAAATTTTTAGCGTTTTGCGTAATACAGCAAAGAAATTGGAATTGTCAATATCCGAAATGTTATAATGAGCCACTTGCCCATTTGATGTGCCGGTAAAAGAGTTATCTATTTTATCCAAATCTTCGGCAAACGAATCCAATTGTCTCTGGAACTCCGTTTGTATGCTTTCCAATTCTTTATTCTTCCCCTCAAAAGTCGATATAGTAAAACGTAAATTGCCATTCTGATTTTGGAGAAGAGATCCCATTATTCGCTTGTTGAATATTGTATCAAACAATGTAAACAAGCTTTCATTATCTGTACAATAAACACCTTCAAAACTTACGGTCATACCGAAATATGAGCCTTCGCGGTTTTCTGCACCGAATACATTTTTGCTTCTAATATAAGTATAAAAGATTCTTCTCTTGGCAGGTATAATTTCAATGACAAAGCGTACCTGCTCATTGTAGGTTGCAGAATAGAAACTTTTAATATAGTCTCTATCCTGCTCGCTACCCCAAATCTCTTGTCCTTTTGGGACTCCATGAATATAAAAGTTAGCCTTCATTTTTCTATCCTTTAATGAAACTTAATATTGCACGCCATAAGTCACGCGGGTATTCATCTGGACCTGCTTCATAAACAATACCCCCATCGATTGTTTCGTTGTAATCACCCGTTGAAAAAGGAACAAACTCACAATTATATTCTTTAAAGAAACTTGTAATGGGATTTTGGTTGCGGAAAGGTTCATAAATACCTTTATATTGATTCCCAACAGATTGAATAGCTTGTTTGATTCTTACTTTACCACGACTAATTACAAAGGGTGTTTTGTCAACTTTATTATAAAGAAATATTGCCTTATCTCGTGGATTCATATTCATTTTAAGTTGTTTGATTCTCTCAGCATAATTATGACGGTCTGTATCGTCCTCCCAGTCAGGTTCCACAATAAACAACCATATTTTACGGTTATTGTTGCTCTTAATATTGTTTATATAGCGTGGGAAAGACCGATTGGCAGTTTTGTCTTTCGGTGTAAAATAGTGTTCACCCGGGGCCTCCAATATCTGACATATCGGGCGGCCTTTTTGTGAAACTTGCAGGCGATGTACTCTGTGCAGCGTTCTCACTTGTTACCATATCGTTGAAGTCATCACACATTTTTTTGTAATGCGCATCTGCCGCAGGTCGGAAAGTTCGTACAGGGTAAACATCGAATGATGCATCTCGTAAGTATCGGGTAAGACGAACCAATGTCATAGTTTTACCACTTGACGGAGGTCCAAATAACACAACTATCGGAGTCTTTTCATCTTCGATTGTTACCTTGATTTTATTAGGGTCGTTCTGTTCTTCTACACTTAACCCTTTAACAGTATTACTATCGGGTATGTTTTCTGGTGTTTCCTCTACCGAAACATCGTCTGTATGAGTAAACACTTCTTCCTGCGGTTCAACTACCGGAGTATCGTCCAGATTAAATTGTTTTTTTGCCATGGTTATATGTATTTAATTGTTAATCTTCTTTTTTGAATGCCAAATCAAAGAATATGAAGGCAGCGATATCCATCAATATTGAAATGAGAATCCAAAAGATAAAGCCATGCCCTTTATATAATCCTTTGAATGTATCTTTCCATACATCAAACACACTCATAAGGCGTTTGATTTTAGTTATAGGATGCAATGTCGTATATCGTTCTTTGTCAGTCTCATTGTCGAAACTGACGAAGTTATTATAAGTTTTAATCGTGGCATAGCCGGTAAGTAAACGATTGTCAACTTCATGTGCAAAATCGACACTATTAAGTGCTGACGGATTATTGTTCTTCTCATCTGCGATATACTGAATATTAGTTACTGCCGTCTGTGCTTCTTTTTGATATTGGTCTTTATTTGTAGCAGTCATCGAAGCACGTATTGCATCCTTCTTTGTATCTTCCAAGGCATATATTTTAGTGCGATATTGCTTAACTAATTTCTCGCGCTTCTCATTTGAAGCACCGCCAGTGTATGATATAGGATCCACTTTGGGAACATCCAACAAATCAGCAAACTGACGTAGTATTTCTTTAGCATGAGGCCCAAAGCCAGGATTTACCTCATTCTTTATTTCAGTTTCAAGGTCTGTCAGTTTTGCCTTGATTTTGTTATCCAATTCAGTTTGCTTTTTACGAATTTGATCTTCTATTTGAGTATCATTAACTAATTGATTAAGATAGCCCCTTGTCATTCCGATATCATCTTTTGCTATTCCATTAGCGACTGAACGATAGAAAAAAGTATGAGTATTTGTTGGCATACTACATACAAGCCAAAATACCAATACAATAAGTATTCCGCCGATAAGACGCAATCCCCTCTTTTCAAGGTAGATATTTTGGTTTAAGCTATCTACAATCATTTTTGTTCCAAGCGAGGCGATAATAAAGAACCCAATTGTTACAACATAACAAAAGACTGATGGCCATGTTGGTAATAACATGTGCAATGATTCTGCTGTTGCCCAGCAACTTACACCAGCAAATGCAAGAAAAGCAATGATGTAAAAAAGTTTCAAGAATTTGTTTTCTCCGTTCATAATAGATTGTTTGTTTTATTGCCTACTCACTTAACGGCTTTTCGGCTTACTCCGTTATTTTCTATTTTTTTACTTTTTTTCAAAGTATTCAGTTAATTTTCAATATCTTCTTAATTTCCTTTTCCCACAACTGACTTTTGTGGACTCCACTACTTTTTATCTTTCCTTTTAGTTGAGGATACATCCACACAAGTTTTCTCTCCAATAAACGATAAACGAGTGATTCGTAACCATCCATTAAAGTACAGGTATATACA
>CAKZZM010000178.1 GCA_937885465.1 uncultured Bacteroidales bacterium
GTCTCGACGATAACGCTATCGCCGTTCCAGCCTGCTATGGCGAGGGCTGTGGCAGAGGCGGTGTAGTCGATGGTTGCCGATCCTATTGTTGCCTTAGGCTCCCAATAGGCAGTGAGTGTTACGGGGTGATTGACGAGGAAGGTTTCGCCTGCGGCAAACTCCCGCGACAGGGTCGTGCCCTCTATCGTGGCTTTCCAATAGGTAAGTGTTGAGTCTTTGGTGAGTGTGGGTAAGGTGAGCGATGAACCGATAGAGGTCGAGCCGCTCATCTCGCTGCCTGCAGTCTTTTCTATAAGGTCGTCCGTTGCTCCCGTATAATCTTTTACTCCTTCCCAATAGAGTGTTCCAGCCGCAGCCTGCTCGCAAGTGGTAGAGTAATCTGTCATATATTTGCCGCCGGCGTTATTATTGCCGTTCTCAGAGGCAAAGAGTGCATATAGAGTTGTATCGTGGTCAATATCTGTTAGGGCACCGTCTTCCGACACCATCGAAGCCTCTGCCGTTGTCTGCTTCAGTGTTTCTACCATAGCATCAGCCCAGCCGGAGAACACCTTCTCGCAACCGTCGTAAGCAGCAGCATACGAAGTTACGCTACCGTCTGTAGCAATGACCGAATGTTCCTCTACATAACCGCCATCGCCGGCAGGCACCATATAATGCACCTCAGACATATCCGGACACCAGGCAAGAGCATCCGAGAGGCTATAAGCCTGCTTTTCTGCCCAGATGGCGTAGTAGGTCTTGCCTGTTGCTCCATATTCGGTTGTTCCGCCGGTTGTTACCGTCGGCGAGCCGTTTATTGTGCCGTTGCTATTGAAGTTATCGCTGCTCTTCTCTACCCACCCGACGAAGTAATAATGCGTGTCGGCGCAACCCTCTTCATCGTCCTCCGGCTCGTCGGCGTTAGTGAGCGTCGGCACCGTATATTCGCCGGCAGCGTAGGTGATACCTTTCTTCGGGTCGCTACTATTCACGCTCAAGACACCCGTTGGTAGCGGTGATGCTACTACCTTACCGTGCATACGGTCGATAAGCGTATCACGGAAGGTCGTTACGTCCACACTCACCGTTATCGGGTGCGCCGGCATAGAGAACGCTGCAGGGGTGAGCGAGGTGCTGTCAGCACCGAGTAAGGCAGCGGTTACATTCTCAGAGGTGGTGGTGTTAGATATCGTCCAATGATTGAAGCGATAACCGTTCGACGATACAGATGACGACAGCATAACCGCCTTGCCCTCACAACGGGAAGTGTGAGAGGTGGTTATCGTTCCGCCTTCCACCGCTGTTCCCGATTTCGACACGCCGCTTATAGCATATTGAAGGCAGAACTGAGACATATACTCTGGCACCAGGACAGACGAATAATAGATAGTTATATTCTTCAACTTGTAAGCGGCATTATCATCACCTTTTATAATAAAATATTCGGTGTTTGCAGGGAAGTTATAGATATACTTCGAATCGCTTGTGCCTTCATCCGTTATGGCAGAGCCGCTGATGGTGTTTGCAGCCGAACCGGCATAGACCGGCACATTAGATGTGGCATTAAATTTCTCAATCTCTATCCTAAGTATCTTGCTCATCGCCGAACTATTATATATATATCCGAACGCCGTGGGATCTTTCTTAAATTGCAAGTATGCTTCCGAGTATAGTGTCTGCTTACAAACATAGTGATACTTAATATCTTTCCCGTTTTTCGTAATCGTTTGTTCGGAAGCGGGGTGACTTGTGTTTGTTATGTCCACACCCGGTACTATTTCTGCCTTATACATATTAGTATAAACGGCGTAGTAGATTTTTTCGGCATTAATAACAGGCGAGCCGCTAACTATAGCAGGCTCTGCTGTCTGCGCGGCGAAGTCGGTATCTGACCACCCCCAGAAATTAGGATAATCGTCATCGGGTAGTTTCATGCTCTGCGATTCCATGGCGTCCGCCAGTTCGCTTGCCGTCGGCATGGTTACCGCCTCGCTCTGATACACATCCTGAGTCAGATCGGTCACCACCTCACCATTAACCTTAAAATAGACTTTCACCTGCTCAGCATCCACATAGTTAATAACCACAGACACACTGCCCGTCGGGCTGATAATCGTATGTGTGCCATCGCAGTTATCTCTTAACTCGGCATTAGTGGTCGTGAAAGTGTAGGTCTTGCGAGTGTTTGGTGTTACCGTTATCACAGCCCCCGACACGGAGTAACTGCCGTAATCAGGATTACTTCCCTCGCTCACGCTCAGCGAATATACATTAATCTTCTGCGCTGCATTAACCTCATTATCACACAAGGTATAACTGATGGCGAAGTCTTGATTAGTGCCTACCTCCAGGGCTGCCGACGAATAGGTTATGTCGCCCGTTACCTCTTCTTCCGCATCGTCAGACATAGTGGCTGTCACTACCATTCCCGTTGCATCGAAGGTCTCGCCTGCCACATAATTGACTTTCGTAGGAGCAGTGGTGATAGCGATACTCTCTACACCATTGGTATAGAACGAGCGTGCCTCGCTATACCCCGTGCCGTGGCGATTAACAGCATAGGTACGCACAAAATATTGAGTGCCTGCCGTCAGTCCCGTGATATCGTACGTAAACTCCTCATCGGTCTCTATAACATCGCTGACCGTATATTTACCTGTATTGCTATCCGTCGTCGGGCTGCTTGTTGTGCCCCAAACAAAGCCGTATTCCCTAATATTGCACCCCTCACCCAAACCGATACTCTCGAGACCTTCGGTGGCGGTAACAGTAGCCCCCGTGCAGGTGACTGCTGTAACGGCAGGAGTAGCATTGAAGGTGGCATCAGCATCGCAAGAAGCGCAAGAGGTAACATAGCCCGATGGCTGCACTTGGCGGTAGATATAAATATCACTCTGACCACTTTCATAGCAAGAGAATATATTATTGACATTGTTATACCGCATAGTATTCCTTCCTGTGATATTGGCAACTACAGAAGCTACACCTGAATTGTCTGCCGAAATAGTGAATTTTGTTTTGTCATCCGTATTAGTTGCAGACAATGTCAAATAATTGTTGCTCGTTCCGCCTGATGCCTGCAAGTATTTGTCTGCCACTATATCTTTGATATTAAAATAGGTGCTGTTAGCCTCTAACTGCAGCAGATAGATAACGGCATCCGACTCTTTCTCTGCCAAAGTAGGCTCATAGATGACGCTTCCCGCAGATATTGTTACGGCAACCTGTGCACGGTTATTGCTGTTTTGCTTTGAGAGCGCATACGCACTACCCGATGTACCCGCACTGACAATCAGTATCTTATCGCCGTCAGCCAAAGCGGTGGAAGACGATTTCACCAACTCGTACTTATTCACCCCGTCTGCAAAGACTGCGTAGAAAGTAACATCACTCGTTATTGTCGGTGACTCCTGCTCTGTGGTGAATAGTCCCGCCGGTTCTGTATCGGTAGATCCGTCAATAGCCGCATTGCGCCAACCGGCGAAGCGTTTTCTATCGTCGCATGCCGCCGCTGTCGGGGTTGTCGGGAGAGCGGTTATCTTACTGCCGTACTGCACCGCCGTTGTCGGCGTGCCGTGTCCTGTGTTCCAGTTATCACCATTGACCGACCATGTTATCCGTCGCGGCTTATAAAACACAGCCTTCACTGCCACATTCCCCGTCACGGTACCTGTCAGTGAGGTGCTGAGGCTGCTTGCGTTGGCGAGAGTCGTGCCGCTCGCAGTGGTCAGGGTCCACTGCTTGAACTTATAAAGACTTCCCCCCACGCTCGCCGTCAGCGTCCTGCCCGAAGCCGAAGCAGTAACCCCTTCGGCACTGATACTATTGCCGTCCTCGTCCTCTATGCTCACCGCTACATCATACACTGTCACTGCCGTCGTAGCGGTGAAACCGCCGTCGGTGGTCGTACAGGTAACAGTAGAAGAGCCTTGTGCCACACCCGTTACTACACCTAATTCCGACACCGTTGCTTTGGTCGTGGCACTCGATGTCCAACTGACGGTTTTATCTGTGGTATTTTCAGGCGTGACCGTCGGAGTGATAGTGAAACTCTCACCCACTACGATAGCCTTACTCGTCGGGCTGACACTGACCCCCGTGGCGTTAATAGTAGAAGCAGTTATCGTTACCACCATCTCATCATCCTGCTCGCAAGTCGTGCCGTTGAGGTCTTGATGCGCCTTAACGGTCACAGTACCCATAGCTGTCGGGGTTAGTGTCGAACCGGCAATGGTAGCACTACCCGTGCCGTTCACCACCGACCAACTGACGGCACCGCCGTTGCCGCCCGTTGATGTCAGCGACAGAGTAGCGTCTAAGGCAACCGACGCACTGCTCGTGATACTCAACGCGCTGACCGGCGTAGAGCAACACATAGTCTTATAGTCGGAGTACGAGATTGGAGTGGTGTATTTATAAAGTTGAATGGCTTGTTGAGTATTCTTATAGAAACGGAACCGGTTTTGTCCTGAAGAGGAATTATAGCGTAGTACAACATAAGTACCACTACTGTTTCCCGTGCCTTGTAAGACGAAATCTCCGGAACCTGAAATAGTCATTGAATACACGGCTGCCAGGGTAGTACTTTCGCTCAATCCGTTATCATACAAACTCTGATTGATATATTTACCGCTTGCACTCTTCACATATTTGTTCGTCACATCAATAGTAAATTTTGCAGCATTTGTTTTGCTGTTCGCGG
The DNA here is from genome assembly GCA_937885465.1 of uncultured Bacteroidales bacterium. Lineage (GTDB taxonomy): Bacteria > Bacteroidota > Bacteroidia > Bacteroidales > Paludibacteraceae > Colicola. The sequence goes on from CAKZZM010000178.1 coordinate 4,685, forward strand.
CAATCTTACTATCTGCAATCGTTACATGCAATGTGTCACCCGCAGCATCAAGTGTACTTAATCCTCCATTGAAAATCACACTTCCGGTCTCATATACTATCAAGTAATCGCCGTTGGTGATATCAGCCGTAGAAGTAACCTTGCCATAATAGGGTGTACCGACAGTCCTCGTTACATAGACCGCCCTGAAGGTTATATCCTCCGTTATCTCAGTGCTTCTCCCGCTGAAATCGGCGTTCTTCAAGAGTACGGCCGGAGCATCATAACCATCATTGGTCCACTCCGTTGCCATAGAGTTACTCCAACCGGCGAACATATTTTCGCACGCTCCGAGGGCATCATCGGCAGGGTCTGTCGGGGGAGTCAATGCACTCCACAGCGTACCGCGTTTGACGCTCGTTGTCGGACTGCCCGTTGAATATGTACTGCCGCCTTTTAACCAAGAGATAGTAATCGGTTTATAATATTCTGCTATAATAGTTACGTTCCCTGTGGGTGTACCGGTGAGTGAGGTACTGAGGCTGCTTGCCGAAGCGATGGCTGTACCTGCGGCTGTGCCGTATTTCCACGTTTTGAACTTATAAAGACTCTCGTTTTCGTTTGCGGTGAGCGTTCTGCCGGTAGCCGAAGCCGTCGGGCCGCTCACGATAGCAGTGCCGTCCTCATCGGTCATCTGCACGGTCACCGAATAGACATTGATACTCTGTGCTGAAGGTGTGGTCTTGCCGTTCCAAGTGATAGAGACGGAGGTGTTACTCGTGCTGAGCACAGTGCCGGCCGCAGGCGAGAGTGTGAAAGCCCCCTCGTTTCCCGTGAACGCTATATCGCGGGTGGAGGCGTCGCTATAGGTGGCGGTGATAACTAATCCTGCGGCGGAGAGTATCTCTCCCTCAAGATACTTAACCTTCGTCGGGGCAGTCTTGATGGCTATACTGCTCAGCGACACACTCGTCACCGAACCCGATACCGCCACTGTCTTCTGCGCGGCACTGCCGCCGCTGATAGTGATATCTCCGCTATAATCGGCTACGGCTTTACCACTCGCGAGTCTCACCCACACATTAGTAGCAGAGAGCGTACCGTCTGCGGGCAACGACACACTGCCGGCGAAGCCCGTAGTAGCACTCGTCTTGCTCACCTCAAAGTGGTCCGGAGCAGTAACGGTCAAGGCACCCGTCAGCCCTGCCCCGCTCACCGTGAATAGTTGCGCCGTACTCGGTCCGCTACTGACAGAGTAGTCTAAATCGGCAATTGTTGCCACGGAAGTGGTGATTGTCGGCACGACATTACCCGACAGCTCTTCTTCCTTATCACAGTACCCGCTTTTGGGTGCGGCTATAACCTTGAAGTCGTAGGTCGAGCCCTCCGCGAGCCCCGTGATAGTGGTTGTGCGCCGGTCATTAACTGCGTCATCATCACTGTCGTAATTCGTCTGTGTACCGTTCCAAGAGGTGTAGGCACCCGCAGGCGACAACTTGTACTTAACCACCCAAGCGGCAGTATCGGTATTAGCGAGCAGATCCCAACTGAGCACGGCATCCCCGCTGTCCCACGAAACCGACCCGTTTATGGCCGCCACCTCATTGCAACAAACCGTCGCATAGTCGGAGTATTCGTAGATGGTGGTGTTTTTGTAAAGATATATCTTCCCGCCATCGCCATAATTAGAATGGTTTTTAGTAGTGTAAGCTCTCCAAGTATCACCAGAACCATATGTAGCACAATAATTGTCGTGAGTTGCATCTTTCATTGCGAAAGCAGGGGCTGCATCATTTAGTTCGAATGTCCATGTATCTGGGGTTGTATTAACTCTTATCGATGTACCAGTTCCACTAATAGAATATAGATAATTACCTGTGAGACTTTTTATCGTTACTGCACTGCCGCTGACGGTGAAGTTCCACTTCATTGCATCTGTTACAGTACTTTTTATCTTTCCGTCAGTGATTGTCATACCTCCTCCTTTGGAAGGTCCACCGGAGGTTACTTTTGCATTAGGCAGATAAAAATTGTTATTGACGATAACATATTGTCCATTTGTTATTGATTCCAAGTCAGGGACCAACCCCCACTCTGTACCTATGGAATCGGCATTGACAAAGACGGCGTAGAAAGAGGTGTCTTGCGTGATGAGGGGCGAGGCGGTAGCGGTTTTGAATAGAACAGCGGGGGCATCCTCCGAGTCCTCATAATCGGCAACGTTCGTCCACCCGACGAATGTTTTCCCCTCGAAGCAACCCGCCGGCGACGGCACTGTAGGTAAGGTGGATACCTTATTTCCTGCTGTTAAGTTAGTAGTCGGGCTACCGGTTGAATAAGCCGCTCCATTAACATACCACGCCACAGTGCAAGTAGGATCAATATAGGTATAGGAGATAAAATAACACTTGACACCTTTACTTATCCCTGTAACGGTAACAGTCAAAGTATCACTACCCGTTGAGGATGTGTTGCTTATTGTTACATCGTTTGTGGTGCTTAAAGCCCCTGTACCGACTGATGTATTACCGACCTTGAGCGTTACAGTTCCCGCTGTACCAGTGAACCCGCCAAACTTCGCACTAAAAGAAGTTATGTTCCTCGAACTTGGCAACTTGACTCCAAAGGTAATGCTCGTTGCCGGACTGCCGCTTGAACCTACTTGATAATACGAAGTATTTGACGTAAAGGAAGAGGTACCTGCCGTATTAACATACCAAGTGTTACCTTGACTATCATTGCCATTAACAGATGCGCTACTGATTTTAGTTGCAGAAGAGTTGAAATTTATGGTGGCAGTAGTTTCTGTTCCCCACGCTTTAATACTTGTAAGCGCAAGTAACAATAATGTTGAAACGCCCAAAACAAAATGTCTGAGAACGTTTGGTAGTGGAGAACGTCTCCGAGAAAGGGAATAAGATATCATAAATTTAGTTTTTATAGCCGAATAATATTCGGCGGAATTGACAACGCTTTTTGTTACGGTATTGCCGAATAATATTCGGCGGAATTGACAACGCTTTTTGTTATGGTATTGCCGAATAATATTCGGCGGAATTGACAACACTTTTTGTTATGGTATTGCCGAATAATATTCGGCGGAATTGACAACGCTTTTTGTTGCGGGATTGCCGAATAATATTCGGCGGAATTGACAACGCTTTTGTTATGGTATTGCCGAATAATATTCGGCGGAATTGACAACGCTACCGTTGAACGCTCGGAGGCGTTATCCACTATTGAACGCTCGGAGGCGTTATCCACTATTGAACGCTCGGAGGCGTTATCCACTAAAGCGGCTGCGACAAACGGGGCGGCTTCATAGAACCTGCGGGGATGTTGATCCGGTTAAATTTAATAAAACGCAAAAAGGCTAACCCAATTAGGTTAACCTTTTAACATTTTACTGTCCGAACGCTCGGAGACACCATAACAAAGTACCGCTTGCGCTAAGTACGAAGTAGATGTTCTCCACATTTTCTCAGAAAAGGGCAAAATAGCGTTGCTTATGAACGTTCGGAGACGTTCTCCACTATTGCACACTTCGGCGAGCACTCTCTTTTCCTCACACTTATCGCTGTGCTCCTGCACAATAAAAGGAAAAACGCATCCCAAAATATGTTTAAGAATGAGTGTCATTAACCGTTGTTCGTTCTAAACATATTGCCGAGATAAGAAAAAACAGACTAATACCCTTACCTGACAAAACTACGCAAAAGTACTACAAATTTCTTAAATAGCCAAACTCCATTCTCAAAAATATTTCACTAATTTTATTTTGCAAAATTGAGATTACAAAATTAAAGTACCGCTTACGCTATGTACGAAGTACGAAAGAGGCGTTCTCCACTATTTGAGAGACGGTGGAAAACACCATCTCTACCGCCAGACGCTCGGAGGCGTTCTCCACTATTGTTATCTCAACGGATAATGCTCTCGCTGTTGTTCGAAGTTTTCAGGATTAGCCTTCAGTTCGTCTGAGACTCTTCGAATATCGAAGACGGTGGTTTTGTGCGGCGGCACTTCATCTTTGGGTATCCTGATAGGTGGCAGACCGAAGAAACGAGTCAGCTCCCTGAGGACGATATCCGAGGCGCGGTACTTACCCCACTGCGTGTAACCCGCGATATGCGGCGTTGCCAGCTCTGCCTTCTGCACGAGGGCGGTGTTAATTGAATGTACCGCTTCGGCTATGCACGAAGGGGCAGCCGAATAATATTCGGCGGAATTGACAACGCTACCGTTGAACGCTCGGAGACGTTCTCCACTACCAGACGTTTGGAGACGTTCTCCACTATTTGAGAGACGGTGGAAAACACCGTCTCTACCGCCAGACGCTCGGAGGCGTTCTCCACTAATTTCCCCCTCCCAACAGTCGATGACGCACCGTCTGCCGCTGCTAAGCAAGGCCTCTTCATCGACTATACCTCCGCGGGCCGCATTGATGATAAGCGCGTCAGAGCGGGTAAGCGACAGAAAAGCCTCGTCAACAAGATGATATGAAGGATAAGAACGTTCGGAGGCGTTCTCCACTATTGAACGCTCGGAAACGTTCTCCACTATTGAACGCTCGGAGGCGTTCTCCACTACCAAACGTTCGGAGACGTTCTCCACTATTTCTCCGGTGCGTGTCAGCGTCGGGTGTAGGGTGATGACATCGCTCATGCGGGCTATCGTTTCATAACTGACGAATGGTGCCCAGCCTTCTTTGTCCGCCCGCGGCGGGTCGCACAGCAGCACCCTCATACCCGCCTGCGTTGCCATGCGGCACACTCGACCGCCCACCTCGCCGACACCGATGATACCCAAGGTCTTACCGCTGACAAGGGTCCCCGTTTCCCGCATAGCACTCTCAACATAGTCGCACACGCCGTCGGCATTACACCCCGGCGCGTTGCACCAGCTAATCCCCGCCTCAGCACAATAGGCAGCATCAATATGGTCATAACCAATAGTAGCCGTCAGAATAAGGCGGACACGACTGCCCTCTAACAATGCCCTGTCGCAGCGGGTTCGAGTACGTACTATAAGCACGTCCGCCGCCTTGACGGCAGCGGGTGTTATATCCTTCGGTTCGAGATAATCGACCTGAGCAATCTGCTCTAATAGTCCGTGAAGGTACGGGATATGCTTATCAACGACAATATACATTCTATGAATGATAAGAACGCTCGGAGGCGTTCTCCACTACCAGAACGCTCGGCGGCGTTCTCCACTATTTTTACCGCGCAGGATACTTGATATTATCTATCAACCTCACCGGTCCGCAATAGACCGTCACGCAGCCTATGGCGTGGGAGAAATCAGCGGCAGGCAGCAAGGTACTCTGATCCACTATCTCATAATACTCCACCTCTAACCCTTCCACGGCGTTAATCTGCTCTGCCACCCGTCTCTCCGTCTCTGCTACCGTATGCGAAAGAGCATAATCGAGCGACTCCGTCAGCACTCTCGATATATTCACCGCCGTCAATTTCTCTTTCTCCGACAGCCTCTCGTTACGCGATGATAGCGCAAGTCCTGACTTTTCTCTTACTATCGGGCAGCCGATAATCTTCACGTCGAACTGCATCACCTCCACCATACGGCGGATAATCTGCAGTTGCTGGTAGTCTTTTTCTCCGAAATATGCCCTGTCGGGCTGTGCTAAGCGGAATAGTTTGCTCACCACCTGCACCACGCCGTTGAAGTGTCCGGGGCGCATCTTTCCCTCCATAACCTCATCTAAGCCGCCGAAGTCAAAAGCGAAACGCTCCTGCATCTCTTCCTCGCTATACATCTCCTGCGGCGAAGGAGCAAACACTATCGACACTCCTAAGTCGCGGAGCAACTCGCTGTCGCGGTCGAGGGTACGGGGATACTTGTCGAGGTCTTCCTTGTTATTGAACTGCGTAGGATTAACGAACACGCTGACGATAGTTATCTCGTTCTCCTGTGCACAACGCCTCACAAGCGAGGCATGCCCCTCGTGCAACGCCCCCATAGTCGGCACAAAACCAATAGTCTTACCTTGGCGCTTAAGAGCACCTATCGCCTCTGATAAAGATTTTTTTGCGGTTATTATTTCCATAGAAAGTGCGGGCAGAGCCCTAAAGTTGAAAGTTACAGTTACAGTTGAAAGTTCTAACAAAGGTAGTTGATTTTGGTAATATAGCAGCAAAAATCAAATAAAAATGAACGATTTTTTCGGTTTTTCTGCAAAAAGTCAGTTTTTTTTTGTAACTTTGCAACGGGTTTTATATATATGCCCGTTAGAAACTATGAAAGAGCCTAAAAGAATTCTGTTCTTATCTCAGGAGATATATCCTTATTTAGATGAGATAACCGAGCTTAGTTCGTTAAATCGAAAGCTACCTCAACTATGCCAAGAGCAAGGTATCGAGACTCGCACCTTTATGCCTAAGTTCGGCGAGATCAACGAGCGCCGCAACCAACTGCATGAGGTTATTCGCCTCTCCGGCAGCAATATTGCCATCAATGATATTGACCACCCGCTACTCCTTAAGGTGGCGTCTATTCAACAGGCTCGTATTCAGATTTATTTCACCGACAACGATGACTTTTTCCATCGCCGCAAAGGTCTTGTTGATAGCAAGGGCAAGGAATATCCCGATAACGATGAGCGTAGCATATTCTATGTTCGCAGTTCGTACGAGACTATTCAGCGCTTGCGCTGGGTGCCTGACCTCATCATCTGCTCAGGTTGGATGTCTGCCCTCGCACCTTTATATTTGAAGACGGCGTTTAAGGACGTGCCATTCTTCTCTAACACGAAGATAGCAGTGGCGTTAGACCATCATCCGTTCAATCAACTGTTGCCCTCAACTTTCGCTCAAAAGGCGATGATAAGAGGCGTGACGGAAGAAGATATGGCTCAGTTGTGGAATAAGCGGATCAGTTACTACCGCCTGATGAAGGTAGCGATCGACTATGCCGATGCCGTTGCCGTTTATGCTCCGAAAGAGGCTGTACATAAGCAACTGTTCGACTACGCTGCTAAATCAGGCAAACCATTCTGTCCTTATAGCGATGGTACACCCCAAAGTTACTTCGATTTCTACAATCAACTGCTCTAAGGTAAAAACTAAGTACAAAGTGACTAAGTACAAAGTACAAAGGAGACGTTCTCCACTAAAAGAACGTTCGGAGACGTTCTCCACTATACAATTAAAGGTTATTTAAATTACGTTTAAAGGTTATTTAAATCACGTTTAAATAGAGTTGAAACATACCTCCATAAATATTATAAATACAATAGTGGAGAACGTCTCCGAACGTTCTCCACTATTGAGAGACGGTGAAGAACACCGTCTCTACCGCGCATCACCCTTCGTCACTTGGTACATCCTTCGTACCTCGTACATAAGTTCTTCGTACTTTATTTGACTTCTTGACCTTGCAGCGTATAGGTCTTGTCACCACGGACGATGAAGATTTGTCCGTCACGTAGGATAGTGCGGGAGTTAGCCGAGGTGGCGTTGGTATTATCAATGCCTTCAGGCATATTACTCTTGCCTTGAATGTTCAGTCTGCCCCAAACGGGGTGTGCTATATACGCATCTACACTCAAATCGGGAACATAAACGGGTGCTGTAGTAGAAACCTCAAAGAAGGTCTTGTCCTCTACAGCAGGCGGGATAACAGCATCAACAACCATTCTGCTTAATTGTGAGCAAAGGGCAAAGGTGTTGTCGCCGATAGATTGTACAGAAGCTGGGATATTCAGCGTTTGTGCATACGCGCAGCCATAGAAAGCGGCATCACCTATTTCCTCAACGCCTTCGGGGATAGTGATAGTGGTTAGATTATGGCAGTTATAGAAAGCCCAACTGCCGATGTGTGTTACTGCATTGCCTGCAAACTCAACGGATGTAAGACTGCGGCAATCCTCAAAGGCAGACGCTTCGATTTCAGTAACAAGGGCAGGAATAGTAATCGCTTTTAAGTTCTTGCAGCCTGCTACCATTGAATAACTTATTGAGGTTAGTGTTTCTGGCAGTTTGAGGGTGTCAAGATTATAGTAGCCACTAAAGGCTTCGTCTGCAAACTCGGTATTGGTTACGCCGGAGACATCCAATGTCTGGAGAGTCTTATAGGAGCGATTGATGAAAAGTAAAGCGTTTTCCGTCAGTTCACCGCTATTGATGGTGACATTGGTTAAGACCTTTGTATAGTACGGCCAATAATCTTCATGTATATCAAAAGCCATTGCCGGAGCTTCTATGGAGGTCAGACTATTGCAAGTTGCAAAAGCCCACTCTTCAATGCTTGTGACGCTATTGCCAATAGTCACAGAGGTCAGATCGGTGCAATATGCAAAAGCCCTCCCTCCAATGCTTGTGACGCTGTTGGGTATCTCAATAGAGGTCAGATTGCTGCAATCTTCAAAAGCCGACTCTCCAATGCTTGTGACGCTGTAAGTCACAGAATTATAGTTGACGGAAGAGGGGATGTTTGCTGATGTTAGACCATTATAATTACTATTAGTAAAACTAGAATAAGTGACTTCTGCTGTTTGGGAAGAATCATCAAGGTTGTAATACAAACCGCCAATTTGAACGTGCTCGTAATTTAGAGTGGGATCCGGCGTTATGGTTGTCGGACAATCAACTACACTTACAGTGATTACTGTTCCTGTAGTACCATTGAGCGAATAGCATATTGAAGATGTAATATCCTCTATATCTACTGTTTGGTCAGTTCCATTAGTCCAGAGGATACTTACCGAAGTGATGCTTGCATCAAAAGTGTAAGAATACCAACCGTAATCATCCGTACTGACAATCTGTCCCGGCCACGAATCAAACACATTGCCCGCGGCGGTCCACGCCCATAGGCGAACGGTTGACCAAGAGGAACAACTACTCGGGTCCAGCCGCACTGTAATGGCTGCTGTTGCAATTCCTACACCGGCTACCAGTGCAAGGAAGAAAGTAAAAATTTTCTTTTTCATAATTGATTAAATCATTAGTGTCCCCTAATGATTTTATGTTTTAAGTTTTTGCCTACTCTTTATCGGATTTTCGGCTTACTCCGCTGAGTACCATAAACTGGCAATGAGGCACATAAAAAAGCGCGGTACTCCGTATCGCTTCCATTGGATTCGCGGGATTTCTGGACTACCCTATTAAGCCAATATCTGTCGAACAAAGCCCACGCTGTCAACGTGAGCATCGTGCTTTGTTCTTGGCTTAATAATTCTACAAAAGTGTCCAGTTTTTGCGAATCCAAGTTTCAGCGCAACGCTTTATTTATGTATGTTGCCTTTTAGTCGTTGTGTTTCATAGGCGGGATATTTGTTTGTTTCTGTGTTTATCTTTCTCCTAACATTTAACGATTTAACGTCTCGGAGAGGGGACGATTTATTTCTCCATCAGTTGATTCAGTTGTTCTTGCAGTTCAGTCTTGTTTGGCAGGTACAACTGGTAGCGTGCAGCAAAAAGGTTATTATCTATTCCTGCAAGTGCGTACTCCATGAGTAGCTCATCTTTCTTTGCTCCAAGCACTATACCAATCGGCGGGTTATCATCCGGTTGGCAGATTTCTGTCTTGAAATAATTAAGGTACATGTTCATCTGACCGATGTCTTGGTGCTTGATTTCTGCACGCTTGAGGTCAATGAGTACATAGCATTTCAAAATCGTGTGGTAAAACACCAAATCCACCTTGAAACGGCGGCTGCCGATAGGAATGACATATTGCCTTCCAATGAACGCAAATCCCCGTCCGAGTTCCAACAAGAATGTCTCCATGTGTTTTTTCAACGCTGCTTCTAATTCATTTTCTTTGTAGCGTTTCTGCACAGGCAGCCCCGTAAACTCAAGTACAAACGGATCGTGAATAAGGTCGGATGGCTGGGCAACTTGGTATCCTTGTTGCGCCATGGCAAGAACACCCTCTTTGTCGGTGCTCAATGCCAGCCGTTGGAATAGACCGCTGCTTATTTGGCGTTTCAGTCCGCGAACAGACCAATTCTCCTGCACTGCTTGGGTCATGTAGAACTGCATCTCCAACTCATCCTCGCATTTGAGCAACTCCAAATAATGACTCCAGCTCAATTTTCCAGACACCGTCTGGATTTTTGGGAAGTGCGTATAGAACAGCCTCATATTGAAGAGATTGGACCTTGAATAGCCTTTCCCGAGGCGTACCGTAAGGTCTTTGGACAAGTTGGTCAGCAGCTGTTTGCCGTATTCTGCTTTCAGTTTGCCTTTTTGCTCAAACTCCACAATATATTCACCCGTGTGCCAACTTGCAGCCAAAAGCGAAGTGTTGACCGCTGAGATTGCCTGCGTGCGTGCATCGTTCCACAAATCGGATATTTGCGACACCAATTGTATATAGCCAGAATCCGTTGGAGCGATTGGATGAAGCGATTCTATTTTGTCGTTATTAGTCATTGCGGATTTTGTTTGTTTCTATATTTGTTTTTAATCGACCAAATGTGGTTGATACTATCCCCATTTTTAACGTCTCGGAGAGGGACGTGTATTTAGTTCTTTTCTTGCAGGCGATAAATTTCTTTCTGACGTTCTATCTCACGGGTTAGTTCTTTTTGAGTAGGCAGATATAACTCATATTTGGCTGCGTACATTTGCGTGATGTCGGCTAAAATGTGACCAACTGAGATTTTGAACGCGTTCGTTCAAAATTTCCAAGTCGCTGAAAGCCAGATAGAAATTGCGGAATTGATAGAGGTTTCTCTCGTTATAGGAAGTGCCATACTGCGGTACCAATTCCGCAGAAAGGTTCTTGATTTGCTGCTTGCCATACTCAGCGCGGCGGTTGCCGTGTTGCTCATCCTCTACGATACGCCTGCCGACAAGCCAATACGTATTGAGTATTGTCTGATTGACAGACTGATACACCTGTTGCAGGCCACTATCGATGATGCGGCGAACATCAGTCAGCAAGGCTTCAAAAGATTTTGAACGCGCGTATTCAAAATCTTGGGGAAGGGATGTGTGTTTGGATATGTCTGATGATGCCATAGGCAGATTTTGTTTGTTTCTATATTTGTTTTTAAATCAATCAGATGCTGTCAATACTTTCTCCGATTTAACGTCTCGGAGAGGGACGGGATTTATTTATCTCTTCAAATTATCAATTATAGTTTCCGTCCATTCGGGAAGTTCTTTTACATATTGTTTGGCAAACTTACCATCCGTTGTACGGAATAGGAGTTGGGCGTTTTGGTCGTCAACCGAGTTATCATAAATCATGCTTATCTCTCATATTGCTTGCGCCATTTGCTTTATTTCGGCGAAATAGGCAGCACGGGTTTTCTCCCAACGCTCTTTGGCTTCGGCGGCTACCTCATGCATCAACTGAGCTAATTGCTCATCGGTCGGCTCTTGGTCGATGTTTATGAAGCGATAATCATTCATAATTCTTATCCCTAAAAGAAACGATTAATTGCATTTTTCAAACGCTCTTTGCAATTTTCAGCGGCAAAGGTATTGTTTTTGTCTGACTTATGCAAGTAGAAGCAGAAAAATCGCCCCCCAAGAGCGATTTTTATCGGTCTTATTAAACCATAATGCTTCGAATTGCTTTTCAACCGAGCATCCGGCGGCGATATTATTTGTTGATTGCTTGATATTGCTCATCGGAAACGGGTTCGAGCCACTCATTAGAGGCACCGGGTTGCTCCTGGGTGTGGATGGCGAGGTGTTGCATCCATGAGTCGGCAGCGGCACCATGCCAGTGTTTGACTCCTTCAGGGATGGCGATGACCGTGCCGGGAGTAAGCGGAACGGCAGGTTGCCCCCATTCCTGATACCAACCTTTACCACTCACGCAGACCAGCACCTGCACCGCTCCGTGGTGGATATGCCAGTTATTGCGGCAAGCAGGTTCAAAAGTCACATTTGCCACACCGCCGTAATAGGGTCGCAGATAACTGTTACCCACGAAGAACTGCGCGTATGCGGAGTTTGGTGCTCCCTTTTGCCATTCTGTTTGCAGAAGAGCCGCCACCCTACCCGCTTCGGCGAAGAGACTGTTGGCGGTCAGGGCAACCACGATACCTTGCAGTTGTTCCTCGGTCACGCCCATGTTACGTGCACCGACGATATGGGCTTTCAATTGCGGTTCCACGCCTTCCAAGCCTGCCAGCGCACTGACAGTTATCAGTTCGCGGTCGGTGTAGGTGAGAATATCGCGGGCGAAGATGTCGCCAAACAAGTGCGCCTTGAGGTAATAATCCTCTTGCGGTGCAAAATCATAATTGAACGGCTGTCCGGTAAGCATCGTTTGTACGCGTGTGCCTTCTTTCAGAGCATCAAAGTCAGAAGGTAGAGGTGAGGTTTCTTTGCCTTCAATGATGCTTTCGACTTTCGACTTTTGACTTTCGACTATCTTTTGCAACACTCCGAGCGCATTGAGTGAGCGCGGGAAACCCGTGTAGGCGTAGAGTTGCGAGAGGGCTTCTTTGACTTGGTTAATGGTCAGACCGGCATCTAAACCGCTATGTATGGCAGGTTCAAGAGCCACAAGGTCGCCCTTGGCTTCATTGCAGGCGATAGCGGTCATCGCTGCCGCCTGCTCGGTGGAAAACGAGAGTTGTGTCATATCTTTGTTTGTTTCGTTTGTTTTGTTGCACGCTGCAAATAGGCATGTCGCAGCAAATAATATAAAGAGTTTGGCTTTCTGTATCTTGTGCGTCATATTAATGTCCTCCAAAATATGTAGTATTGTTATGCTTCTATCTTTGTTCATTTATTGCGTTTCACAAACCGCGTGCAAAGATACTGCTTTTTCTCGAATGATCATTACACAAATCACGGTATTTTTTATATTTTTCGTAGGAAGCGGGATAAATACGTAAGAAAAGCGGCGTTTGGCAAACGCCTGAACCCAAAACGGTCATTAGACCATTTTGCGCTTACAAGGCTTTCTTTTAGTCATCTTTTTTACCGCTTTTCAGTTACAATGGAACCCCATTGCGCCATCAAACCGGCAAAAAATCTAATCAAAAATAAAACCATAATCATCAAAACGCTAATGACCGTTTTGGGTTGAAACTGTCAAGAAGAAAGGACGCGGGTCTGATTTGCGGGGAAGGGAAACAAAATGCAGGTCTGACGACCTGCGCAGATGACGAAGAAAGCCGGATAGTATCGGGTCGAACCGACAAAAAAGAGGCGGCTATCTCATAGCCGACCAAAAGACGAATGAAGGGCGGCAAACGATTTGCCGCTTTTCCTTGCCCTATTGTTCACCAAATATGCCTTAAACGACATAATCCTGCCTAAAACGCTGACAAAAAGCCACAAATCCTTGTGCATTTCGGAAAAAAGCAGTAATTTTGCGGCGTTTTAGTAGTGAAGCACTCCCATGCTTCATATGAGGCACAGGAGTGACTTACTACTACAAAAACAGCAAAGAACAAATTTGTTATATAGATATAGAATTTGTAGCAGAATAAATAGTCCCTTCTCCGAGACGCTAAACCGGAGAAACGCGCGTAGCGTTGCGCGATAACATATTAACATTCTAACAGCGTTTATTAACGCTTTGTGCTTGGCAATTCAGAATCTGGTAAATTCTAACAACTTCGACCAAGGCAATGCAGCAATAGATGTCTGCGTGTATATGTATGTATCTACCTAACGGGTGGATTATATCTATATACAGCGTGGCTTCTGTGTTGCTTGTTCAGTTGAAGTGGGCATACCAGAGCCTTGAATTGCGGGACAAGTAATGAAGAAGTCCCGCTTTTTTATGACCATACACAAAGCAAATATGTATGGACATGAAAACAAAAGACTTATTATTGCGTAGCGCAAGCTTGTTATTATCGGCTCTAATCTTATTATACCCGAATGTGGCTTATTGTCTTGCCAACAGTTCCGGTGTCAGTTATATTGTTACAGGTGTCATCTTCCTGTTGCCTATGGTTGCGTTGGTCGCTCTCATTCCTCAGAAATGGCTCTATTGCGTAATAGCATCGCTGCTAACTATCGTTTCTATTACCGACTTGACGATGGTGGATTTATACAAAGATTACCTGCTGGCAGGAGGTATTATATCCGTTATCAAAACAAACCCTCAGGAAGCCTACGAGTTTTACCATACCAATCTTGGAGAAGTGTTTCATTGGATTCCGTTAATTGTATTGTGCGTAGCGTCTTGTCTTTTGTATCGCAAACCTGTTTCAGTCCGCAACACTTTGTTTGGTATTGCATTTGCCTTCTTGGTACCTGCCGCATTTATTACGTACAAATTAAATGTCTTCTATCATAACAATCCGCTTACTTTGCGTTATTATATGGACAACCGTGTGTGGAATCGTCCGCCATACAACGTCTATTATCAGTCATGGAATGCGTATATTGATTTGCAGCGGCGCAAGCGGAGATCCGAACCGCAGAATATGGGCGCGCATCGCTCGCTACAAACCGACAAACAGGAGATTTATGTGTTTGCAATAGGTGAGTCATTAAGGTACGATAACATTTCTTTGAACGGTAAATATCACCGTTCAACTACGCCTCGGTTGGAGGCTTTGCAAAATCTTGTCCTGTATGACGATTACTATTCGCAGGCTTGTCTGACCATGTATTCTGTACCTCAGTTAGTTTCCCGTGCAACGCCGGATAACTTTGAACTCAACTATACCGAACGTTCCATTGTTGAGCCTTTCCGTGAATGTGGATTCAAAGTGTTTACGGTTGTCAGCCAGACCAATCTGCTCTCGTACGAAAAGTATCTTTCTGATGGAGTGGACTCCCTGATTATTGTACCCAATATCGTAAAGGATGGTGAGATTCTTTCGGGAGACAAAACGATTGTTCATGTCATTGATTCCCTTGCTCAACAGCACGACAAACTGTTTGTAATGACCCAATTTCTGGGAAATCATAGTTTCTTCAGCAATTACGAAAAAGAATTTGAATGGTACAATCCAAACTCCAATAATTGCCCCGCTGTAGTTTCCTGATTTTGGTTGACTACCTATGTGTCTAAACCCTACAGAAAGTT
>CAKZZM010000179.1 GCA_937885465.1 uncultured Bacteroidales bacterium
CTTTTTTACTTCTTTGAGAGACGGTCGAAAAGACCGTCTCTACCGTCTTTCCACTGTAACTTTCAACTTTCAACTTTCAAAAAAACTCGGATTGCTTAACATTAAAACACAAAATGAGAAAAGCGTCGTGTTCTGCGATTGGCGACGCAAGTTTGTTCGCTTGACGCCCGAAGAGAAAGTGCGTCAAGCGTTTCTTCATTGGTTGGTTGAAGAGATGGGTTATCCGAAGAGCCTTATCGCTGTTGAGCATCCGATATGCGTGGGCGATTTGAAAAAGAGGTGTGATGCTGTAGTCTTCTCGCAAACATTACAACCACTATGTATCATTGAGTTTAAGGCTAAAGACGTGCCGCTCACGCAACGGGTTTTCGACCAGATTGCGGTGTATAACCGCCGACTAAATGTGACTACATTCATCGTTAGCAATGGTAGGCAGACATTTGCCTGCAATGTGACAGATGCCGGTTATGAGTTTCTTCAGAAAATACCAAAATATGAAGAGTTAAGTACCTACTGCTAAGGACATAGTGACTAAGTACTCAAATTTTCGACTTTCTTCTTTCTACTTTCTACTATATTAATAAATGGAAAAGATATTAGAACTGAATGACGCAATTGACACCGCTGTTTTTTATGGCGTCAATAACAAGAATATGCTTTGCCTGAGGAATATGTTTCCTGCGGTGAAGATTATTGCTCGCGGATATAACATAAAGCTGAGCGGTGCTGCGGATGAGGTGCAGCATCTTGAAGACTTGATATTAAAAGCAGAGCGTTTCTGCACAGAGCATGGGGTGCTTGACGAGAAGCATATCATTGCTATGCAAAGCGGTCAGCAACCCGCTACTGCAGGGCATGATAACCTTATCTTACATGGCGTTAATGGTAGGCCTATAATCGCCCGAACAGAGGGGCAGCAGCAGTTAGTGCATGATTTTAGCGACCACGATATGCTCTTTGCCATCGGTCCTGCCGGTTCAGGCAAGACATATACCGCCATAGCCCTTGCCGTGCGTGCTCTTAAGAATAAAGAGGTCAGGAAGATTGTGCTGTCACGTCCTGCCGTAGAAGCGGGCGAGAAACTCGGGTTTTTGCCGGGGGATATGAAAGAGAAAGTTGACCCGTATCTTCAGCCGCTATACGACGCGTTGCAAGATATGTTGCCTGCTCAGAAATTGCAGGAATATATGGAGCGAGGAGTAATACAAATTGCACCTCTTGCCTTTATGCGTGGTAGGACGCTTGCCGATGCCGTCGTCGTTCTTGATGAGGCGCAGAACACAACCATACCACAACTAAAGATGTTCCTCACAAGGCTTGGTATAGGGGGAAAGATGATAATAACCGGTGATCTGACACAGATTGACCTACCTGCGCATCAAGTGTCAGGACTGAAAGATGCTACTGCGAAACTGATGGAAGTAGAGGGAGTGTCATTCGTGTTTTTTGGAGAAAGAGATATCGTTCGACACCCGCTTGTAACACGCATCGTAAAAGCTTATAAGTAAAGGGTGAGAATAAACACCGAATATAGGATATACCACATTCGGCTTGCCTCGGTAATAATAGCATAAATAAAAACTGCGATTCTGCTTTTTATAGCGGAATCGCAGTTTTACTTATACCAATTATTGAGACGCAGGTGAGTGCGCCAATCCTCGTTTCTAACTTTTTACAACCAACGGATGTAGGCGAAGTCCATACGATGAGGAAGGAGATCGTTCTTTGGGAAGAGACGCAAGCCCATCTTCAAGTTACCCGCATAGTCAAGTGTCAGTTCGTTAGAGAAAGTGAGTAAAGACCCCTCTGCCTTCACCATAGGCAACTCCTTAACACCATAGAGGTGGTCGTTGTTATGAAGACCCGTGCGAACAATAACAAGTTCTACGCCGAGACCCTTATCATTCAGTCCTTTAGTATCTAACACAACCTCTATCTTATACTTATCGCCGACCTCAGGATTATCCATCAGACCCTCAGGCATTGAAATAGACTTAACCTCTATCTCGTCCCAATGCTTAACCATATTCTCTTTCCATGCAACAATCTCTTTCGCCATCTTATAATCATTCTGAACGAGCATCGCATGTCTTTTAGCCTGCTTGTTGTAGAAACGCTCGAAATAGTCGTCCATCATACGCTTTGTCGTGTAGAACGGAGTAATCTTCGTCATGGAGTTCTTTATCGTTTCTATCCACTCAGGACTATACCCCTTAGAGTTGCGAGCATAATACATCGGGATGATCTCCGACTCAAGCATGTGATAGATAGTGGCAGCATCGAGTTGGTCTTGGTGAGCCTGATTCTCATAAGTACGCTTATCAGTCAGCGCCCAACCGGCACCTTCGCGATACCCCTCGTACCACCAACCGTCAAGCACGGAGAAGTTGAGCACGCCGTTCATCTGCGCTTTCTCACCCGAAGTACCCGAAGCCTCAAGAGGACGAGTAGGTGTATTAAGCCAGATATCCACACCTGAGATAAGACGCTTCGCAAGGCGCATATCATAGTTCTCAAGGAAAACAATCTTACCAAGGAATTGCGGCATACGGCTAATCTCGATGATACGCTTAATCAACCCTTGACCTGCGCCATCAGCAGGATGAGCCTTACCGGTGAAGAGGAACTGAACAGGATAATTAGGATTATTAACTAATTTGTCAAGACGCTCAAGGTCGTTGAATAGAAGATGAGCACGCTTATATGTAGCAAAGCGGCGACCAAAACCTATAATCAGAGTATCAGCCTTCATCGAATTGACAGCCTGCACGATACGGGCAGGGTCTCCTTGATTCTTCATCCATGTGTCGCGGAACTGCTCACGGATGTAATCAATCAGCTTGCGCTTCAAACTCATACGAGTAGCCCAAATCAACTCATCAGAGAGGTCGGCATACGGTGCCCACATCTTCGGATCAGACTGATTATTAATCCACTCTTTCGGGAAGGACTTCTGATAGATAGCTTTCCACTCTGAAGCGGCCCATGTAGGCATGTGGACACCATTAGTAACATAACTTACATGCAACTCCTCAGGATAGTATCCCGGCCAAACGGGAGCAAACATCTTCTTGCTTACCTCACCATGCAACCACGATACGCCATTTGCCTCTTGGCAAGTATTCAGCGCAAACACCGACATTGAGAATTTCTCGCTGCTGTTATCAGGATTCTGGCGACCCATACCGATAAACTGATTCCACTCAATACCAAGTTTTGCAGGATATTCTGACATATACTTGTAGAATAAGCCCTCCTCGAAATAGTCGTGACCGGCAGGAACAGGGGTGTGGCAAGTGTATAGACCGCTTGCGCGAACCACCTCAAGAGCCTCATTATACGAAAGGCCGCTTTCTACATAGTCAACAAGACGCTGCAAGCCCATTAATGCAGCGTGACCCTCGTTGCAGTGATATACATCTTTCTTAATGCCTAACTGCTTCAATGCGATAGTGCCGCCTATACCGAGCATTATCTCTTGTTTGATACGATTTTCCCAATCGCCGCCATACAGTTGGTGAGTGATTGAACGATCCCACTCTGAATTGAGATCATTGTCAGTATCAAGCAGATAGAGCTTTATGCGACCCACATTTACCTGCCAAAGATATGCATATACATAACGACCGGGATAAGGCACATTGATAATCATCGGCGTACCATCCTCGTTCTTCACTTGAATGAGAGGCAGATTGTTAAAATTCTGAGCCTCGTAATTGGCTATCTGCTGACCCTCCGGAGATAGAGTTTGAGTGAAATAACCGTAGCGATATAAAAAACCTATGGCGGTCATATCCACATTGCAATCAGATGCTTCTTTCAAATAGTCACCTGCAAGGATACCAAGACCGCCGGAATAAATCTTCAAAATATGCGACAAGCCATATTCCATTGAATAATAGGCAATAGTCGGCTTTTTATCGTCACGGGGAACATCCATGTACTCGCGAAAATCTGAATAAGTCTTATCCAGCAACGCCATAAATTCTTTGTTCTGACCTAACTCTACAATCTTATCGTACGACAATGTATGAAGCAACACTATCGGGTTTGACTCCGCCTTATGCCATGCACCGTTATCAATAGAACGAAAAATGTTCTTCGCATCGGAACTCCAAACCCACCAAAGATTATAGGCTATTTCCTCTAATTTACGCAGATTCTCAGGAAGATTAGCGTGTACATTGATGTCTCTCCACGACACCTGATTTACATTACTTACTTTGATTTGCATTGTTGTATATTATTAAAATTATTACTTTCGCTAATTTGCACATTGACTGCAAAGATACAAAAAATATCTAACATAGTAAAACTTATTTTATATTTGACATTTTTTTTTGACATTTTGATAACTAAACCTTACAATTGCATGATTTTTGAGGCATATATTACGGAACGTTTACAAATATGAAGAAAGGGGACAAAAGAGCCAAGAGAAGAGCAGAACAGAAGATGCATTTTGCTTTCGAGAACAGAAACAAAGCCAAACAATATAAAGCGCAGGAAAAGCAAAGGCAATCTCAGATAGCTGCACGGCGCCAAGAACTCGGTCT
The DNA here is from genome assembly GCA_937885465.1 of uncultured Bacteroidales bacterium. Lineage (GTDB taxonomy): Bacteria > Bacteroidota > Bacteroidia > Bacteroidales > Paludibacteraceae > Colicola. The sequence goes on from CAKZZM010000179.1 coordinate 4,557, forward strand.
GCCCGAGCAACCCGACACCTTCGTCGGGCGGCTTGAGTATATACGCAAAGGAGGTATTGTCATGGTGGACAGCAAGCTGCTTAAAGACGGTATCATCGTGCCTACACCTTTTCTTCACGGAGCAACGGAAGGCGACAAAGTAGTAGTCCGCCTTACTCGCAGAGGCAGTAAGCGCATTATGCCCGAAGGTGAGATAATAGACATCCTCGGCAAAGACGGAGAGAACAACGCTGAGATGCACGCCATACTCGCTGAATACGGGCTACCATATAGTTATCCGAAAGAAGTGGCAGATGCGGCGGATAAGATTGAAGCAGGTATAACGGACGAAGAGATAAGTCGCCGCAAAGATATGCGCGAAGTCCTCACTTTTACTATCGACCCACACGATGCCAAAGACTTCGACGATGCTCTCTCTTTCCGCATAAAGAGCGAGAGCGGGGCTGCACCACAGTATGAGATAGGCGTACATATCGCTGATGTAACGCACTATGTCAAGCAAGGCTCAATCATTGACGCAGAAGCATATAGTCGCGCCACATCTGTTTACCTTGTTGACCGCACGGTGCCGATGCTGCCGGAGAAACTATGCAACGAAATCTGCTCCCTGCGTCCCGATGAGGACAAACTGACATTTTCGGTTATCTTTACGCTCGACAGCGATGCCCAAGTGCTGAACTACGATATCTGCCGCACCGTCATACGCAGCAACCACCGACTTACCTACGAACAGGCACAAGAGATACTCGACTCCGCCGATTCTCAAAACAATGAAGACATGGCTGAAAGCAGTTTACCTTTTGCACTTAAAACCATTAATTCGCTTGCGAAGGAACTGCGTAAACGCCGGTTTGAACAAGGCGCTATAGATTTTGACCACGAAGAGGTTACATTCGATATTGACGAACAAGGCAAACCTCTCGCCGTTCGATTAAAAACATCAACCGATGCCAATCACCTTATCGAGGAGTTTATGCTGCTTGCCAACCGCACCGTTGCAACACATATAGGCAAAGAGATGAAAAAACTGTTTGTCTATCGTGTGCACGATGTCCCCGATAAAAACAAACTGCAAGACCTGAGCAAATTTATCAGCCGCTTCGGGTATAAGTTCGACATCAAATCTAACCGTAAAAGCACTATCTCAAAGAATATTAACGCCCTTCTGCATCAGGCCAAAGGTTCAAAAGAGCAATCACTAATAGAGATGGTTACTATTCGCGCTATGGCAAAGGCGGTCTATTCAACAGATAATATCGGGCATTACGGCCTTGCTTTCCGCTATTATACCCATTTCACTTCGCCCATCCGCCGCTACCCGGATATAATGGTACACCGCTTGCTCACCGAATATCTGTCTGCACCGGCACATAATCAAACCTCAGCAGAAGAATACGAGCAGAAGTGCAAGCATTGTTCGCAACGCGAGCAACTATCGGTTATGGCAGAGCGGGCAAGCATTAAATATAAGCAGGCAGAGTTTATGCAGTCGCACATAGGGCAGCAGTATGATGGCATTATAAGCGGTATCGTAGATTGGGGTATCTATGTCGAACTGCGCGAGAATAAGGCTGAAGGATTGATACCTATCCGCCGAATTACGCCCTACGACCACTACCATCTCCACGAAGAGGAGTTCTGCCTTAAAGGAGAAGCAACCGGCACAACCTTCGCCCTCGGCGACAGCATCAGAGTCTGCGTTACCAATGCCGACCCGCTCAAACGCCAACTCGACCTCGAAATAAGTGATAAGGAATGAGTTATTATTTGTAATGCACTCAATATATAAAATAGTTGCTGCTAAATATAATATGTTGCTATCTCGAGTGGCATCTGCGCTGCCCCACTCGGTATCCATAGCGTCTGTCGTGCTAAGTTTATCGGTACTTAGTACCGCATATTGCTCTGCGGAGGAGATTCGCTTACGCTCAGGAGGCACACTGCAAGGAGAAATAATCTTTCGGAACGAAGAGATTGTCGTTCTCAAAGATGCCACCGGTGCTCGTTTTCAATACCCTATGTCTGAAGTGGACAGCATCTATATTGTTGCAGAGCAACCGCGGCAGGAAGAAGAGAGCAATCAGCATAGCAAGAAGGTGTCGCTCGTACTATCCGCCGGCGCCGGTGCTTCGTTCTTACCACGCAGCGGTTGTGGCGCAACCTTCGGCATGGACCTCGCTATCGGCACCGCCAATCTCTTTGACCGACGGATATTTGTAGGAGGTGCTTTCGGATACAGAGGTATGTTTTTTGATAACCGCTATCTCTCTTCCGCCTGCAATTTCCTACCTCTGCAAGTGCGATTTGAAGCACCTTTTATCATCCATAAACACGCACCGCAACTCGGTATCGGCTTGGGCTACGCCATTCCCGTGGGCAAAAACATCAAAGGCGGACTATTAGCTGAAGCGCAGATAGCATGGCGATATCAATATAGCGACCGCTCTGCACTTATCATCAGCCTGTACGCAGAGGCTATTAATGCACGCCTTACCGCCACCGAATATATAAGTAACCTACCCTATTCTGTTGACGGTCCCCACACCTTCTGCAATACCGGAGCAAAAATAACCATAGCACTCTAACTCTTTCAGATATGAAGAAGAAACCACCACGCACTAACCGCGTTGTCATCAACCTCAACGACAGCGAGCTGAACGCCATGCAACGCTATTGCGACCGATATAATATCCGCAACCGCTCCCGCTTCATACGCGAGACGATCATCCGCTCAATCCTGCAACAGTTGGACAACGACAGCCCTACACTGTTTGATTAGGGATAAGTAAACAAAATCTCGCCACACTTGATTAATAATCAGTGTGGCGAGATTTTGTATTCCATAGTCGGCTTCGCATGCCGCCATGTTACGTACTCGGCGTCTATGACACCGAGTACTATTTTACTTCACGAGCAGCTTAGCATGCTTATCACCCTTGGCTGAGCTGAGACGGATGGTATAATAGCCTGCCGTACTCAATCCGGGCAGGATACCCGACTTGTCAGAGGTCCTGAAGACGAGTCTGCCGACCGCATCGTAAACCGACAGGGTTATATCGCCCATACTATTCAAATCTGCACCTATGATAATCTGCTGACCTATCAATGCGGGGTTAGGCGAAATACTTAACTCTGACGAAGAGAGATTATGCAGTGCCGTCTCGCTATTAACGAACACATGCAACTCTGCCGTTGAGCAGGTAGCAATACTATCAAACGAGAAAGTATAATCACCGCCTTCGCTACCGACGGGTATAAGTTCCTCACCCATGAAACTATACGGCAAGTCAAGAATATGCACCGTGTCGTACATCATGCCGAGGGCATCCGTTACATATAGGTTCAGCGTTACCGTTGAGTCGCAGCCCATTGCTGAGGTTGTGGTCTTCGTGTAAGTACCGGCAGCGTTCTGGCGGAAGAGACCATCATCATAATAGTCGCCCAAGCATGCAATGCGGTTAATCACCGTGTGCAGATGAGCCGTATCGCTGAACGAGAGGTAATACGTGATGATACTATCGCAACCCGTTTCGTCTATTGTGAGAGTATCAACGGCAACGGCATTGTTGTAATAGGTCCTACCATTGATTGTGATAGAAGTGCCGGCACATACCTCCTGCTCAATATCTACGCGAGCCTTCTGATAAACCGACAGGTCGAGAACCACTATCGAGTCGCACCCGTTAGAACCTTCCACAACGCGGCGGTAGTAGTCTGACCGCGTTGCTTGCATGTTGAAACCGTAACCCGTGAACACATCACCCTCACAAACGCTGCCGCTGACGGTATCTGTGAGCGTCTTCATCACATTAATGTTCAGAGTGGTTATAGTGTCGAAGTTCTGCGATATGTATGTAAATTGGTTGTCACCTATGCTCAACTCCTCTGCCATATATTCAAAGCCGTAGTTGGCATAATCAGAGAATTCGCAAATCGAATCGCTGTATGAAATCTGAGTAACAGCATTGAAATCGACATTGGAAACAGCCATAAAGTTATCACCATTTGACACTGTTGACTCTCCGTAGAAGCCCACTTTTATAGTCTGCCCCGCAAATCGCGAGAAATCGAGGAAGAAGCGCTGCGGCACCTCGTTGCACTGCGTCAGGTCATAGTCGCCTGTGTTCTGGCAATCCCATACGAAAGCGTTGCTCCTGAGCCAGGTATGACCATCATCAAGCGATACGGCTACAATGAATCTGTCGTCATCAGCCGGAGCAGGAGGCGTATTGTACGGAGCACTGTATGAATATTTGTACCAAGCAAAGTCGAATGCGAACAGCAAACCTTGACCTACATTCGGCGTGAGGTCAATAGCCGGTGTTATTGCCCAGCCTACACGAGTGCTCCATATATTGATACGTATATACGGCTCTGTGAACACACCATCATTGCTTGCCGGGGTAATACGACTCCATGAACCCGACGAAGTAGCATTAATAACCGTTCTTGTTGAACCAAACTGCGTATCGGAATATGTCCAATCAGTCAATGCCCCGCTGAAATCTTCGTGATACCTGATACCCAAAGCAGTGCGGAACGAAACAGCATGACTCCACGATGAGGTACCGCCATCAGGACATTCCTGACGAACACGAACATAGTATGTCGTTGACGGCTGCAAACCTGTTACGGAGCATGTAGCAACAGTCTTCAAAGAGGTCGTGAATACAATATTTGAGAAGTTCTTGTCATCAGAAACCTCAACCTCTGCATTCTTAAGCATATCAAGCAACTCTGTATCCTTATATTGGAATGTTATATCAGCCGAGTTAAGTGTTATATTGCTTGCCGTAACATTGTTTATGCCGGCGCATACACCTGCCGCACCCGACACATCTACACTAACATTGCGAAGATGAGTGTAGCCTGTCGTATAACTTGCCGACGATGAACAAGCATTGAAGAAACCTATCTTCACTTGCTGACCCGCATAAGCCGACATATCGAGTTCGTAAAGCGTTCCTTCCGGCGACAACTCAGCAAATTGGAAGTCAGTAACCGCGTCGGATGACCATTTCCAACCATTATTAATATTCCAGTTGCCGCCCGTAGATACCACTACATAGAAATACCTGCCATCAAGGCTGCTACTTGTGCTTGTGAACGGATCACCCGAACTGTTAGAGAATGCCAGTTCGAAACTGAGCGACAATGCCGTTCCGCTTGATACCGACGACAAATCGATATTAGGCGTTACCAGCATATAGTTGTACCCCGATCCATAGGATGTACCGTACGAAGTAGCGTAAGCATGCGACTCCTCAAAGCATTTTCCTTCCTGACCTGCAAACCATCCATAACTGTAGTAAGAAGAGCTCGGCTCGGTTAAAGAATTGAGGCTGTTATAACTATCGGACTTATACACTTTCCATTGATCGTCAATCTCCGTCCAGTTCATCGACTCAAAGAACGGGAAACCGTAAGGCGACATCAGGCTGAACGGACCATACCACTCCGAGGTATCACCTACTTGACATATCTTGCGAGCATAAACATCATATTCAGTCCTTACCGATAGCGGCTTAACCATTGTTATCTGATTAACAACGCGAGTCACCACTTGCGACATATCCGGCGCATTACCATGCTCTACCAGCACTGCCTGATAACCTGCCGCAGCTGACGAAGAGGAAGTATTAAGAGTAACGGTGGCACCGTTGAACGATACCTCATCAACGGTAATGCCCGTTATCGGGGTACACTCAGCCGTGCGCAGTGCAAACGGGCCAGACCACTCTGTCCAAGTGCTGTCAGCGCACATCAAGCGAGTATAGACAGAGTAACTTGTAGATGACGACAGACCCGTTATCGTTACCACATTGGTATCGGACTTGATAGCCATCGACGGGTTGAACATATCGTATTGCGACAACACTACATACTCTATCTCTCTTGCCGACTGAATACCGGTAGCACGGAAAGTAACATTGGCAGACGAATAGGTTGCGTTATTTACCTTCATAGAGCGTATCGGCATACAAGAGGCAGCACTCGATACGGAGTCAACAACGAGATTCTGCAGGTGGAGGTCCACATCTTCGCCGCTGGATGATGACATTGTTGAAACGGCGTAAAAACCGAATTGAACAACCTCACCAAGGTAATCTGAGAGGTCAAGTACGAACCTATCGCCCGTATTGCTTATCTCATCATACGAGTAGTCTGACGGCTCATCGTCATCTGCCCAACGCCAACCTCTATCAAACGACCATGTACCATCGTTCGACACAAGCACATAGAACTCGTGACCATGTTGATTGGTGGTGGCACTGGATGAAGCATAGTGAGTAATAGCAATATCGAACGACAACTCAGCCGAGCGCACATTCTCCAAACTGATATTCGGCGAAACGAGCAAGTGGCGATGATCCTCTCCATAAGTATTGATGTTAACATGGCTTGAACCGAAAGCCTCCGAACTGCGGCCCACTGACCACGCCGAACTACCGCTTGTCAGATTATCTAAAGTGCCCGAATATTGTGTCCATTCCGACTTGAACGATGTCCAATGCAAATCGTCAGAATACGGCAACGATAGAGGAATATCGAATGTAGTGAACGAATACGGACCTTTCCACGATGAGCGATTTTCTTCGTCACATACCGAGCGAACGTAGATGTCGTAAGAGGTAAGCCCTTGCAAGTCTGTCAGTGTAAACACCTTATTCGATACCGACACAGCGTTTAAGTCTGACGGAGTGAACCCTACGCTACCCAAAGCATATTCCCATGTAGTTATGGCATCCTCATCTGAACGAATAGTTACCGTAGTCGTTGTACTGCCCACTTTGAGCGACACACCATCCACTCCGAAGCAAGGCACTGCATATTCAGCCAACTCGATATTGCCGAGGTGAATAACGGCGGCACCTAACGGGGCAGCGCCCTCGATAAAGGCTATCTTAATTTTCTTGCCTGCGTATTGTCTTAAATCAAGGTGATAACGCGTGCCGACACCGGCAGGTATATCTTTGTAGAAATAATCTACGGTTGCAGTGTCCTCACCCCAAACGATAGCATCGTCTTTAAGCCAAGTCTCACCTCCATCCTTTGATACCACCACATAGAACTTATGTCCGTCAGTTGTAGCAGGCGATGTAGAAGAACCGATTTGCGACGACAGGGCAAGGTCGAACGACAAGTATATACCATTCTCGCCCGTCTGAGGCATCAGGTTTATCTCTCTTGTTACCAGCCAATAATTCAGGGTCGCATCTCTCGTGCAATATACGTGGTTACCACCGAGATTTGTACCATTATCCGTCACCATCCAACCGCTTGTGGTATTCTGCAACTGTGCGCCGGCAAACACTGAATCAGGGATACCGTAATGGCGGGTGAAACCTGTAACGGAATTCATCTCACTAAAATAAGGCAAGCCGATAGGAGTAGTTAACTTATACGGACCAGACCAAACAGAAGTATCCCCCTCGCCGCATATTGAGCGAGCATACACATCGTAAGATACATTACTTAAACTGCTTGACAACTGAAGCCCGCCTATACTGCATACTACGGAATCGGTCAGTACCTTCGGCATCTCTGTAACCTCAGTACCTGACAAGCCGTATGCCACTTCCCACTGATTGTCATTATCGTAAGGAGTAATCGTCACAACCGCAGCAGTATCAATATCTGATATCACTACTTTCTCAACACCCATACACATTGACTCTCTTACCGCCACGCTCAGGTTGTTGACACTGATGACCACATTAGCAGTCTGCGCCTCAAAAGCAAAGGCTACTTTGATATTCTGACCAGCATATTTTGAGAAGTCGATACTATAAGTCTTGCCTAAACCGTTTGGAATATCAACAATTTGATACATAGCATCAGCTTCTGCTGACCAAGTATAGCAATCGTTAGCAGCCCAAGTGTCGCCACCGTCTGTTGATACCAACACATGGAACTTACCCTTAGGAGCATTGGCTGGCGTTGGAGCGGTAGCGGCAGAATAACGAGCGGTGTACGCCAAATCCAACTGCAAAGTAACATTATCGCCTACAGCAGCAGAGCTCATATCAATATTTGGCGATATAAGCCAATATACATACCTGACTGCGGCCTGGCAATAGATATGCGGTTCGCCGAGTATAGCATTGTGTTTATCATCGTACGACCACCTCGCGTTGGGTGTTAAGGTGTTGTCACCTGCGAATATTTTCACGAACGGAGTATCGCACACATAGCCTTCCCAACCGCCTAAGGAAGTACTAAATGACTCGTTATACGGCAGAGTGATAGGAGTGCTGAAAGATACTACATTTGAATAGCCGCTCTCCGACTTCTCGCTGCATATCTGCCGTACCCTCACATTATATGTCGCACCCGACTGCAGACCCGTCATCTGCTTCTGTAAGCCTGCCGCAACAGTATCCTGCTTGGCATCAGAGAAGTCTGACAGAGTTGCATACTCTATAACCGTCGGCTTATTGTCCTGACCATCCCATGACAACATCACGGTGTTGAAGGTCAAATCAGAATAAACGAGGTTAGTCGGCTCGGCACATTCCTCACCTATAACACGCAACTGCACATTAGCAATATGCAGATCATTATCTGCTACCTGGCTTGAGCACTCTTTGTAGAACGCAACGCGAACCGCAGTGTTCTTATAGCCGGAAAGGTCAATCTGCAAGCGGCGACCCGTAGCAGGAATATCAGAGAGGCGAATATAAGCGTCATCCTCCTCAGCAAATTTCCACGAGTTACTCTCGCTCCATGTTGCGCCACCATCCGTTGAGAGTAACAGATAGAACGCCTGCGACCCCAACTCCTGCGCGGTAGGAGCATCGGCGGAGTTATGTTTGGTAAGAGCAACATCGAATACTATACCTACATTATCTTCATCATCTGCTGCAAGGATAACATCCGGCGACACTAACCACTGCTGAGTCTGAATAGAAGTGCGGAACATCTCGCCCAAGAGGTGGTTAGCGGACAAACCGTTGGATGAAGTGCTTATTTGCCATCCGTTGGCGTTGGTCACTGCCGTCGGTTTCGTTCCGGCGAAAGCAGAGGCAACAGAACCTTGTAAGGTCGTCCATGTAGAAGGACGAGCAGAAGCATTGAACGCCTCCGTGTAAGGAATACTATACGGAGTGCGGAATGAAGTAACGGCAGACTTAGAACAATCAACCTGAACAACACGAACATAATACTGCGAGTCATAGTCCAGATCGTCAAAACGACAACTGCTATTTTCAGTTGTTACCTCAGATATAATAGACGCAAAATCTTGATCTGCCGACAGCTCAACCTTTACTTCTTCCGGAGTACCCACTATCGACCAATTTACATCGACGGAGTTGTTATCCACAAGCGTCGTAGTAAGATTGCGGACACCTATACATACCGCTGATTGTGAAATAAGGGCTACAGAGTCGATAAAGATATCATTATCTGTTTCCGTCATGCTTGGACCGCTTGTACTCTCATCATAGAAGGCAAAGCGGATGGAATAACCATTATAGTTGGTAAGATCGAATGTTATTCGCTTCGCCTGCTTTGAAAGCGTCGTCAAATCAACGGCATACACATCGCTTTGCTTCCATGTCGTACCACCGTCTTTCGACACTACCACCCATAACTTATCGTCTTCGCCGGGAAGCAGGTTGTAAGAATTGTTATTATACGGACGCATCGCCGCAAGGAACGACAACTCAACCTCACCCTCATTTCTCGTAAGGTCTAACACGGGCGACATAACCCAATATTTAACACTTGAACCATAGATATTCTGCTTCAATGCGTAACCGGACATACCTGTTATGCCGTCCATACTATTGGTTGTATTCCAACTTGTGCTGGACGACAGATTGCTTGTTAGGATGCTATCCGTGTTAAACAGACCTGAATATCTCTCCCAAGTGCCATCTTCGAAGGATGTTGCGCTGAAATTCTCATAGAAAGGTACGCCTATCGCCGTTTGCAATTCACGGGCTGCCGACCAACGAGCCGTATCACCGCTGCCACACAACGCACGGACATATACATAATAAGTGCTTGTTGCCTGCAAACCGGTTATGGTATAAGGACTCTCACTTACTATCCTCCTCTTTATGAACATCTGCGCAGAAGCAGTGTCGGCACGCATAAACTCGCTTGATACCGCCACCTCATACTGCTCTGCATCGCCTGACCAGGTGATAACGCCACCTTCTGTAAAGGCTGACTGAACAGACAGGTCAAGCACCTGCTTACATGAACCGGCAGGCTCAATACTGATATTGTCGATATAGATATAGTTGGTAGAATCGGCACCTGCCTCTGAGAGGAACATGATATAATGTCCGAAATTGCCGTCAAGGTCACCGGTGTAATCCTCGAAGCTTACCACATAAGTCATCATGTGCTGAGCGTCACTCGCATATTCGGGATAAATCTCTGCCATCTTCTCAAAGGTGTTACCGGCATCGGAAGGATCACTTACTATACCCACCTGAATACGACCTACATTAAGTTCACTACGGGAATAGGTGCAAGCATCAAATACCACCTGATAACGGCCGATAGTGTCGCCCACCAATATCTCAGGTGATATAGCATAAGCACCATCGGAAGCGTTCTCACCCGTTGAAGACTTCTCAATCTGCAGAACAGCACCATACGCCGAACCGCTGCTGCGACCGGGCAGAGTACCATCCTCCGCAGGATTGGTGAAGCCCGCCTGCCAGCAAGCGATAGTAGCAGGCTCATCAAAGGTGAATGTCCCGAACTCATTCGGCGTAACGGCCTCACATGCTGTCATAAAGGAAGCATTATGCCAATTGACATCGTTATTGCAATCTTGCTTTACACGAACATAATACTGCGACATAGCACTCAAGTTATCGTACTGAATACTTGTGCCTTGAATAGTATCAATGCGCTCAAAAGAGTTGAAAGTGGAACTCTTGGACAATTGCACAATAGCAGGATACGGATTAACACCGCCGAGAGCCCACGTCACGCGAGCCTCCGAGGAAGATAATGTCAGTGCCCTGACATTCGACACGCCACCGCAGGCAGCGTCGCTCACGCGGAGAGTAACATTGTCAATAACTACATAGTTATCCTCGTTACTTACAGTTGACTCACCATAGAAAGCAAATTGTATCGTCTTGCCGACATACTTCGTGAAATCAAGAACATAAGTCCGTGAAGAACCCCAATATAAATCGTTGAAGACATAATCTCCCTGACCATCATTGCTCCAAACTGTGGCGTTCGAACGCGACCAAGTGTTGCCGCCGTCTTCCGATACTGCCACGATGAACTTATCATCGTCACCTCCCTGAGAACTTGAATAATAGGGAGAAACGCTGACATCAAACGACAGTTCCAATCCGTCACCGCCTACTACATCCACATTCAGCACGGGCGAAAGTAACCAGTAATTAGCACTCGTGCCCCATATATTTATAGAAGCGGCATACCCCTGCTGCGGAGCGAACACGCGTGAGTCACTGCTCGTCATTGACCAACCGCCGTAAGACGAAGTATTCATTCTGCCCCCGCTGAATACTGAACTTGCCAAACCTGATGCTGTTGACCAATCAGAAGGCAGCGAAGAAGCAAAGGTCTCTGAGAACGGCAGACCACGCGGAGTGGTGAAGTCATAACGAACGCCGTCAAGACCGATACCCTCACCGTTGCACATAGCCTCTACCGTGAAGTAATAAGTGGTCAGACTCTCAAGATTACTAAACCGGTAAGACGGCGTATTGATAGTATCACGATGCTCGTATGCTGCAAAGTGAGCATTTGTGCTGTACGCCACTATCCACTGCGTCATGCCACCGCCGTTCCACGATACATCGGCATAATCAGAGTGCGCTTCTATCTGCACATTACTTGCTTCGCGACAAGTGCCGAGCAGACTGACAACCATCTCGTCAAGCAGATTGACGGAACCCTTTGACGCCACACCCGCATTAAGAGAACGAACAGCAATATATTTGCCGGCACCCGCGTATGCGTCAAACGACACTAACCCGCGGCGGTACTCCGTCTCCTGAGTGGAGAAGGCTGCTATCTGCTCGAAGGTCGAGAGATCATACGGATCGGTCATCACACCAACAGCAAAACGACCGGCTACACCGCTCAATGTTGCAAAACGGAATACTAATTTAATATCTCGGATATTATTCTGCACCTCAGGCAACACGAACCAAGAGTCGATACCCATCAGAACGGCGTGAGCCGAACCACTGTAGTTCGGAGCAGAACTCGATAATTTCGGGAAATTATTGATATCCGCATCAATAGAGGTTACAGGATAGAACACGGCAGACGAACCCTGCACCTGCGGGGCATTGCGAACCTCATTATTAAGTGTTGAGAGGAGCAACTGACCATTCGTCGTCTCAAAACCTATACTGAAAGTCTGCAAGTCTTCAAGCAGAGGCATCTTGCTCGGTACGCGAACCGTTACAGGGAACGACCACGCACTCGCAACACCGCCCCGTACTGACTGCGCATAAACAGTAACAATCTGACCCTCAAGAGTACCATCGGTCATATTAACGACAACACTATTTCCCGTTATTCCGCTCTGCGAGAACAAAATATTCGAAGACGGAATATCTCCCGTGCGGCTGAAAACATTTGCCACAACAATATTCCAAGAGTCGGCACTGTACGTATCGGCACTAACAGTAAAACCATTAGCATTAACGCCACTTAGACTTACATGATTAGGCACGAACACATCCGGCATCGACATGCTGAAGTTATCAACACTTACAAAATTCCGAACATTGGTGTTCGATGCCAAAGCTACATACTTACCTGTACCCGTGTAGTTGTTCAAAACAACGGAGAACCGCTTGAACTGATATGACGTTTCTATATGCACGGTATCTATCGGCGTGAAAGTGCGGAAATCGGCGGGGTCCGTCATCACACCGACCACAAGCGAAGCATCATACACATCTGAGCCGATAGAAATCTTATCATACGCAGTAGCGGAGAAACTGATCTCCAACCCCTGCAACGACTCTGCCACTATCTCAGGCGTCGCCGCATACACATAACCACCTGCCGCGAGAGCAAGAGGCTCTGCAAGCAAAGAGTCTGAAAAAACAAGGAAAGCAGTAGAGTCCTCTGAATAATGCAAATTATGCGTTGCAGCCTCGTTCTTCACCACAAAAGGACCATGCTGACCGTTTTCTTTGCTGCTACCATACGACCAACCCTCAGGCATGCCAAAGGCGGATGCACCCGTAAACGAAATGGCAGAGTTGAAATCTTCCGCAAACGGCAGATAAGCCACTTTGAGCGTCTTGAAAGTGCCGCCAATCCAATCGGTAAAACCGGACTCGGTATCATCGCAGTCGGAACGAACATATACATAGTAATTCGTCTCAGGAGTAAGATTTGTGAACTGATGACCTTGGTTATAGACCTCAATAATGCTGACATCACTGCCTATATTGTCGAAATCGGTTATCTCACTCTCTGACAGCATCACTTGGAATAAGTTATACGCTCCGTTGGCATCCCACCAAACATACGCATCATAGGCGTGCACAAGAGTAGAGGCGATATTCACATTTTGGCAAGTAGGCGTCGCCTGCACGATAATATCATCAAGCACAACGCCACGACCCATATTCTCCGTCACCTCAAACGCGATCTGATAGGCAGCACCCTTGTTGCTGAGCAGGATGGTGTCGGTTTTCCATACCGACTCGCGGGCATACACGGCGGTAGGTATCTCATGCCAATAGTCGTTGCTACCGCTCTTATAATAAACTTTCAATGTATCGCTAAGCCCCGACTTCGCCATCTCTGCATGAGAGAAGATAAGTTGCGGGTTAAAGACACCTTGCAGGTTCATCACCGGAGTAACCAAACGCGTCACAAAACGCATCTCATTGCCGCTATTGTTGCGTGCAAAAGCACGGGCTGTACCCGAATGAGCACCGGAAGGATACATCAAGCCGCTGTCAGCCTGCTCCACAGACCAAGAGAAAGCAGCTGTATCGAAACCTAAGGTAACAGGCAACGAAACATACTCTTGCGTCCATCCCGCCGGTATGGAACCCGACTCAAAGGTCTCCTGAAGCACCACATTGGTGGCAGCCTCAAGACTAACGAACGCAAAAAACAAACTTAAAAACAGTAAAGATCTTTTCATAAACAAATACTTTTATGCATTTTAACCACAAAAATACTAAAAATCGCACGCTTAGCCAAATCTGATTGACAAAAAGTCAAAAAAAGATTCATTTTCCTAACTTTTGTCAAGTAAAAGTGGCAAAATATTAGAAAAATGAATAATTTTTCAACAAAAAAGCATTAAAATGTAAAATCAGGACTGATTAGAAGTCTGAGCGGCAGAAATACCCTCATGAGAGACTGTTATCTGTCGCACATGCAGACATGCTCAGGCGGAGTGACATTGATAAGCAAAGTCCACTTGATACCTACCGTCAGTTGAGAGAACGCCTTTACCTGTAAAATGGTATTTAAAGGCGAATTAAACACTATTGAAGAACGCAGTTGATCTTGTTGTTGAGTGAAAGGACTCTTATCCACACGGCTATAATCGACTAACTCCAACTTATTGCTAAACGAGAGCGGGAAAGCATATTCGGCATACAGACCAAGACGCATCGCAAGTCTGCCGGACTTAGAGGAAACGGGTATCCTGGCACCTAAATCCAACATCGGCGAAACAGACAACTCAGGCGCCTCATAACGAGCCGTATAGGTATATTCGTCTTTCGGATAATAACCGTAAGTAGGAGCATTCTCAATAGTATGGATAAAGCGGATATAAGTGCCGTCGGTGGAAAGCATAGTGTTAGTCTTATGCTGCGCAAACAGCGACAACGACACCTTCGCTCCCGCCAATATATACATATATCTGCCTATATTATAACCCGCATACAGCGGAATGGATAATTGCACATTGTGCTGCACATCCTGATAATCAGAGTAGCGATAGGCATACACTATCTCATCATCCTCCCTGTCAAAACGATTCGAGAGATGCACAAAATCATCAATCTTCTGCCACGAATAATCGTAATCAGCCTGCGCTCCAAAGCCAAAGATGAAATCGCGAGCCCTAACCTCGTATGTAAAGGCAAACAAAGCGTCGGCGCCAATCTTATTGTTCACAACAGGGGCATTGTCAGCATAATGAGAGAACATCATCGTACCGCCGCCCGCCAATGAGAATGTAACATAATGGTTAGCACGCCCATCGGTAGTCTTATGAAATTGAGCGGCGGCACTCGCCACCACACCTATCGCCAGCACTAATATGACTATTCGCCTCTTCAAATGTTTAACTCACGGCATATATGCCGAACACCATTAATTTCTCACTACTATCTTCGCCGCCTCGCTGCCTGACACTACAATATATAACCCGTCCTCCGCAGGAGCCTCGATAACAGCCTTTTCGCCTACAGGTAGCCTATACTCCTTCACCTGTCTGCCCAGATTATCAAAAATCCTTATCAACCCGCTCTTGTTTAGGCATATCTGTCCACCGCCGCCAACCAACGTGGGTTCTATTGCGAACACCTCTACATTGTCCAAAGCCGTACGACCGGAGGTGTACCATATAGGACATGTCTCCACCACCACACCATCATCACCTATCAACTTGCAGTAGTACTTCGCACCTTGATCGCTATCCGACACGATAACATACGAGGTCGTCTCGCCTATCATCGGCAAATCATTGCGATACCACTGGTAGCCGAGGAAGGTAAATCCGCCGTTATAATCTTCATTAAGAAGGGCAACGATGTCGTTCTTCTGATCTATTATCGAAGATGAGTATTTCACTTTCAGCACTACATACACGGGGTCGGAAGGGCAGTCGGGCGTTCCGAGCGAGATAGTCATCGAGTAATACCCGGGGTGAATATTATGCGGCGTAGGAAGAAGAATATAATCCTCGGGTTCAAAAGGATAATCGGGTAAGAACCCGCGAGTAAGAGCAAAACTATCAGGCATTACATGCACGGCACTAACACGCCCTTTGATAACATCATACGGAATAGGGATAAGACTGTCGTCAGCACATATCTCTATCGTATCCCGTATCGCCACCTCAAGGCGCGGGATAACGGTTAGCATCAACTCGAGCACACTGTCGCACCCGTGAATAGTCTGCAAATTGACGGTATAAACACCCGTTTCCGTATATCTCTTCCCCTCAAAATCCACATATCCGCCTTCGCATAACTCCACCACCGTTGAGTCGTATGACACAGGGTGTATAAACACATAATGGTCTGACGGGGCTTGACAACCATACTGATTGGCTTGATAAGTGGTATAGACGGTATCGCGGAACACCCATTCACCTGACTGTATCTGAACGGAATCGCCCACACAGGCATGCACCGTATCCTGCGAACCGGTATGCAGAATATCAGGCAGAGTGATAGTATAGCGTATCGTATCCTGACATACTCCGTCGTTCATTGATGCTACGGCATAACACTCGAACTCCCCGCCTTCCTGCGGATAGATATGCCTGTTCTGCGCCCCCGACACCCACTCTTCCGTACCATCACCATAATGGTAGAAGATATCATACAAAGCCTCCTCTTCCGACATCGTCTCACCCGTAGCACGATTGACGACACGGATAAACGACGAGTTGCTGAAATCAACTATATTTTGGCAGTTGTCCACCGACGCTTTGTACGTCACCTGCGACATCGGAAATCGCGGATTAGGATTGGCTGTCAGCACATAATAGCAAGAGTAATCGGTTACGCTGTGGCACTCTACCATATAGATATTAGCATCAAGCGGGTCGATATGGAAAGTGCGGGCGGTATCAAGAGTTGTGTTCGGCTGACCCTCTTTG
The DNA here is from genome assembly GCA_937885465.1 of uncultured Bacteroidales bacterium. Classification (GTDB taxonomy): domain Bacteria; phylum Bacteroidota; class Bacteroidia; order Bacteroidales; family Paludibacteraceae; genus Colicola. The sequence continues at coordinate 21,388 of CAKZZM010000179.1, forward strand.
TACCAACGGTAGGTAAAGCCCTCCGGAGCGGTGAAGTGGTCGGTGGATAAATCGCCGCACGCCAAACCCTCCAAGCTACCGCTTCGGCAACCGAGGGTAAAATAGGCGTAAGCAAAGTGAGTATCGTAATAGCAACGCACCGCTGTAAGGCGAATAGTGAGCGTCTGACCTACATACGGACGAAGAGACACCGTCACCGTGGACCAATCGCACCAATATATATCATCTTCATTGTGCCATGAAGAGGTAGAACCAAAACCGGGCTTGAAATCGAGATGAGTACAAGAGGATGCCAACTGCCTGCCGGAGCCGTCAAGCACATCTAATTTGAATGACGGCTGTTGCACCTCTTCGTGCCCGCCGGACTGCAACACTGCCGCATATTTTAAGTCCAGCAAATCCGACATACCCGCCTGAACGGTATATTTATACTCTATTCGAGATGAATAAGCATCCGGAAAATTACTCCCGCCTTCAGAATCCATACCGCCAAGGCGGACCGAAGCAATCTCGCCGTCAGGCACCGTACTCAAACCGCCGTTAAGGGTAGTATTAGGGTCAACCTCACTAAGGTCGGTATGCAGGGCATGCAGCGACTTATGACTTGACGGACCGTTATTAACCATCTGAAGTGTACCTTGCTTAGCCTCCGTCACGAAATTCTCGTATGTGCCTACATAGCAACGCCCTGAAACCTGAGGCGAGATGCCTATGTCCATATAGTCGATACACCTCTTCCCCGGTATCCACACGAAGGTTGTCGTCATCATCCACGCCGAAAACGACTCACCGCCATTACATACTGCACGAACATAAAACTCGTGCGTACCCTCATCGTCAAGTTGAAGAGGAAGAGAGGTGGACATCACAGAGTCGTAATACACAATAGAATTGCTGATTGGCGTATAGTCGCGAATCTGATAATAGTCCGCCCTACCCGACCAAGAGAGAGTGGCAGTTGCTGTGGTATAGGTAAGATTAGTAACGGAACTGCACTGCGAAGCAACAGAGATAACAATATTATCCACACAACCTGATGGCGGTTTGGCAACATCACGCGCCGATGACCATATAAAGACTAATTTACCCTGCTCGGTAGCAGAAGTAACGGTAAAAGTCTGATGCGCCGGCTTCCATGTCTTCGAGCCGTAAAGCACATCGCCTATGCGATATGTCGTAGCCCAATTAGCAAGCGAACCGCTGTTGTTACTATTCGTCGCCTGCGTCTGCGGTACCCAAGCCACCACTAACTGCGCACTGCGGCCGTTACCCATACCACGCCAGTCGAAATCAATATTATAAGAGCCGGACTGCAAGGTCATCTCACGATATGTTACTACATACATCGTTTGCGACGACTGATAAACGGCATTCAGAGAGTCCGACGACACATAGAGTCCGCTGTCTCCCTCCAACGGGAAAGCACCGGCCTTACCAATGAACCATTTGCTCTCGCATTGCGCACCACGAGCACCCGCATTCCTCACCCACTGCGAGTTCTCCAAACCGTCCTCAAAATCACAAGTATAAACGACCTGCGCATTTGCAAGTTGCACTGCCATAAGCAGCGCAACAAGAGAAATTAATATTTTAAAAGACTTTATCACAGAATGATTTACGAGCTTCAATTCAATATCAATATATTCCCACGCCTCGTTACTTCAAAACTCCGACATTACTAATATTCATCCACCTCGGCTTCATCAGCATTCAGAACAGTAACTTGAACGCGACGGTTATTCTGCTTACCCTCGGCGGTGTCATTAGTATCAACAGGCTCTGACTCACCCTTACCGTTCGTCTCTATTCTATCTTCCGCTATACCGCGCTTAACCATCTCTGCCTTCACGCTGAGCGCACGGTTCTCGGATAGTATCTGGTTGTGCAATTCGGTACCGTCGGAGTCGGTGTGACCGGTGATCAAGACACGAATTCGAGGATTATCATTGAGGAAGTTATAAAGCGTCATCAAGTCTTCCTCTGACTCCGGCAGGATATCCGTCTTATCTACGGCAAAGAACATGTGCCTCAGTATCAGCACTCGCTTGATACGCTTAATAGGCGTCATATAGAAATGCTCCGTGGCATAGAGGTCGCTGACAGAAGCCACCGTATCGTGATAACCCGCCGAAGTAATCTTCAACTGATAAGTGTCGCCATACTTGAGCGAAGCAATAAGCTCCTTCTTCTCCGCATTAGTCGTCAACTTCGTTTCCTTACCATCATTATCACTCTTGAAGACGATAGTAGCATTGATAAGCTGTTCGGTGGTCGCATCATGTACGAGGCAGGTCAACCTCGGGTTTGGAATAAGTCGGAAAGGCACTGTGTCTTTCAGATCTGCCACATGCGCATAATTGACGGTATCGCTGCTTAGATACCCCACGCTTACCGCACTTAACTCGTAATTTCCGCTTGCATAACGCCCTTGGAAGATACCGTCCCTCCTAACAGACTTCTGCTGCGGTTTGCGCTTCGTTCCCGTCTGCTTGATATTGACCTTCGCCGTCGGCAAAGGCTCTGCGGTAAACGCATCTGCCACAAACACCGTCATGCGCGGATTAGGCACTTTCGGCTTGTTCAGTTGGAGCAAGGCGGTGAAATGAACACCCACGAGCAACGAACTGAGTTTCTTATCTGCCCAAGCAGACTGAAAAAGAGAGTTAGTCGCCACATTCGTAGGCGATGGCTCAACAAGAGCGAGGCCACGACTGCCCGAATTCATCAGCGGCAAACCATAATCGACAAACAGACCGGCACGCAAGTGCCACGGGTGAGCCGACTCATCATTACGCTCGTTCCACTCCGCTGAGAAAAAATCATTCAGATTAACGCCGAACTCGGCGGAGATAGTAGCGTCCAAACCACCTACGCCTATGCTGTTGCGACCCTTGGCCGTACCTGCGTACATCGGGTGATCT
>CAKZZM010000180.1 GCA_937885465.1 uncultured Bacteroidales bacterium
TATTGAACGTTCGGAGACGTTCTCCACTATAAAGTGCGGGCAGAGCCCTAAAGTGGAAAGTTGAAAGTTGATATTATACCTACACGCACGGGCTATTCGAGCATACATTATATTATACCTACACGCACGAGCTATTCGAGCGTACATTATATTTTTGATGCTGCTAACGGCAGTGGGACGATATGCTTATCAGCGTGAAGATGGCATATTAGTTGTGCGAAAAGAATGTCTAAAACCTTAGATATTCTTTTTTTTTATTTTTTTCTTGTTTGATTTGAGAAATTGTTGTAATTTTGCGGAAGATTTTTGAAAATAATCCGATTAAAAATAAAAATGAGCGTAAAATTATGGGAAATATTCGTTTTGATGCGTTAAAAACAGCGTGGTCGCATATACCCGAGGTGTGTGACAGTCAGTCTTACGGGGTAATATTTGCGCAGAATGTGTTCACACGCGAGAAGATGCGTGAGTATATAGGCAGCAATGTGCTGGAGCAATTGTTTGATATTATTGATGATGAGAAGCCTCTCACTCGTGATATAGCCGATAGTGTGGCGATAGGAATGAAGAAGTGGGCGATGGAACAGGGGGCAACGCATTTCACTCACTGGTTTCAGCCGCTTACGGGCGGTACTGCCGAGAAACACGATACTTTTTTCTCTCTCAGTCCTGACGGGTTGCCGATGGAAGAGTTTGGCGGAAGTGAGTTATATCAGCAGGAGCCTGACGCGAGTTCGTTCCCGAGTGGTGGTCTGCGCAACACCTTCGAGGCTCGCGGCTATTCAGCCTGGGACCCGACGAGTCCCGCCTTTGTGATAGGCGACAGGCTCTGTATCCCGACAATCTTTGTGGCATATACGGGTGAGGCACTCGATTATAAGACCCCCCTCTTGCGTTCGACAGCGGCTATTGATAAGGCAGCGACTGCCGTTGTCAATTATTTCGACCGCAATGTGCGTCATGTGCGTTGTAATCTCGGTTGGGAGCAGGAGTATTTCCTTATTGACGAGGCTTTGTTCAATGCTCGCCCTGACCTTGTGATGACGGGCAGGACGCTGATGGGGCATAGCAGCAGCAAGAATCAGCAGTTGGACGACCATTATTTCGGTATCATCCCTGAGCGTGTGCTGCAGTTTATGACGGAGTTAGAGATAGAGTCGCTGCGGTTAGGTATTCCCGTCAAGACCCGCCACAACGAGGTAGCACCTAATCAGTTCGAGTTGGCGCCATCGTATGAAGAGGTGAACCTGAGTAGCGACCATAACCAACTGCTTATGTCGCTGATGGAAAATATTGCGAGGAAGCACCATTTTCGTGTGCTGCTTCACGAGAAACCCTTTGCGGGTGTTAACGGCAGTGGTAAGCACTGCAACTGGTCGCTCAGTACGAACACAGGTGTTAACCTGCTCTCGCCGGGTAAGAACCCGTATCAGAACCTGCAGTTCGTCACTTTCCTCGTCAATGTGCTGATGGCGGTGTATCGCTACAACGGACTGCTGAAAGCCTCTATTGTGTCTGCTACAAATGCCCATCGTTTGGGGGCAAATGAGGCGCCGCCTGCTATCATAAGCGTTTTCCTCGGTAAGCAACTGACGGAGGCACTCGAGCAGATAGAGAATGCCTCGGCAGAGAGAGGTATCATCATCAATGCCAAGAAAGAGATGAAACTGGGGGTGGGTAATATCCCGCAGATACTGCTTGATAATACCGACCGCAACCGTACCTCGCCTTTTGCCTTCACCGGCAACAGGTTCGAGTTCCGTGCCGTCGGTTCGTCCGCCAACTGCGGTGCTGCGATGCTTGCACTGAATGCCGTTGTGGCAGAGCAACTGATATCATTCAAGAAAGAGGTGGATGGCAGGATAGAAAAAGGTGAGGCGAAAGAGAAAGCCTTGTTCCAAGTTATCAAGAGTTATATAAGAGAGTGTGCAGCAGTGCATTTCGAGGGCAACGGGTATAGCAACGAATGGCGTAAGGAGGCGGAGCATCGAGGCTTGGACTGCGAAACGAGCGTGCCGCTCATCATCGATAACTACCTCAAGGATGATGTTGTGAAGATGTTCGAGACGACCAAGGTGCTGACAAAGGCTGAATTGGTGAGCCGCTGTGCCGTGAAGTGGGAGAACTATGCCATAAAGATTCAGATAGAGAGCAGAGTGCTCTCTGACCTTGTGCTCAATCATGTCCATTCGGCTGCGAAGAAGTATCAGACTATGCTGCTACAGAATGTGCTTGCCGTCAAGCAGGTGTTTAGTGAAGAGGAGGTGAAGCAACTCAACGAGCAGGACTACACCATAATAAGGCAGATAGAACAATGTTGCGGGAATATAATAGAGATGGTGGATAAGATGAAGCGTTTGAGGGTGGAAGCAGGTGCTATACAGGAGCCGCGTGAGCGGGCTGTTGCCTATCACGATAGCATAGTGCCGCTTATGGAAAAGATACGCGAGCAGGCAGATGCCCTCGAGATGATAGTTGATGACGAGATATGGACACTCCCCAAATATCGCGAGATGCTGTTTATTCACTAACTAATTTAATAGTCTTTCAATCTTCGACTTCTGTATAAATATCAAGTAATTTTATGTGTGGAATAGTAGGATATGTAGGTAGGCGACAGGCTTACGGAATATTGATAAAAGGCTTGCATCGCCTTGAGTATCGCGGTTATGACAGTGCAGGTGTGGCACTGATTAACAAAGCGGGTAATCTGAATATTTACAAGGCGAAAGGCAAGGTATCGGAGTTAGAGGCGTTCGCTGCAGATAAGGACATAACAGGCACGATAGGTATTGCCCATACACGTTGGGCAACGCATGGTGAACCGAGTACGATCAATGCCCACCCGCATTACTCCGAGTCGGAGCAACTTGCTATTATTCATAATGGTATAATAGAGAACTATGCCGTGCTGAAGCAAGGGTTAGAGCAGGAGGGCTACACCTTCAAGTCCGACACTGACACAGAGGTGCTGGTGCAGCTGATAGAATATACCCAACTCAATCAGGGAACCGACACAAAGACTGCTGTGCAACTGGCGTTGCAGCAGGTTGTCGGAGCATATGCCATTGCCGTGCTTGATAAGCGCCACCCCGACACTATCGTGGCTGCACGAAAGGGTAGTCCGCTCGTGGTCGGCATCGGGGATGATGAGTTCTTTCTCGCCTCTGATGCCACTCCTATCGTAGAATATACCGATAGGGTTATCTATATTGAGGACGAGGAAGTGGTAACGCTAAGAGCAAAGAGCAAAGAGCAAGTAGCACAGACTCAAATGAAAAAGGAGCAAGATAGTGAATCTTTAATCGATATTACGACTATCAATAATGTGCAGAAGACGCCGGAGATAAAGCGGCTGGAGATGTCGCTCAGTCAGTTGGAGAAATGCGGTTATCCGCATTTTATGCTCAAAGAGATTTACGAGCAGCCGCGTACGCTTGCCGACTCGATGCGTGGAAGAATAAATATGCAGCAGGATAATATCGCTCTGTCGGGCTTTATCGATAATAAGGATCGTTTTCTCAATGCCAAGCGCATCATTATCACCGCTTGCGGCACGAGTTGGCACGCGGGACTTATCGCTATGTACGCTATTGAAGAGTTTGCGCAGATACCCGTTGAGGTGGAGTATTCAAGTGAGTTCCGCTATCGCAAACCCGTTATCAATAAGGATGATGTGGTGGTGGCTATCTCGCAGTCGGGCGAGACGGCAGATACGCTCGCCGCTATTCAACTTGCCAAAGCGAAAGGGGCGTTTATCTTCTCCATCTGTAATGTAGTCGGAGCATCTATCCCTCGACTGAGCGACAGCGGCTGCTATACCCATGTCGGACCGGAGATAGGTGTGGCAAGTACTAAGGCGTTCACGGCGCAGGTCATAGCCCTCACTATGCTCGCTCTCTGTATCGGTAAAGCGAAGAAAACCATAAGTAATGAGAAGTATCTGCATATAGTAAGAGAATTAGGGCAGATACCGAACAAGATGAGCCTTGTGCTCGAACAAGATCGGAAATTAGCGGAATTCGCCAAGACCTTCACTTATGCGCAGAACTTCATCTACCTCGGGCGCGGTTATAACTACCCGGTGGCGATGGAAGGAGCACTGAAACTGAAAGAGATAAGTTATATCCACGCAGAGGGCTACCCCGCTGCAGAGATGAAACACGGACCGATAGCACTCATCTCGCAGGAGATGCCTGTCGTTGTTGTCGCGCCGCATTGCGGCACATACGAAAAGGTGGTAAGTAATATTCAGGAGATAAAAGCCCGAAAGGGTAGGGTTATTGCCATAGTGAGTGAGGGCGATGAGGTGGTGAAGAATATAGCAGATTATACCATCGAGGTGCCATCGACAGAGGAGTGCCTCACGCCGTTGCTCACCGTTGTGCCGCTTCAACTGCTCGCTTACCATATAGCTGTCGTCAAGGGGTGCGATGTTGATCAGCCTCGCAATCTCGCCAAGTCGGTGACGGTAGAGTAAAGTGCGGGCAGAGCCCTAAAGTTAAATCAGTTTTCCGATTTGGTAAACGCCGAAGGCGACGAGCCAAGCGAGGAGTAGCGAATGTATGACGAGGAAGGCAGCCCAGCGCCAATTAGTCTCCTTACGCAGTGTAGAAACGGTGGCGACACAGGGGAAATAAAGTAGCACAAAGAGCATAAAGGAGTACGCCGTCAGTGGCGTGAAAGCGGTGGCTGTGAGGTCGCCGCCGTAGAGGATAGCCATCGTGGAGACGATGGCTTCTTTTGCGGGCAGACCGGTGATGAGGCATACTGCCATCTTCCAGTCGAAGCCTAACGGACGGAATAGAGGCTCTAAGAACTTGCCGATAGAGGCGAGCCATGAGGTTTCCAAATCTTGAGTCGGGAAATATTCAAGTGTCCAAAGGATAATAGAAGCCCAAAGGATAACGGTCGTTATCTTTTGGAGGTAGTCTTTGCACCTCTCCCACACACGCTCTCCGACCCTTCGCCAGTTAGGCAAAATGAAGTCGGGCAATTCATTGACGGAGTCATCCTGCGGCTTTCTCAGCCACGGGGTATGCTTCATAATAAGTGCAAAGAGGATACTCAGTGCCACGCCTATCACATACATCGACATCATTACAAGTGCCTTATAGCGAGGGAAGAAAGCATCGACAAACATCATATATACCGGCAGTCGCGCTGAGCACGACATAAAGGGCACCATAAGCATAGTGAGTGTGCGGTCGCGAGGGTCTTTTATGTCACGCGCCGCCATAATAGCCGGCACATTGCAGCCGAAGCCGATTAGCATGGGGATGAAAGAGCGTCCGTGAAGCCCGACGCGGTGCATGATACCATCCATCAGATACGCCTCGCGAGCCATATAACCCGTCTCTTCCATTATCGAAATGAAGAAGAAAAGGATGATGATATTCGGCAGGAAAGAGAGTACTGCCCCCACACCTTGAAAAATACCATCAATAATAAGTGAAGAGAGCCAGCCTTCCGACATTATCTCTCGCAACCGATTGCATAGCCACTCCATACCCTGTTCTATCCATCCTTGCGGATAAGCACCAAGGGAGAAGGTACATTCGAAGACGAGGTACAAGATAAGAAACATCACGGGAAAGCCAATCCACGGATTGGTCAGTACTTTATCAATCTTCTCGAGGCGGGTATGAGTATCGTGATCACTATGATGCAGGGTCTGCGTAAGAACGCCATGCACATAAGCCCGATATGCCGCTTCATCGTCTTGCTTCCATGCATGATAGACGGGATGCGCCTCAGAGATGCGGCGAAGCAGAGTCTCTTTGACAAGAGAGAACAGTTTGTCGATGCCGATATTTTTGGTAACGGATATGCTCTCTACAGGAACGCCAATCAAGTCACTGAAAAGTGGAATATCAAGGCAGTGGTCAGTCTGTAGCAGTTGGTCGTAATGTCCGATAGCGAGTACTATCTTCTCCTGTTCGTCTATGATATGCGGGGTCTGCATCAGCGATTCTTCGAGTCTCCTTGCGTCCACTACTTGCAACACTAAATGATAACTATGAGAGTGAAGCATATCAAGGTCGTGCACCTCTTCGAAAAAGAGACGACTCTCCTCCGCATCAGCGAGGCACTGCAGCGCACTGCAGACGGCACTCTTTCCGGCTCCACTTATGCCGACAACGGCAATTTTTATGTTATCACTGTCTTTTACCATTGTGGTACTATCGTAAGTGCGAGTGTCAAAAAGGTACACCACCCGCAAATTGATTGCAAAGTTACTACATTTCGGCATTATAGTCAATACCCAAAAATGGGGAAAATAAACCCAAAACGGTCATTAGACGTTTTTGGGGATGGTTTTGAGAGGCTGTGGAGAATGCCGTCTCCGCCGTTTATAAAATTTTAACTGCAAGTAGTGCGTAGCACGCAACTCGATTTGGCAGATTCCTTGGAAGTGGGCGATGTGCGGGCAAAGACCTAAAGTTGAAAGAAACGGTAGAGACGGTCAAACAGACCGTCTCTACCGCGCTTTCCGTGTTTTTGCTCCATAGGAAATTATTATCCGTAGGAAATTTTGCTCTGTATGTATGGAATTATTATCCGCAGGGGATTATTTCTGTTTGCGGGCGTTCATCGAGTCTTTCCACTTGCTTGCTTTAGGCTCTATCTGCTTCGGCTTACCCGCGAGTGCGTTCCCTACTGCTTTTCCTACTTTCTTAGCAGTTTCTTTTATAGCCTCTGTCATTTCCGCTGCGACGAGCTTCGTCTCCTCCACCATATCAGCCTTCTCTAACCAGCAGACGGTCTGTCCTTTGGCGACCATCTCGCCTTGCTCTTTGTCCACTGCTACCACTCTTGCGTTGTCGAAAGCCTTGAGTGCCTCGATGCCGTGCGCCGTCTGCAGATAGCATATCACTTCATCGCGGAGGAAGAGTTTGCCGTGTACGGGCTTCTGCGATTCCTCATTGGTGTTTATCTCCCACAACAATCGTCCGCTCGTGGGTGCTTCTAACGGCTCGGCAGAGGGGTGAAGAATAGCGCGTTTGTCTGCAGCGGAGATGAAGGTAATCTGCTGACCGCCTTTCGCTGCTTTCTCCATGCGCTCTAAGAGGTCCTTATTGAACTGCTCCTTTGCTATACCTGATTTATATTCGCGATACTGCTTATCGTGCATAGCGAACTCGAATAACTCTTCATCGTCCTGACCTCTGTCCCAACCGAGTTCTTCCATCTCTTTGATATATTGCGGTAGTACATCGGGGTAGAGTTTCTGCGGGTCGTCGGTGTAGAACTCGAACTGTTTCTCTTTTGCCAATTCCACAATTTCCGGTGCGAGTTTGCCCGGCAGTTTGCCTGACTTGCCGAGTATCATCCCCCACATGGCGGGGTCCATGCGAGAGAAATCCTTCTCGCCCATCGAGCGGGAGAAGAGGTTCATCAAGGCAGCGTTCTTTACATATTGCGAGAAAGGTGTTACAAGGCACGGTGTACCGAGCATCGGCCATATACGCTTTACCTCAGAGAATAGTTCGACGAGCAGTTCGTCTTCGTTCAGTTCTTTCTCTCCGCGTTTCTTGCGGTTGGCATTGATAGCGGCATGCATACCTTTGAGGTCAGCCATGAGCGAGCCCATCATACCTCCCGGCAACCCGCAACCAACGAGTAACGAGGTCATCTTCGAGTTACGCGGATCAATCCAATAACCGAGGAATTCGTCAATGAACGATTGTGTCAGTGAACGCGCTTCCATATAGGCGTTCATATTGATATCTTTAACGAGGAAACCGGCATCGCGCAGCATAGCCTGAATAGTGATGACATCGGGGTGTACCATTCCCCAAGACAGAGGTTCCATAGCGACATCGAGCACATCACCGCCTGCCTTCGCCACTTCGAGCATAGATGCTACGGAGAAGCCGGGACCTGTATGGCCGTGATATTGGATGATGATATCGGGGTGCTTCTCTTTTATCGCCCGTACTATATCGCCGAGCATAGCGGGGCGGCCTACACCTGCCATATCTTTGAGACATATCTCCTCTGCACCGGCTTCGATAAGTTGCTCTGCGAGGTTGATATAGTACTCGCGAGTGTGCACGGCAGAGTAGGTGATGCACATTGTCGCTTGCGCCGTCATACCTGCTTCTTTCGCCCATTTGATTGAAGGGATGATATTGCGCGGGTCGTTCAATCCGCAGAAGATACGCGTGATATTGGTACCTTGAGCGTGTTTTACTTTGTACATCAGTTGCCTGACATCGGCAGGTACAGGGTTCATACGAAGGGCGTTCAAACCGCGGTCAAGCATATGAGTCTTGATGCCGGCTTCGTTGAACGGCTTGCAAAAGGTGCGAACTGCCAGATTGGGGTTCTCACCATAGAGGAGGTTCACCTGCTCTGATGCACCACCGTTCGTCTCTACGCGGTCGAAACAACCCATATCAATAATCACAGGGGCTATCTTTGCAAGTTGATCTTTGCGGGGCACATACTTGCCCGAACTTTGCCACATGTCACGATAGACAAGGGAGAATTGAATTTCCTTTTTCATATACGATATTTTACATTATGCCGAAAGTTGAAAGTTGAATGGCATTCTTGGGACGCAACCGGCTCGGTTGCGATAACCAACTTTCCTTTGCAAAGATACATATTTTATTTCTAATATGCAAGCAAAAGCCTTTTCAAACAAAAAAAATATATTTTCTTTGCCAAGTTGTTTTTTTTTATTACCTTTGCGGTGCTTTGCGTTATGTGAGCGGAGCGATGTTTGTAAAATGATAATTTATGGAATACAATTTCAAAGAGATTGAGGCGAAGTGGCAGCGAGAGTGGCTGCAAAATGGGTTGTACAAGGTGTCGAATGAGAGTGATAAGCCTAAGTGTTATGTGCTTGATATGTTCCCTTATCCGTCTGGTGCGGGTCTGCATGTGGGGCATCCGTTAGGTTATATAGCCTCAGATATATATGCCCGCTATAAGCGCGAGCAAGGTTATAATGTATTGCACCCCATGGGATTTGATGCCTACGGTTTGCCTGCCGAGCAGTATGCTATTCAGACGGGTCAGCACCCCGAGAAGACAACGGAGCAGAATATTGCTCGTTATAAGGAGCAACTCGGCAAGATTGGTTTTTGCTACGATTGGGACAGAGAGGTGCGTACCTGCGACCCCGCTTATTATCGGTGGACGCAGTGGGTGTTTGAGAAACTCTTTGACTCGTTCTACTGCAAGGGTTGCAATGCCGCACAGCCGATAGGCGACCTCATAAGGTGGTTCGAGGAGCACGGCACAGAAGATATAGAGGCTGTCGGTAGTGAGGACTTGCATTTCACCGCCGATGAGTGGCGAAAGATGAGCGAGAGAGAGCAGCAGACAGTATTGATGAACTACCGCCTTGCCTATCTTGCTGACACAAAGGTCAACTGGTGTCCCGCCTTAGGCACTGTGCTCGCTAACGATGAGGTGTCGGAGGGTTTGTCGGTCAGGGGCGGATACCCTGTGGAGCAGCGAGTGATGAGGCAATGGAACCTCAGAGTGTCGGCATACGCGCAGCGGTTGTTGGACGGACTCGATGCACTCGACTGGTCGGATGCACTGAAAGAGACGCAACGCAACTGGATTGGGCGTTCGGAAGGCGCGGAAATGAGATTTAAAGTGGAAAGTGCGGGCAGAACCCACTCTGATCCTTTGTATATGACGATTTTCACTACTCGTGCTGATACTGTTTTCGGAGTTACCTTTATGGTTCTTGCGCCTGAGAGTGAGTATGTAAGTAAGGTAGTAACCGATGATCACCGCGCAGAGGTTGATGAGTATCTTGAGTGGGTAAGGCATCGCACTGAGCGCGAGCGTATTAGCGACAGGCGAGTGACCGGTGTGTTCACCGGTTCGTATGCCGTCAATCCGCTGACAGAGAAGAATATACCTATCTATATCAGCGATTATGTCCTTTCCGGTTACGGCACGGGTGCTATTATGGCAGTTCCTGCCCACGATAGCAGAGATTATGCTTTTGCTAAGCATTTCGGCTTGCCGGTCATCCCGCTTATTGAGGGCGCAGATGTGAGTGAGCAGTCGTTCGATGCCAAAGAGGGAAAGATGATTAACTCGGGTTTCCTCAACGGATTAGAGGTGAAGGACGCTATCGCTATGATGAAGCAATATATAAAGAAGAATGGCATAGGCGAGGTGAAGGTCAATTATCGTCTGCGTGATGCAATCTTCTCGCGTCAGCGTTATTGGGGCGAACCCTTCCCCGTCTATTATAAGGACGGGATGCCCTATATGCTTCCTCAGGAGTGCCTGCCGCTAAGGTTACCCGAAGTGGATAAGTTCCTCCCGACGGAGACGGGCGAGCCGCCGCTCGGCAATGCTACACTTTGGGCGTGGGATGAGAAGAACAGGAAAGTGGTGGATAAGGCTCTCTGCAATGAGGAAAACGGGGTGTATCCGTTAGAGTTATGCACAATGCCGGGCTTCGCGGGCTCGTCTGCTTACTATCTCAGGTATATGGACCCGCATAACTCGAGTGCCTTGGTGGGAAAAGAAGCCAACGACTACTGGCAGCAGGTGGATGTATATCTCGGCGGGTCGGAGCATGCTACAGGACACCTTATTTATAGCCGTTTCTGGAATAAATTCCTCTACGATATTGGCGTAATATGCAAAGACGAGCCGTATGCCCGACTTATCAATCAAGGTATGATACAGGGGCGCAGCAATTTTGTGTATCGTATAAAGGGCACTAATAAATATGTGTCGGCGGGGCTGAAAGGCGAGTATGATGTTCAGCCCCTACATGTGGATGTCAATATAGTGCAAAATGATGTTCTTGATATAGATAAGTTTCGTGCTTGGATGCCCGAATATGCGGACGCAGAGTTTGTGTTGGAAAATGGTAAGTATATATGCGGTTGGGCGGTGGAGAAAATGTCAAAGTCAATGTTCAATGTTGTAAATCCGGATGATGTGGTTGACCGCTATGGTGCAGACACTCTGCGCCTTTACGAGATGTTCCTCGGTCCGCTTGAGATGTCGAAGCCGTGGGATACGAACGGCATTGACGGTGTGCACCGCTTCTTGCGCCGCTTGTGGAATATGTACGCGAGTGCAGTGGGGAACGTCTCCGAACGTTCGATGGCGCAAGCATCGGAAGATATTAGACCTTCGTCTGACGAGTTGCGCTCGCTACATAAACTGATAAAGAAAGTAACATGGGATATCGAGCATTTCTCGTTTAACACCTCTATTCCCGCCTTTATGATAGCGCGAGACGAGTTGTCAGAGTGCCGCAACAAGGTTGTTCTTGAGCAGTTTGCCGTACTTCTTGCACCTTTTGCTCCGCATATTGCAGAAGAGTTGTGGCATCAGGTAACGGGCAAGCCGATGGGCGAGAGCGTTTGTGATGCTCCGTGGCCGGAGTGGAAGGAAGAATATCTTGTGGAGAATACGCAGAAATATCCGGTGCAGTTCAATGGTAGGGTGCGCTTCACTATTGAGGTGAGCAAGGATATGACGAGAGAGGAAGTCGAGAAGGCTGTACTCACTAATGCAGAAACAGCCAAATACCTAAACGGTGCACAGCCTAAAAAGATAATCGTAGTCCCCGGTAGGATAGTTAATGTAGTGGTATAGTGGAGAACGTGGGACGCGGACGGCTCGTCCGCGACGTTGATTGGCAGTGGAGAACGTCTCCGAACGTTCTTTAGCGGACGGCTCGCCCGCGAAATGGGACGCAAGCGGCTCGTCCGCGAAAAGTGACGCAGGATAATCCGGCATTTTCCCTTCGCGTTTCTCTCTGACGCAGGTTTCTATCCCGATGATTTTCTATTTTATATGAAGAATTTAGATTTTTAGTGGATTATTGCTTTTTTTCTTGCATATATCTCAAAAATATCGTAACTTTACACTCGAATTTGTATCAGTGTCTCATCTTTTTCGCTTATACAAGTTCATAATGCCAAACGCCGATACGGGTTATGTCGTTCGGGGTGTGGCTAAAATGTTGACATAAAAGGCGTTTATTGACGCTGTTCGCGACTTTCCAGAATCTTCGCAACATTCGCTAATGGTCGTAGCAGTAACAATGAATGACCTCGGGATATGTATGTATCCTAAACTTCTACAGGCAGAACTATCTGTTCGCCTCCCGCATTTCTATTTATGAAATGCTTATGGTAGAAGTTTGATGCATCATATCGGCGTGAGGCATCAATTGTTTTTCTACCATTAGCGGGGATTGCGAAGCCCTTGGAAAGCGTGAAAGCAACTGACTTCACGCTTTTTTGTGTATATGCCATATGACATTTTATCGGACAGTAATAAAATAGTATATCAACAAAATTATCACACAAAAAATGAAATGGACTTTTATAAACAAAATTAAGTTTGCGTGTAGACAACGTGAAATTCGCGTATATGCATGGATAGGCATCGTATTTGTCATATTTGCCTTCATTATCCTTATCATTTTGCGTTCAGGACTAAGTAGTCTGTTTCTGGGGGTTGTAGCAGGAGTCATATCTGCGGTGATTGTTTCTGCTATTGTCACATACTACGACAAAAGACACGAACTTCATCGGAAAGGATTGGATTTCCCTGAAGGGTGGAAGAATCATATAGTAATTATGGGGTATAATCGTCTCGTCCCTCAATTAATAAAGACCTGTTCAGCGGAATCAATTCTTATTCAGACGAAGCAAGATATAGAAATGGTCAGAAAGCAGATATATTCAATCTGCGGAGCGGAACTTGCAGGCAGAACAAAGGTCGTTTATGGAGATAAAACATCGGAGGCGGACAATGTGCATTTGATGCTGAATGATGCTGCTGCTGTTTATGTCATATGTGAAGAGGATAAGTTATTTTCCGAATCTAAAAGTCTATCCTGTTTACGTATTATTAACAAATTGGTTAATAGGACGGATAATCCGTTGTCAATATATGTAGAGATGAGCACTTCTTCCTCTTTCTCTCTTGTCAAACAATTGGAAATGCCTGATGATTATTTTAAACGTAGTGGAAACATAAATTTGAATATCGTTCCGTTTAATATATATGAAACCTGGGCGCGACGACTATGGGGATATTATGGACAGACTGCGCAATCTCCACGTTATTATCCGTTAGATTTCGAGGACCTTGCTCCCGAATCAAAGCATTACGTCCATTTAGTCATCGTAGGCTTTGAGCGTATGGGAACAGCTTTGCTATTAGAGGCTTTGCGTATTTGTCACTATCCCAATTATAGCGAAGAGAAAAACAGTCCCAAAACAAAGATTACGGTAATAGACCAACGGGTGGACGAACTTCTATCTGTTTTCAAAGCAAGATATCCTTATATTGAGCATATACAGGATATTGACGTGGAGTATGTTCATGGGCGTTTGGAAGATGACACCGTTCGGAAACGATTGGAGCAGTTGGCTGAATCTGCTGAGTCCGGCAAGCAGGATTCGCCATTACTCACTATTGCTCTCTGCTTCAAAAGTGCAGACACGGGGGTATCATCTCTTTTAAGCCTTCCTCAACAATGTTTCTGGAATGATATAGAAACTGATGCTACAGGGAAACAACACCCCAAAGACAACACCCATATCAAAATCCTTTTGCGTCAGGAGCAGAATGATGAATTTATACATTTCATTATGAAAGATGATGTCTATGTACCAAAATACAATAATGTGCGCGTATTTGGGATGTTAGATGATACTTTCTCTCTCCTTATAAACGACAAGGGACCACAATGGATTAAAGCTTATTATGATAGTATCTATTCTACTGAGCCAAATGTCCGACTCAAAGAAGATGTCTTTACTTTGAAAGAAAAAGGAATGGACTTATCAGACTATCTTCAAACTCGTTGGTGGGCTGCTACCGAAGACGAGCGGTATTCTAATCGCTATCAAGTGGAGATGTATCACATCTATCAGCGATACGAGAAGTATGATTCTCAGCCAAATTATCCAATCCTTAGCCAAATGGAGCACTTGCGCTGGTGCGCTGATAGATATATACTCGGTTATCAACGTGTAAACGACAAAATGAAATATGCGTTTGATAATTACAAGATTCACTATGATTTATGCCCGTTTTCTCAATTACATGCGCAAGATCAACGCAAAGATAGAGACGTGATAATCAATAGAAATAAAGTAATTAAACTATTAGCAGAATAAGTATGACAAAACAACAAATCGGTTGGCAATGCCAGCGGCAAATCAAAGTTTTATTGAAGAAACACTTTGGCAATATTATCAATGATGCCTTGCTGCGTCGTCCGGAAGGATTAGACGAAACATACTTTATTGACCTTCCACATATGATAGCAGACGAATATCGTGCTTTCTTATATGATATTTGGCAACATGTCCAACATGGGGATGCTTCCTTTGAAACCATTATTGATATTCAAGCAAATCTTTTTGAAGTGGATGATAGATATAACCAAAGGATAAGAACCGCGTACATTGATGCCAAACGTATAACAGCGTGGGAGTTAATTTCTAAAACGAATTATCGTGATGTAAATCGTTACAAAGGGCTACTTTATGATTATACGAATGAAATACTTCAACGCATGGCTACCAGTTTCATGGAGAACATCAAGGATGGAGATAGCGTATCACCATATATCAAACGAGAAAAGTATGATGTGTTTATTTCATGCAATAGTTTGGATTATTTGGTGGCAAAAGAAATATATGAATTCTTAACATCTCAAGATTATGTGGTATTCTTTGCAGAAACCAGCATTTCGGAGGCAGGAGATACGGTATATAAGAAAACAATAGATGCAGCAATGGATAGTGCAACACATTTTGTACTGGTTACGACTGACGTGGCTCACCTCAATAGTAAATGGGTGGACTATGAAATTAATATGTTCCAAAACGAAAAATTATCCGGACGAAAAACCGGTAATGTTGTTTCTGTTGTAGCTCCAAACATTGATATCGGAATGCTACCGATTTCCCTTAGGGTCTATCATACTTTGACATTGGACGACTACAAATCCCAACTATGTAACTTCCTTTGGAGAAAAGGTGTATGAAATATCGGGTCACTGAGAATATGTCACAAGAAATAACCATACAATCCGATATTGCGGGTAATTCGGTGGATGCGGACAACGCTGCCATCCGGCGTTTGCTTAATATTGCAGACAGGCGGGCTGACGACGCTGACGGAATACGGCAGAAGGTATTCCTGATATTGAGAAATCAGGAAGTGGCGAATGTGCTGAAACGCATACCGCTGTCAGACGACATAGCTGACAAGGTAGAACTATATGCATATACCACAGAAGACCTATGGTCGATGGAAATGCTGGGTATCCGTCCCGAAAGTAATATGCGATTGGACCGAGAGCAGATAAGCATAGATAGCCGTCAATTCGTTCATTTGGTGTTGTTTGGGATGAGCCGTCAGACACAAAGTCTTGCCATACATGCAGCCCTGACCTCTCATTATCCCAATTATTGTCGCGACAACTCGCTTAGAACCAGAATATCAATTGTTGCAGACTCTCACGAGCAGTTCCGCCATTTTCAACAATATTATCGTAACCTGCTTATGAATAGTTACAGGCGGACAGTGACTATTAAAGGCGAGGATGTGCAAACCGTGACTTTGGAACCCAAATACAAGTCACAACGAAAGGACTTCGTGGATGTGGAATGGGAATTTATTTGTGGCAAGAGTGACGATGATGTGCTGACTTATAAGTTGCACAAGTGGGCTCAAGACCCTACCCGTCAACTGACGGTGGCGTTCTGTTATGATGATGAGGCAAGAAACACAAACGAAGCACTGAATCTGTCACCTCAGATAAGAGATATACCGATATGGATAAACGTAAAGGACGGTGTTGCTGTCGGGTTTATCAATCAGTCGGAGCTTTACTCAAACGTAGTGCCTTTCGGCAACACTGATGCCCAATTGCCCGATATGTCCGCATTTGTTAAAATGGGGCAATGTGTCAATTATGCTTACAACAAGATGCGTCAGACAACGGAGGATGAGCAGCAAAAAGGTATGGTGCCAATGGCAGTGGCTACAGAAATACCGTCACAAGACGAACTACAGGCGTTATGGAACAATAGCAGGTTGAACACGGCAAAACGCTGGTCGAATATTTACAGTGCCTTTACCCTAAGAACAAAAATGCATTCACTCGGTCACAAACCTGACCAATGGCATACGCTGTT
This sequence comes from uncultured Bacteroidales bacterium, assembly GCA_937885465.1. Taxonomy (GTDB): domain Bacteria; phylum Bacteroidota; class Bacteroidia; order Bacteroidales; family Paludibacteraceae; genus Colicola. The sequence continues at coordinate 16,173 of CAKZZM010000180.1, forward strand.
TGCCATGTCAGAAAAAGAGATAGAGACCCTCTCTGAGGTGGAACACAACCGCTGGAGCGTGGAGGAACTGATACTCGGCTATCGCCCGACAACGCCCGAAGAACATGCTGAGATTCAAAAGGATATTTCGTTGAGGAAGGAACTCAAAGACCGATTCATACACGATGATCTGCGCAACTTCAGCGAGTTAGGTGTGGACGAGACGGGCAAATCTGTCAAACGTTATGACGAGGCTTTTACACGCTCGCTACCGCTCGTGGCATATATCTTTAATTTGATTTAGCAGTTAGACAGCTGCGCTGTCAGAACATTTACAATCGTTTGAGCGATGCGTTCCGAATAAACGTCGCGGACAAGCCGTCCGCGCCCCAAGAACGTTCGGAGACGTTCTCCACTGCCAATCAAAGTCGCGGACGAGCCGTCCACGTCCCAGGTTGCGATAAAAAGTTAGAAGATGAACGACAGAAATCAATATTATGTACTGCGTTTCCGTAGTGATGACGACCTGCATAAAAAGGGCGACATACAATATGTGCGCGATGACGTGTTTTTTATTGGCCAGACTCCGGAATGTCAGATGCAACTGCCCCCTCATCCCGATTTTGCGGATACATGTTATGCTGTAATAGTGAGAAATAAGCAGAATGGAGGGTGGCTGATAATGCGGCAAGAAACAAAAGCGGACATCTCTGTCGGAGGCGAGAGCTTGACAATAGCTCGTAATCTTATGGATGGTGATATATTGCAATTCGACGGAACTATCGTTCGTTTCAATACGCAAAACGGTGATGCTCCGGTTGCTAATCACTACGTGCAAAGCCGACCACAATGGGGAATGTGGGTAACTCTTGCGCTAATAGTTATAGTTCTTGCAGGAGTGTTGTCTTTCCTTTATATGGAGCGGCTAAAGCCAATGGCTGTATTCAAACATGAGATACAATCGATATGCAAAGTGGAGGTGGACACAGTGATGATTCTTTCGAATGCAGGTGATACGCTTGACATCATCCCGACAGATCGCTCAATGGTCGGAACGGGTTTTATAACAGAGGATGGCTATTTTGTAACTGCACGACACAGTGTGGAGTGCTGGCTCGCTATGGAGGGAGAACTCCGACCTGACCCGCATGACATTCTCTCTCCATTGGTTAGATGGGCAATCAGCGCTGAAACAGATACTACTGTCCGTCTTATTTCACGAGTGGCTATAACTCGTTATGGTGAATCCGAAAAGCGGTATTTCTGTTCAGATGATTTCACGGTGGACAAGTCGCGTGATGCATTGTATGATTACGGAAATGCGACTAACTCATATATTTGGCGCAGTGTGGTAAGTCTGTTCGAGAAACAGGATACCGAACTGGGGGATGTGGCGGTGATGAAATGGAAGTATGGGAACGGTACTATACGACTGTGTGATTCAGGGCAGGTGCTCGACATTGACGAATGGTTGTGTTGTTTTGGTTATCCTCAGACCGACTATCACACTGAGGCATCGTTATCGTCAGTGGAAGGCAAGGTGTTCCAAAATCCAAAGACTTCGGCTGATTGGTATATCTCAGATGTTGGTTTGGACTATGGTTTTTCAGGCGGGCCGGTATTTTTGAAGGTTCCCGGCAGACCTGTAGCCGGAATAGTTTCGCGTTCAGCAGGCAATCGTACACTTATCGTTCCTATCTCTCAGGTTCAATATCTGATGACCGAATGTGATAAAAAGAGTAGTGGGCAACGCCTCCGAGCGTTGCGTAACAAGCCCGATTATGAATAATATATCTGAAATAAGTGCTTTTACTCTAAAAGGGTTATGCCCTATATCTCTGTGTTGGCGTTTCTTGAGGGATGTGTCAGCACAATTGGAACCGATTCACAAGAGTGGCAGGGCGCACGGCAATGTCAGCCTACGGCATATAGTGGTGCGTGAGGACAAGTTTTTGTTAGTGTCGCATGAAGCGGGTGGCGGAGTCATGCCTGAAAGCGATATATGGCAACTCGCCGCCTCTGCGTTCGAATTGCTGCTTGGTGTTCCTCTGTTTAACGGTGCAGGTGAGTCATCGCAAAAAAAAGACACTCCGATTCCGGTCATTCCATATCCCGAAGCGGAAGATTTGAATGAATTATTGCATAGGTGTCTGAATTGCCGGAAGTCTGACCGCCCGAGTGTTTCAGAGATTAAGAAGGAGGCTGACGGGATGGTCAAGACAATAGAAGGAAAAAAAAGGATGCCTCGACAGAATCCTATTGTAAAAGAAACGCAGAGCTTTAGCAAGATAGACCGTCAATGGCCTGAGCGCATGCAGAGCGGAGTGGCGCGTGGGACTCTTGTTGTGCTGTTGATAGCGTTAAGTACGTCGGCATTGTTCTCCCAAGTCAGTTCAAAAACAATAGTGGAGAACGTCTCCGAGCGTTTGGTAGTGGGGAACGTCTCCGAACGTTTGGTAGTGGATGACGAAGAGGTAATGCTCAAACTGCTCAATGCGACGCTGATGTTGCGGCATAGCGATGAAAACCATTGGAATCAGGCTAAGGATGAGTTGGAAAAACGAATTACTCAGTTCACTCTGATGAATGAGTTGCAGGACCATGCCAACGATTGTCCTCTCGTGAGTTCGCGTGTCAAAACGTTCGGGGTTAATCGAATCGTGACAGAACTGAAAAAAGGAAGCAGGGTGCAAAATACGGGCAGGGAGTTGCTCAACGGTGCCGACAGCCGTTTTCACTATTCTATATATGAAAAGGCTGTTCGGTGTGGCAGAACTGCAACTTACAAATTGTCCGGACGCTATGGCAGACAAGTTTTTCTGATTGTTCCATTTGACCCCGCACAGGTCTTTTCCGCAGAATTGGTAAAAGAAGACGGAACCGTTATTCCCTTCACGGGTAAAGATGAGAACGGAGTTCTGTATTTTCGGACCGATGCTAACGAACCCCGTGAGGGCGAAATGCTCACACTTAAAATCACAAATGGAGATAACAAGGCAGATGCTGCGTTTGTTGTTATCAATCATAACTATCGCAATAGATGAGATACCGCTTGCTACATATTATCATTCTCCTTGTCACTTTTTGCTCTGCGTATTCCCAAACGGACGCCGGCTCGTTGTACAAGGAAGCATGCCGTCTGAACGATCTCAGAGAATACTCAGCGGCGGTAGCCGAATTCCGCAAAGCGGGGAAGATAGCTCTTTCGGCAAAGGAATATGACCTATATATGCGCAGCATACTGGCTGCCGGTGAGTGCTATTATATGATGAATGACGTGCCGGCAATGCGTGAGATATTAGACAAGGCAATGCAGGTGTATCGCTCGTATTCGTACTCTGCCAACAGGGCGACGAGGTTGCAATGGTTAGAGGGATGTTATAAATTAGAAGGCTCTTATTCATATTGTCTGACCGATGTTGATACTACTGCTTATCACAGGGCGTCAGTAGCATATCGGTATTGCTTGGAATTGCTTGACTCATTGAGAAATGAATCGTTTTATGACGACGGGGAGGCTGAGGTGATTATTCACCGTGAACTATTGAGTCTTTACTACAAGCAGAAGAACTATTCCCTTGCACTTCTCGAAGCGGAAACCGTATATTATTTTTATCAGAATACGGGATTTGTTGAGTGGGGAACGTCTCCGAACGTTCACAAGTGGGGAACGTCTCCGAACGTTCGAGTGCAGTGGGGAACGTCTGAGAACGTTCATAGGTGGCAACGGCTTAACGACAGCTATGTCGATGCAGTAGTATCCTATGCTATGGTATTGGCGCGGTTGAATAGATATGAGGATGCTAACGCCGTTTTGTCAGAACTTCCGAAGACATGCGAAAATATCCCTTCAGTACTTCGTGCAAAAGGGAAAATATGCTTTCTGCAACACGACTATGACGGCACGGGCAGTATTGCCGATGCCAAACATTATTATATGCAGTATGTGGAATCTACCAAAAACCGGATTGTCAGAGATATCCGCAAAATGACTCAATCCGAGCGCGAGTACTATTGGTTGAGTTTGCATGACTTCCTTTTTGATTGTTGCCGATTGGAAGATTCCGCTACTGAACTTTTGTATGACCTGACACTTTTCTGCAAAGGTTTTCTCGTGGAATACGGTAAGACTGATTCAAAGTCATATAAATGGTCGGACGTGCAAAAAAGTCTGGGGGAGGATGATTGTGCCATCGAGTTTGTTCTGTACAACGGAGCGTCAGAACAAAAGCAATTGGGGGCATTGGTAGTAACAAGGCAGAGCGATAAACCGGTGTTTGTACATATTACCGATGCCGAAGACTTGAAAAATCTCCCATTGGGAAGAGGAGTAACAGTGGGAAATGCAGTTACATCAACTGATGTGACAGACAAAAACATTCTTTACAATGACAGGTCATTACCTTCGAGAATCTGGACGGAAAAACTGATGGAAGTGATAGGTAGTGCGAAGAATATCTATTTTGCACCTGACGGATTGCTTCACCAGTTGGCAATAGAATATATGATGCCCGATACTGCTCGTGTATGCAAAAGACTAACATCTACCCGAGTGCTTGTAGGCAATGATAAAATCAATGGCAAGGGCAGTTTAATGATAATGGGCAATATCGATTATTCCACAGCAGAGAAATCCGATATGCATGGGAATGATGCTTCCGCGTATTCGTTTTTTCAGCCATACGCTCATACCATTGAAGCATTGCCCGGTACAAAAGCAGAAATAGATTCTATTATGATATGTCGGGGGGCAGCAGGCGATATGGTCAAGGAAAGAGCGCAGGCAACAGATTCCGCCTTTCGGGCAACTGCTCCGCTGTTTCCGATTCTTCATGTGGCAACTCACGGATTTTTTGTGGGAAATCTGGAAGGTGGAACAGAACTGAAACCGCTTGAAACAGACAACTGTATGTCGCAGAGCGGACTGCTGTTTTCGGGTGCTAAATATGCGTTGTGTGACTCACTGCATAATCCATCGCTTTCTGACGGTTTGCTTTCTGCCAAGGAATTGTCTCAAATGCAACTTGCGAATACCGAACTTGTAGTGCTTTCGGCATGCCAAACAGGGGCGGGATATATCACAGCCGACGGCGTATATGGCATACAGCGTGCCTTGAAGCAAGCGGGAGTGAAAGCAATGATTGTAAGCTTATGGAACGTGGATGATTATGCTACATCCGTTTTGATGAGTAGATTCTATAAAAACCTGAATGAAGGTATGGAACCCTATGACTCGTTTATGGCTGCACGCTGTCAACTTATGCAGTTGGAGAAAACTGTTTTTAATGCCGGTTCGATGAGTGCGCGACGGATACATAAATATGCTCAGCCGCAGTATGCTGATGCTTTTATTCTGATTGATGTCAAATAAACACAAATTATGAAAGTAAAATCTTTTTTCCTGACTATTATAGTGCTATGGCTGCCTATAATAGGCTTCGCACAAAACAACATGTCAGCGGAAAACTATAAAACTCTTCAGATGCAGCGAGTCTATAAGGTTTTCATAAGTAATGAAACCGACTCAACTGCTCTCCATAAAAGGAATAACGATTTGGTTGCCAGCGGAGCGAACAAACGAGGACTATTAGCAGGTTTGGGAGCGGCTATCGTTACCGGCTACAGCAACAAACTGATTCAGGAAACCGTAAACGCTACATCCGCATTGTTGGGGTTTTCCGTTAAAACTTTGTCTGCTTGGATACATAAAAACAAAAATGACCGTAATGCGTGGTTGAAAATATCAGAAAGCCACAATCATTTCAAGCAGTCATTAAACTCACAAGTATATATTGATGATTTCTATTATGCTCCATCTAAGAGTGGCGCCCTTGACCCGTTGAACATGAAGTTCAATGGATTTGGTTGTATGTGCTATATGGAACCAAGAGATTCCAACCGTCAGAGGGATTTGCCAAAAGCTCCATATAAACACTCGCACGACAGTACTAACATAGACTCCGTCACAGATGATGCCGAACTATTAGAATTTTATCTGTCATGCAAACTCAGGGATGATTCTTTAGGAAGGGCACATATCGTCAATCACTCCAAGTTCTATGTTGATATTGACCAACTCGTGTTTGACACCCGTCATACAAGTTTGCCTAATGATTCCGTGCCTATGAAGGATCAAAGGAAATTCGATTTCAGAAAGCGCAAGGATCTAACATTCCAAATTACCGTAAAAGTGTTTTCTTCATGGGTGAATGAGGCGATTATGCTTACTGACAATCAGCAGATAGGAGCGTTTGATATCAAGGCCCGCATTGATTCCGCGGATTTGAATCAGGACGGAGTGTTTGTATATGACCCCGTAAAGCATGCCCATAAGGTGAGTGTCATCGGGGATTGCTTTCTTGTGCCTCGCAGTTACACTGGAACTGCAGATGCCCCGTCGTGGGGTACAGGGCAATATCGTTTGGAATTGTCAGTGATGGAAGATTGTTGCACAAATGAAGAGTGGTATCAAATAAAAGATACCTCATTGCAGCCCACAAAGGCAGGAAATGACGCCGGAAATATGCAAAGAGGGAAGAAAAAAGTCAGATGGGATAATGACAAATGGAAATCGGAATGGAAAGAGATGCAGGCGCAAGGTAAGCAGCAAGCAGTATGGAGCGGTGCTTGGGAAAGTGTGACTACTGCCTATGTGGGGAGAGATTGGGTTCAAGAATTAGTGTCACCGCTGACTAATGCTATCAATGAACAAGAAAAGGTGGTTCTCTCAAAGTTGCTAAATGTGAGTGCTAATTCCAATAATAGCAGTTCTTCTGCTCAATCAGCCAATTCACACCCTTGATTCCGATGAAAACAAAGTACCGCTTACGCTAAGTACCGCTTGCGCTATGTACCGCTTGCGCTAACGCGGACGAGCCGTCCGCGCCCCAGGCGTTCTCCACTGCCAAACAAGCGCAACGAGTTATTGTATGATAATAAAGTCAGAAGTTTAACATTTTACGCAACGCTCGGAGGCGTTGCCCACTATTATGAGTACAAAAAATATATCCCCATGGAAGAAAGTATTGGTTGTCGGACTATGTGTATTGGCGACAGCTACTCTTGTCTTCGTTTGCCTTATGGCACAAATCTATTACGACAAGTTCCACAAATGTTACTATCGGGAGGATATTCCGAGACCAATCTCTGAGAATATCCTCATGGTTTATGGCAAAAAGGGCTATGTAGATTTCGTGCGCCTTCAAGATGCTCGAACGGGAAAGTACATAACGCCTAAACTGCAACATATCTTTGTCAATGACTTTACCACCGATGACAGTCTCGTAGTATTCCGCACATTCGACCGCTTGCGTGGGTATCTGAATGTGAACACAGGCGAGATTATCATTCCTGCGCAGTATAACCGCGCGTGGAACTTCAGCGAGGGCATAGCAGCTGTACTCAAGGATGGAGCCATCTCCTTCATCAATGCCGATGGTAAACAGGCTTTTGATGCCGTCTTCCCGATTTACTATCAAGATGACTACAATGATATTGCACCACAGTTCCATAATGGTAGGTGCGTTATGCGTTCTACGGAGAACAAATGGGGACTTATCAACACAAGTGGCGAATGGGTGGTAGAACCTGTTTATACATCCATCTACGCTCCTAAGCATGGCTATCGTATTGTAACAGATGGCAGTAAGTATGGTCTGATGTCCGAGTCAGGAAAAATCGCCTTGCCCTTGGATTATGATTTCATACGTCCTGCTTCTGACCATGCGGGTTTCGTTCTCGCAAAAGATGGTTTCGCAAAAGAGGTCGATGTGAATCTGAATGTCACTATTCCATTTATATATGATGGATTATACCTCCTTGACTATGTTGATCTATATCGCAGCCGTATTTCTCAAGAGAATGGCACAAGCAGAATTGTTGTTCCCAAATACTGGCGATACGATGTCGGTGAAGGCAGCGGAGTTATAGACAATCAGGGCAATGTGATTATTCCTGCCAAATATTATATGGTACGAATCGTTGATGACACTCTCTTTGAGGTAGAAGTGACCGGTGGCGGAGACCGGCTCTTGTTCAACAACAAGGGGCAATATGTAGGAAAGCGGTAACCATCCGATAAAGTGCAGTTAGCATAGAGTTAGGGCTGTAACCACAACCGGTTACAGCCCTAACTGTGCAGAATGCCTGGGGCGTGGACGGCTCGT
>CAKZZM010000181.1 GCA_937885465.1 uncultured Bacteroidales bacterium
TTTTGCCAACACTTTGTGCGATGGGATTGCTCCACTATATATTACGCAAAAAGCGTGAGACTTTTCCTATACCTTTCGAAGAGTTTGGATACCCGATTGCTTAGGATTTAACTGGACTACCTATTTGTACAGAATACCCAATAGAAAAGCTCACGCCAACGCATGAGCATTTTCACTTGTGAGACCTTGTACAAAATTCCTAAAAAGTGTCCAGTTTTTTAGCAATCAAGTTCTCAAGCAAAAACGCTTAATCAAATATGTCTTTCGCGGTCAAGACCGCGGATGTGAGATGTTATTTCATTTTAGTTATTTTAGGTTGTTTATATATCGATTTTTTGTGACATTTACTGTGACAGTTATTCCGACACAGCAGATGGTTTTGTCCTATATTGCTGATTGGGGTGATTAACGGTTTCATACTTGCGTTCCAATATATCCGACATTTTCGGTATAACCTCACCTCGTATATATTGACGACTACGGTTTATCTATGACCCAGTGCCCATCCTTTCGCGAGCCTTCTCTATGAATGATTCTATTGTCTCGTAATAGTTTGATATACTCTTTTACCATCCTATCTTTTAATCCTAATTGTGCAGATATTTCAGGAATGGTAACAGACTCGTCTGCATCTATCAAATGCAAAATGCCCAAAAGTTTATCGTGCAATTTATCGTGTAATTTATCGTGCAATTTATCGTGCAATTTATCGTGCAATAGTCTTGATAAATCCTCATTAGCAGATAATTGCGTCTTTAAGTCTTGATAATTCAAAGGATTATTATCTTGATTACCATTTTTCTTAGTTAATCTCGGTATTTGTACAAGTGTGCCATCCCAAAAGTTCTCGAAAGTGGGGACATTCAGTCCTGCCGCAACAAAAGCGTGGCAGACCTTGCTGATGCCTCTTCCCCATGACTCAATAAATCCGGCACGATAGAAGACTTCTGCGATAAGCGGATTACGTGGTACAGAGATATGGTCAGTGTCCGCCTTGGTGATGTCGAAATTCTGCGGTAGATTGCCGGCATTCCAGAACCAGATACGTGTGTCATACACTTTCATTTGGATATTAGCACCTCTGTAGTCACGATGCACAATAGCATTATAAACCAACTCACGCAAAGCTTCTTCCGGAATTTCAAGTTCCTCAATACGTTGCATCCCTTCATAGTGAATAGGGGCAGTGAGGTAATCGTTTCGCAGTTTCCACATCACGCGTTCAGCCATTTGGATAATGTTTCCGGTAATCTCGTCTTGATGAATAAGGTCGGTATCATCTACGCCAAATCGACCAATACGAAATTTAGCAGTATGGAAAAATTGTTGCGGATCTTTGCCAAAGAGCAAGATAGCGGCATTGGTAAGCTTATCGTCTTGCGTAAAAAGCTTGAGATTACGAAGAGTGGTTTCTGAGTTGTCATTAAGTGCCTCGTTCGTCATACGCCCTGCGCGTATGCCCATTCGTATGAAATAACTGACCGCTTGGCTATCAATGTCACCAATGGTAGCGTTTTTACATTCCATCGCGTCCCATTCCAAGCCCATTTTGTCGAGCAGGAACTGCTGTAAGATATTACCGCTCATCTCCTGTAAAGTAGAACCAGTGCGGTAGTAGAACTTTCCGTTGTAAGAAACAGGTGATTTAGATGGTTGGATATGAATAGCGATATACTCCTTGCCATCTTGATTGAGTACGTCGATATCAGGCATCACACCGGTATGGTTGATTATTTTATTGGGTAAGTTTTCAAGCAAATTCTTGGCATCGTCAATGCCGATAACATCACCACTATCATTCACTCCTATATAGAGTGTTCCGCCTTTAGCATTAGCAAAGCCGCTGACATACCTCAAGTAGTCATTCTCCCATTTAAGCTTATACTCTATTGTTTGCGTTTCCATGTGTTGTGAGTTATTCATTGTTTATTTCATGCCTAAAATTTGCCAAAGTTACCAAAAAATCACATAAAGACAAAGTTAGACTAAAAAAACTGTCATTGAACTGTTGCCCGCTTGCGGGGCAGTTCAGGTATTGTTCTTATCTTTGCCCATAGGCAATCAATAGTTATTGTTTATATCGTTTCAACTTATTCTTTCGGATTGATTACTTCCCAGTGTCCGCCTTTGTCGGGTCCGACACGACGGATGATGCCTTGGGTTTGAAGTTTTTTCAAATGCCATTTTACTCCATCCGCAGATATACCGCAAATAATGGCTAATTCTTCTCTTGTTATGAGCGAGTTTTTGCTTATCTCATCTATTATTTTCTGGGTAGTTTTCTGGGTAGTTTTCTGGGTAGTTTTCTGGGACGTTTTCTGGGACGTTTTCTGGGTAGTTTTTGGCGTAGTGTTTTGACTACCTGTTTGACCACTCGTTTGACCACCTTTCTGAACACCTTCGCCAATGGTTTCAAAATTAACTATATAGAGTTTCAGTTTGACCTGAAGCAGTTCGGGTTGCTCAATAAGTTCCGGTTTGACCCAATGTTTCTCATTCCATGCACTCAAAATCAGCGGGAAACCGGAGCCGATGTTCTCTCCGTAACCTATCATGCGCAACATGTTCTGCATACGCTGATTGCGTGCCTTGCTCTCGCCGCCGGCGTAAATCTGTTCGATAGGCAGTTTCAACAAGCCCGGATTGGTAAAGACAAACGCATCATCCAACTTCTCCACTTTCAGGATGCCGTTCGTTACGAAGTCCGCATGAATAATAGCATTCGTCATTGCTTCACGCACGGCCTTATGTTGGGTGGTATCGTCCACGCGTTGCATACCTTCCATGGCAAACGGACGCGGCAAATCCCGTGTCAAACGCGGCAGGACAGTTCGCATAAAGTTGAAGAGGTTGTTCTCCCAAGTGCCATCATACGTCAAACGGTCGCTGTACCGCTGGTCACCTATGAGGTCAGTCTTGTCAATATAATCCATGCGCAGATTGTCGAAGCGTTCTCGCACAGGCAGCCCCTTGCCGAACATAAGCAGTCCTGCCATCGTCAGCCACTCTTTGCCGGTGACACGGTCGGTAGCCATACCACCCAACTGGCGCAAGAAATCCTCATTACTGAGATTGTTCCAAACATGGTCGGGATTGTCAATTCTAAACAGCATACGGTAACGGTCCAACGTTGGAATATCTATATCGTCTATCGTATAGTACTCAATCAGCATACGGTCGTTGCCGTCCGGATTGGCGTCACGCATCATCATCCGAACATCGGCATCAGAGCAATGATAATCGCCTTCATAGTTACGGCGAAAGGTAGCTTTGAGCGGATTATTGTTGAGGAATACCGGGCGGGTCATATAGTCCGCACGCGGGATATGAATGGCAATAATCTCTTTGCCTTCAATTGAGAGGACTTGTACGTTGTCATCCTTGAGCAGATTGACAGACACCTTGTTCGGGTCGTTCAGAAGATTCCAAAAATCCGTGATGAGTTTGTCGGGATTGGTAACACCGTGGATAGTATATCGCTTGCTTTGGTCCTTTTCTGCGCGATGTTCTTCGATGCCCAACAGAATAGTACCGCCATACGAATTAGCGAACGCGGAATAGGTATCCCAAAGACTGTTCGGGAGCCTGCTTTCGCATCGTTTGCACTCAAGGGTAAGGTGCTCGCCTTTCTCCAAGAGTTCGTATATGTCGGTTGGTGTCAGCATGTCTATTGCTTTGTAAATTTATGTCAGCTCATCATCAGATGCTCGCGCCTTTTCATCAAGATAGTAGCCTTGGTGTGTTTGTCGTTCATTGGCATGCCCGCTTGCGGGTCAGTTCGGGGGATTAAGTTAAAAGTTGAAAGTTGAAAGTTAAAAGTTGAAAGTTTAAAGTTATTTCAGCACTGCTGCACGCAGACCGGATAATAACCGCTCTAACTCTGTGCCTTCGGCATCCACTTCCATCAATTCATTGTCATCAATCTATCCGACATTTTCGGTATAACCTCACCTCGTATATATCGACAACTACGCTTTACATCGTATCGCCCTGCGAATTGGCAAAGGCGCAAATGGACTTTAGGTTATCATCCTGCCAAATGCGTTTGAACTCGGTATGTTGATCTTCTTTCATTGCCGTTAACTGACTATGACTCAAAAAATCGCACAAAGGTACTCAAAAAAATCTAAACTTGCAAATTTTGATGTTAGAAAAGTTTGATTTTGTAAACTTTTCAGCATGAGATTGACATAATCGGTAGATTTTGCGGCGGTTTTCGAAGAGATTATAGGCAATCAGCCCACTTCTTTTTTGATGCCTCCCCCAAAAAGTTTTATCGGACAGTAATAATTATTTTATCGGACAATAATAACTAACTAAAGTTGTCTCATTTTTTTGTTGTACAAAATTAGCCAATTCATCCTCGTGCAATAGTTGCGGGTGACTATTGCACGAATCGGCTTGGTGGGGGTATGCACGACACCGCAGGCGAGAGGTGTGGTGGCGTGTGTTCCGACATTCGAACGCTCGGAGGCGTTCTCCACTATGAACGCTCGGAGGCGTTCGCTACTATTAGAACTTGGGTATGTGGAAATACATCTGCCTGCCCGTGATAGGGTGGGTGAAGGATATCTCAGCGGCGTGGAGCATTAGGTTGCTCGCTTGTATATCATCCGGTGGGTGAGAGTTAAACTGCGCCTGCTGTCCGACCTCTCCGTAAAGTCTGTCGCCAACGATAGGGGCGTTGAGACCGAGGTGGTGGGCGGCGTGGATACGCAGTTGGTGCGTTCTGCCTGTTATGGGGTAGAAATCAATGAGGCAGGGGCCATCGGCTCTTATCTCGCGAATCTTATACTTTGTCGTTGCGGGTTTGCCGTGCTCGAAAGATACCATCTGTCGCGGGCTGTCAAGCGGGTTCTTCAAGAGGGGCAGTTCGATAACGCCTTCCTTAGGTTTATTTATTGGAGCGCGTGCGAGTACCGCCTCATAATGTTTCTTGACTTTCCGTTGTTCGAACATGGCCTGCAATGCAGCCATGGCTTCGCTGCGCTTGCAGATAACGACTAATCCGGAGGTGTCTTGATCTAAGCGATGTACGGGCGATGGATTGCCGTCAAGGTGCTTGATTGCCCATTTGACGAGCGAATAACCACCATCTTTGGCGGGGATAGTGAGCAGTCCCGAAGGCTTATCTACCACAGCCAACCAGTGGTCTTGATAGACGATGCGCGTCTGCTCAGCAAGGGCGATACTGCTTTGTAGCAGGGGGTTCTCGTCAACCTCTAATCCCGCAAGCATAAACTTCAACAGCGGTTTGCACCTGCCCGTGCAGGCGGGGTAGAAATTAGAATCTTGGCGAATATCATTTTTAGGCGGGGCACCTATCCAAAACTCAGCCATACAGACAGGTTGTAAGTTGTGCTGATAGGCGTATTGCAGCAGTTTAGGTGCGCAGCAGTCGCCCGTGCCTGAAGGGGGAAGAGTCCCTTTGTCGTCCTGCTTGACGAAAGGTATATTAGATACATCCACGCCGCTTTTTATCATCTTTCTCCGTTCGAAATAGTCCTCTTCCGACATCAATTCTTTCTCCTCTTGAAAGATTTCCAGAGGAGTGGCGGTATCGCCTAAGTAGTTGAGAAGATGGTATTCCTCGAACAGACGCCTTTGCAGGGCGCGGCTGCGACTGCGGCGCTCTGATTTTTGTCGTAGTAATTCTGATTGCTGATCTTCGGGCGTGCTATCGCACTTAATTAGCGGAACTGATGAAAGAGATTTTTTTATCTCTGCTTCTTCCTTGCGAAAGAAACCGTCTGGAGTACTCCAATCATATACGGGCGGGACGAAGCCCTCGTGCTGAAAACTGCCATCAAGCAAAGCAGAGAAAGCGCAGAGGTAGTAAAACCTTGTTTGTTGCCTTTGTTCTTTGTCGCAAGTGGTGCTATCGCTGATCTTGGCGTCATCAGAAGCACCGGTGCGTACCACTAAGACACCGAACATTTTTCCACAGCGGTTTAGTTCCGAGTCGGGGTTTTCTTCCATATAGGAATGTATTCGCTCTATTACCTCTTCTGCTGCCAATCGAGCCCAGGGGTGAGGGCGATAAGCAAAAGGAAAGGTGAAGCGTGCAGGAGCAGGAAATTGTTCCCAGCCTATTGGAAGAGGATGAAGCATAACAAGTACGAAGTGCTAATGTACCGCTGCGCTATGTACGAAGGCAAGGTGACTAAATTAACTTATAATCTTAACATCGCAGTGCGGGTACTCGAAGGAGAAGCCGTGCTGAGGCAGTTCGGTATAGAACCGCTGTTGGTTCTCGAAGTAAACCGACCAATAGTCTTGCGATGATACCCAGGCTCTTATGACGAAGGTTATATCGTTGGAATTGAGTGATTTGAGTGCCACGAACGGGTCAGGTATGGGAAGCGTGGATGTATTTACCGAAGAAGTACTTGTCGGTGTTGGTTGTTTGTCTTTTGAGGTAAGGATGCGTTTGTCCTCTGATAAGATTGATAGGATACACTTCTTACACTCTTCGGCATCAGAGCCGTAAGCCACCGACACCTCCCAATCGATGCGTCGCAAAGGTTGTGCCGAATAGTTGTTGATAGTGCCGTTGCTGAGTGAGCCGTTAGGAAGAATAACAACGCGGTTGTCCACTGTCAGTATTTTCGTTGAGACGATAGACACATCCATTACTGTGCCGCTGTAGCCTTGTGCTTCAATGAAGTCACCTGCCTTAAAAGGCTTAAAGAAGAGCAGCATAATACCGCCGGCAAAATTCTGTACGGTTCCCGATAATGCCATACCGATTGCCATACCTCCGGCAGTGAGTAAGGCAGCGAGAGAGGATGTGTCAACGCCAAGGGTGGAAATCGTAATTATAATGAGGATAATGGTGAGGGAGATACTGACGAAGGATGTAATGAAGGAAGCGAGTGTGCGTTCTGTCTTTTTCCGTTCGAAGATACGTTGCAGCACCTTCTTCTCCCTGCTTATCAGCCAAGCACCGACGGCATATATTACTATGGCAGCAAGAACCTTAATGCCAAAATGAAGAGCGGATGTGCCCAAATCTTGCCAAAAAGTGACGGGGTCTTCTTGTGCTTTTTGAATAATTGTTTGAGTTACCTCCTTTATGGAGTCCGGTGGAAGGATTGTGGGATTTGCCAAATCAATATCAAGGAAAAACATATTGGTGTGATTTTAGAGTCTCCTGTCGCAATAATGCGGGCAAAAAACGCGAGAGTTTATAGATTAGAGTTGAGGAAGGAGATTAGGTTGGCGAGGGATGACGGTGTGAAGCAGTGGTCTGCTTCGATTTTGGCGGTTTGAAAGGAATTAGTGTTGTATGCAGAAGAGATGCGGGTGATGCAGTCTTCGGTTACGGAGAGAGGAAAGAGGTGGTCGTTAGTGCTGTAGATCAAGAGTAAAGGGCGCGGGGCTATCTGTGCTGCGATATCGGGGTAATCGAGGCGAAAAGATTGCTGAGGTCGGAACATAGAGTAAGCAGAGGCATTGTTCAATATGCCTTGTGATTTCTTTGTAGTCATCCAGTTGGCGGCAGCGCATACGGCTATGCTTTTATCTTCGGCTGCGAGTTGCCATGCTCTATATCCTCCGAACGAGAAACCGAAACAGGCGATGCGAGCAGTATCTACGCAGGAAAGAGAGCGGAGATAGGCAATGCAGGCTTTGTCGTCATCAAGGACTTTCTCGAACCATGCCCTACCGTATTTTTTGACGCATGCGCTGTAGAAGGAGGGTTGATATTCTTTTAGTGTTTTGTTGAAGGCTTTTAATTCGTTCTCGTCTGCATCGTTTGCGGGTTTATCAATGGCTCGCGTCCCCCAATAGAGGGCATCAATGCAGAGGACGACATAGCCCATAGCGGCAAGGCTGTCGGCGATGTACATCCCTGAATATGCTTTTTGAATGTAGAGGCTGTCTGAAAGTGAAAGTTGAGAGACGGGAGCAGAGCGGGGAATAGAAACAAGTTTTTCTTTGCCGATGGAAAACCATGCGCCGTGGTCGTGCAATAAGAGCACGGCGGGGTATTTCGTTTCTGCTTTAGTGCCGGCACATTGTTGTGTTTGCCGGCTTTTACTACGTGGGATTAGTAGATAACCTTCTGCCTGCTCTCCATCGGCAACGGGTACGTTGACGAGGTTGGTAGTGTAGGACACTGAGTCGCTTTGCGAATATCCCGAGTAGCATTGTGCCCCCTGTGCAGCAAGTGCTGACGGCAGTGCTACCAGGCTAAGTAGAAGCACGATGATAGTAATATGTCTCTTTATTCCCATTGTCGGAGGAGGTGATATTGCCAAGAACAAGTGGTGTCGGTGGTTTGCCGGTAGATTTGTGCGGCTCGCAGGAAATAGTGTTGTGCCTTCTTCTTGTTGCCTCCTAATATTCCGGGGGCGAAGTAGCGGATATTCCCTTGCATAGTTATGGCAAGCGGATTGAGTGAGTCTGCCTCGTATGCCTGCTCTGCGTAGCGAAATGAGCGTAAGGCGTTGCTAATAGTCGATTGTCGCACTTTGACCCTATAGGCTGCCAGTGCGCTACGGTAGGCAAGGATGGTGGCTGAGGGCAAAGTGGAAGAAGCCTGCTCTATATGCAGCGCGAAACTATCTAATCGCTGCATAGCATCTGCTCTATTCATATCAATGGCGGCAGCCGTGTAGCCGTATTCGTAGTCTAAATATCGATGTTGTTCGGTAGTCGTAAGAGAAGAGAACGAACTTGAATTGAGATAATCTGCCCAAACCTGCATATTTTCTTTCTGATATGCGTCAAAGAGCATACAATCTGCAAACTGCGCCTGCGCGATGGCACAGACGCAGTTCAGCAGCAATAAAGCAAAAGGTATTTTAATCTTCAAAAGCACCTTTTTCTAATTTCAGTGTATGAGTAGGTTGGTCGCATACCTCGCTTGGTCCGTAGTATTGAATAGGTCCGGGATAGATGTAAGAGGTGTTGGCGTCTGCCCACTCATCGCGGTGTGCGGCAAGATATTTGAAAGGTGCACCCTCGAGGTCAACGAGAGCCTTTTGTATCACGGGTTTCATCTTCCCTGCGCGTTTCTCCATATTCATCATCATCGTGATAGGCACGCCTCCTGCTTGCCATTCTGATGCAGGTGCGGTGAGGTTCTGCACGAGTGCCATATAACCTGATTTGCCGCCAGCTATCAGCCATGTAGCGGTTATACCGATAGAGTAGCAGTAATCAGCGTCGAAGTTTGAAGGTATAGCGCACCGACCTTCATAACCGAAGAAGTGTCCGAGTGCCGAGAATTTGCCTTTGTACGTCCCGGAAGCCTTCATTACGGCAAGGCGCTTGGCTACCATCTCGATAAGTAGTTTCTCCGTTTCAATCTGACTCACTTGTACATTGCCGTGAGGATCGCGGTCAAGCATTAACTGGCGAGCTATGCCCTTTGGCAGGTCACGGAAGAGAGCACTTGACTCAGGCGATAGACATGCCTTCACAAACTGACGCTTCTCATCCTCTGTCTCGAGAGCATTGAACCCCTCGTTAGTGGCGAGCAGGTCGTTCAATTCGGCAATAAGGCGACGCATGGCAGGGATAAATTCTATCAGACCTTCGGGGATAAGAATTGTACCGAAGTTTAGTCCGGCATCAGCGCGAGCAACGATAACCTTGATAATGCCGTCAACGATGTCGTTCAGAGTCATATTCTTTGCTTCTACCTCTTCTGAGATGAGGCATATATTAGGCTGACTTTGAAGAGCACATTCGAGGGCAATATGAGAAGCAGAGCGACCCATAAGGCGGATGAAGTGCCAATATTTCTTTGCCGAATTAGCGTCACGCTGGATATTTCCAATCAACTCCGAATAAGTCTTGCAAGCGGTGTCGAAACCGAAGGATGTCTCTATTTGAGAGTTCTTAAGATCACCATCGATAGTCTTCGGGCATCCGATAACTTGTATTCCGCAACCTTTCTGCAAATAATATTCGGCGAGAACGCAAGCGTTAGTGTTGGAGTCGTCACCACCGATAATAACAATGGCACGGATACCAAGTTCGTGGCAGATCTCTATACCTTTGTCGAACTGCCATGGTTCTTCAAGTTTGGTGCGCCCTGAGCCGATAATGTCGAAGCCGCCCGTATTTCGATATTCGTTGATGATATCGCCCGTCAACTCCACATATTTATGCTCAATAAGTCCGCTCGGACCTCCAAGGAAACCATAAAGTTTATTCTGAGGATTGAGGTTTTTCAAGCCATCGTACAAACCGGAGATAACATTATGACCGCCGGGGGCTTGACCACCTGATAATATTACGCCGACATTCATCGGCTCCATCGGCTTTTTCTCACCTTTGACCATGCTGAGAATAGGCATTCCGTAAGTGTTGGGGAATAATGCTTTTATCTCTTCATGATCAGCAACAGACTGCGTGGCTTCACCTTCTTTCAAAACCACATTTCCTTTCAGAGCAACAGGCAACTTAGGTTGATAACTGCTCCGAGCAATTTGTAGAGGACTTTTTAGCATAATTGTATATTTTTTATTCTTTCAATTTCGTCGCTTAACGCTTCGCTACAAAGTTAATATTTTTTTTCGTGATATAAAAAAAGTGATATTATTGATTATTTTTTTTAAAAAAAATTTTGCTGTATTAGAAAAATGTAGTACCTTTGCACTCGCTTTTGGTAATAACGACCATAATGGCAAGCACCAAACAGTACATATAGTTTTGACTCGTTAGCTCAGTTGGTAGAGCATCACACTTTTAATGTGGGGGTCCTGGGTTCGAGCCCCAGACGGGTCACAAGGAACAAACAGGCTAATTCTTTTTGAGTTAGCCTTTTGTTATAAAAGAGTTATAAGTTACCGGTTATAAGTTACAAAATAATATAATATGAGAAGATTGGAAGATAAAGAGGTTAAGCAACTTAAGGAGCAGGGTTGCACTGCGGAAGATTGGGGTAAGATACAAGTTGCGGAGGGTTTTTCGGCAGATTATGTAAGTGAAGTTCATTTTTCGGGGGATGTGACTATAGGTCGCTTGGACAAGGAATATGTTCTACCCGGCGGTTTCACGGTTCATAGCGGTATATATAAAGCCGTTATTCATAACTGCGAGTTTGGCGACAATGTGCATATATACAATGTGCATAACTATATTGCGAATTACCGCATTGGCAATAACACATGTATCGAGAATGTGAATTCTCTCGTAGTTGACGGCACTACAACATTCGGCAATGGTGTTAGGGTTCCGGTTATGAATGAGGGAGGCGGTCGTGAGATACCTATCTTCGACGGGCTGTCTGCTCATTTAGCATATATATTAACTCTCTATCGTCATCTGCCTCATATCATAGAGTGCCTCACAAAAATGATTGACGACTATGCTGAGTCGCAGAGGTCTGCTATGGGGTATATAGGCAATGATGTGAGGATCATCAACTGCGGTAGTCTGAAAAATGTTCGGATAGGTGATAATGCCAATATCGGTGGTGCATCGGTGTTGAAGAACGGGTCTGTCAACTCAAATAAGTATGCCCCCGTCAAGATAGGGTCAGGCGTTAAGTGCGATGATTTTATTATCTGTTCGGGCGTGTCGATAACCGATAGCACGTTAGTCAGCAGGTGTTTCATAGGTCAGGGCTGCGAGATGGGCAAGCATTATTCCGCACTTGAGAGTTTGTTCTTCTCTAACTGTCAAGGTATGCATGGCGAGGCAACGGCAATCTTTGCCGGTCCTTATACGGTAACTCACCATAAATCGACATTGCTTATTGCCGGTATGTTCTCGTTTCTTAATGCCGGTTCGGGTAGTAACCAGTCGAATCACATGTATAAGTTAGGACCTATTCATCAAGGCATAGCCGAGCGTGGTGCAAAGACGACGTCTGACTCTTATCTGCTATGGCCGGCAAAGGTGGGTGCGTTTACCTTGGTTATGGGGCGTCATACAAAGCATTTTGACACCTCTGCTCTGCCGTTCTCTTATCTGATAGAGAATGCGACGGAGAGTTATTTGGTTCCTGCCGTCAATCTGCGTTCAGTAGGTACGATACGCGATGCACGCAAGTGGCCCAAGCGCGATAACAGAAAGGATCCGAATAAGATTGACCGAATTAATTATAACCTGCTCTCGCCATATACGATACAAAAAATGTGGCACGGAAGGGATATCTTGTGTGAAATACGCAAATTATCCGGTGAGGGAACGGAGGTATATTCATATCAAAATTGCAAAATACGCAACTCATCCCTAAAGAAAGGTCTTGAGCTTTACGATACAGGTATCAAGAAATTCCTTGGTAATTCGCTTATTTCGCGTTTGTCGAAAGCAGAGTGGAATTCGATAGATGAGATTAAGGAGGTGCTTACACCGGACTCTGAAATAGGTTTGGGAGAATGGATCGATTGCTCGGGACTTATAGCACCTAAGTCGGAGATTATGCGCCTACTTAATGATATTGAAGAGGGCAGAGTCAGGACATTAGACGAGATACAGGAGAGGTTCATCCTGATGCACGAGAACTATTACTCTTACGAATGGACATGGGCGTTGAATCGTTTGGAACAAGTATGGGGCACAGAACTAAAAGATGTTGAATTAGATGATATTATCCGTTCCGTCAGCGATTGGAAGAGGGCAGTGCTTGACTTGGATCATCTCGTATATGAGGATGCGAAGAAAGAGTTCAGCCTTAATGCCCATACAGGTTTTGGGATTGACGGAGATGACGTGGAGAATAGTCTCGACTTCGAAAATGTGCGAGGCAGATTTGAGAGCAACTCCTTCGTGCTTGAGGTTCTCGAACATATAAAGAGGAAATCTCAACTCGGGGATGATATGTTGGCAAAGCTTTTGAAAGTGCGGGCGGAACCCTAAAGTGCGGGCAGAGCCCTAAAGTGAAAAATTAAAAGTTAAAAATAAGCACAATGTATTTGCAGATATTAAAATCGAAGATACACCGCGTTATGGTAACGGATGCCAATCTTGATTATGTTGGCAGTATAACCATCGACAAAGATCTGATGGATGCTGCGGGTATATATAATGGCGAAAAGGTGCAGGTGGTGGACAATACTAACGGGGCGCGCCTTGAGACGTATGCCATAGAGGGCGAGCGCGGGTCAGGTTGTATATGCATGAACGGGGCAGCAGCGCACCTTATGAATAAAGGAGATATTGTCATAATAATGTCGTATGCGCTGATGACGGCAGACGAGGCTCAGTGTTTCAAACCAAAAGTGGTGTTCCCTATACAAAATAGGTTGTAGGTTATTGAAGTTTCACCCACAATTACCCACAATTATCCAAAAATTGAAATGAACGTTCGGAGACGTTCTCCACTATTTGAAATTTTTGGCGAAATTAGCGGGAAACTTTAGTAAAGTAATTTTTAGAAGTACTCTGTAATGTTTTTTCATCTTGAACATACTGACCCGTTAAGTCATGCGAGAGCGGGTGTTATCCATACCGACCATGGTGATATACAGACACCTATCTTTATGCCGGTGGGGACTGTCGGGACAGTCAAAGGTGTCCACAGAAGGGAGTTGGAGGATGAGATACATGCGCAGATTATTTTGGGTAACACATATCACCTCTATCTTCGTCCGGGTACATCGGTCCTACGTGAGGTAGGCGGTCTTCATCGTTTTGAAGGGTGGACACGCCCCATATTGACCGATTCGGGCGGATATCAGGTCTTTTCCCTTTCAGGTTTGAGGAAGATGACAGAAGAGGGAGTTCGTTTCTCTTCACATATTGATGGCAGACACCTCTTTTTTACTCCCGAGAGTGTTATGCAGATAGAGCGCGAGATAGGGGCGGATATAGTGATGGCTTTCGATGAGTGTACCCCCGGAACAGCTGAGTATCAGTATGCAAAGCAGTCGATGGAGCGGACTCATCGATGGCTGGATCGTTGCATCAAGACTTTTGACGAATCGCCGGCATTATATGATTATAAGCAACATCTATTCCCGATAGTGCAGGGCTGCGTGTATAAAGACTTGCGCTCAGAGGCGGCCAAGCGGCTGAGAGACCTCGACAGAGACGGATACGCAATTGGTGGGCTTGCTGTCGGCGAGCCGGAAGAGACAATGTATGAGATGATAGAGGTGGTGGGTGATATCCTCCCGCACGATAAACCGCGATACCTTATGGGCGTCGGTACACCTTGGAATATATTGAATGCCATCGAGCGGGGGGTTGATATGTTTGACTGCGTTATGCCGACGCGCAACGGCAGGAACGGGCAGATATTCACATGGCGGGGAGTGATGAATATGCGTAACAAAAAATGGGAAACCGACTTCTCGGAGTTAGACCCGCAGGGCACTTCGTATGTGGATCATCAGTATAGCCGCGCCTATACAAGACACCTGATTCATGCCGGTGAGATGCTCGGACTGCAGATACTCTCTATTCATAATCTCGCTTTTTATTTGGAGTTGGTGTGCGTGGCAAGAGAGCATATCAAAGCAGGGGACTTCAAGCAATGGAAAGATGCAGTTTTGCCTGAATTAAAACAACGACTTTGAAACGACTTGACAAATATATAATTGGTAAGTTTCTCGGTACTTTTTTCTTTTCTATTGTGCTGATATTATCGATAGCCATCGTCTTTGACCTGACAGAGAAGATGGATGAGTTTTTTGAGAATCAAGCACCGCTGCGGGAGATAATATTTGACTATTATCTGCCTTTCATACCTTATTGTATGAATATGTTCTCTTCGCTGTTCATATTCATATCGGTTATATTTTTCACCTCTAAATTGGCGGGTAACTCTGAGATAATATCAATAATGGCGGCCGGCGTATCATATCATAGGTTGATGTTGCCATATTTCATTTCCGCTTCGTTTTTATTCGTTCTATTTTTCGTGTTAGGCGGTTATGTAATTCCTCCTGCCACGGGTAAGATGCTCCGTTTTCAGGATCAGTACATACAAAAATTCACTTCCGACAATGCCCGCAATATACAGATGGAGGTTGAGCCGGGAACGATTCTCTATATTGAAACGTTCCAACGTCGTACTAACACGGGCTATAGAGCCTCGTTTGAGCATTTCGATGGAAAGACTCTTGAACTGCGTATCACAGCCGACCGCATAAAGTATGATTCACTCTATAATTGGCATTTGGAACAATATACCAGGCGCAGTTTCAGCGGGTTGGTGGAAACGATAGATAAAGGTTCGAGATTAGATACCATTATACCCATAAAACCTGATGAATTGTTTATTACGGCGGAACAGGCGCAGGAGATGTCAAATCCCGAATTGCGGGCGTATATCAAAAAGCAAAGAGAACGAGGGGCGGGCAATACGCAGGCTTTTGAGACGGAATATCATAAGCGTTGGGCTTCACCCTTGGGGGCATTCATTATGACATTGCTCGCTGTTACTATGTCATCTAAAAAAGTGAGAGGCGGGATGGGGAAAAACCTCGGAACAGGAGTGGCTCTATCTGCCCTATATATCTTATTTTCAACTGTCAGTACAACCTTCTCCGTGTCGGGTGTGATGACACCTTTTATGGCCGTGTGGCTGCCTAATTTTATCTTTTTGGCGATAGGTATTGCGCTCTATATTCAGCGTGCAAAATAATTATAAAAATCTTCTTGTTAGTATCAGAAAAAATAATTAACTTTGCAATAGGGGGTATATGTGCCTCATAACTTACCACTAATCACTTGTAACCTGAAAATTCCGATATGAAACGATTATCTGCCGTTTTTTTCGTTATACTGCTTTCGTCAGGCGTATGGGCATGTACTAATTTCATTGTAGGCAAGGGTGCTTCTACCACCGGTTCGCCTATGACGACATACGCTGCCGACTCATATTCGCTATATGGTTTTTTGCGCTATCAACCTGCTGCAGAGCATGCGGAAGGTGAAATGCGCAAGATTTATGATTGGGATACGGGCGAGTATCTCGGAGAAATTCCTGAGGTAAAGCATACATATTCCGTAATTGGTAATGTTAACGAACATCAGTTGACGATAGGCGAGACGACATGGGGCGGCAGAGAAGAGTTGCACGATACAACCGGAATAATTGACTACGGTAGCCTTATCTATATGGCACTTGAGCGTTGTAAGACTGCTCGTGAGGCGTTGTCTTTTATGACTGATATAGTTCAGGAGTGGGGATATTACAGTGAGGGCGAGTCGTTTACTATTGCTGACCCTGATGAGGTGTGGGTGATGGAGATGATTGGCAAGGGTGGAAAAGAGAAGGGTGCAGTATGGGTCGCCGTGCGTGTTCCTGATGATTGTATTACTGCCCATGCCAACCAAGCACGAATAACCGAGTTACCACTCAAAGGCGCGAAGCAAGTGAGGAAGCAGGTGATATGCAGTACCGAAATGAGAGGCGGAAAGCAGAAGAGCATTAAGAAGACCATCGTAACCATGGGTAATGTGATCAATGGCGTAGAGTGGCAGTGGTCGGCAGATGTGATTGATTTCGCTCGCAAGGCGGGTATTTTCTCTGCTGAGGATGCGCAGTTCTCTTTCGCCGATGTCTATGCTCCGCTTGATATAGTTGCTGCATACGCTTGCGAAGGCAGGGTTTGGAGTTTTCTGAGGCAATATGATGAAAGTATTGATTATTACTTGCCGTATGTTATGGGAGATAATTATGAGCATTTGCCGCTTTTTGTTCGTCCTAACAGGCAACTCTCGGCAGCCGATTTGCGCCGCGCTATGCGCGACCAATATGAGGATACTCCGCTCGACATAACTAAAGGTGAAGCAGCAGGTATATGGCATTCTAAATTGCGCTATGGCGGACTCACCTTTATGCTTGATAGTGTGCAATATTGTTATCCGCGTCCGACCGCTACGCAGCAGACCGGTTGGTCGTTCGTGAGCGAGATGCATAAAGATTTGCCTTACTCTATTTTCTGGTTTGCGGTTGATGATGCGGCAACGAGCGTGTATGTGCCTTTCTTCTCAAGTAACAAACATGTGCCTTATTGCCTGCAAAGAGGTAACGGCGATCTGCTGACTTATTCCAATACTTCTGCTTTTTGGGCGTTCAACACTGTTGCCAACTTCGCGTATAGTAAGTACGAGCGAATGTTGCCTGATATACAGGAGCGTCAGCAGGCATGGGAAAACAGGTTCGAAGAAGAGGTGCAGGTGTTCGCGGAAAAAGGTGTTTCGGCTCAACAGTTAGATAATTATTCGTCAGAGCAAGCTGATGCAGTAGTGCAAGATTGGCATCAACTCTTTGCTTTCCTTATGGTTAAGTATCTTGACGGAGTGGAGAAGAAGCAAGACGAGAAGGGTGAGTTCCTAAGAACGCCTACAGGTGAGTCGCAGTCGCCTAACAGATTTAAGCCGTCAGAAGATTACCTAAGGCGCATAGCTCCTAATGTGGCGCATTGATTAGAAGTAAGAAAATCTCGGCGTGTGGGCAGAGAGTTTAAAAAACGAATCAGATAATTTTACTTATGCAAGTACTTGAAATATTTAATGAGATAACAAAAATTCCGCGTCCTTCAAAGCATGAGGAGCAGATGAACGCGTGGCTTCGCCAATTTGCGAAGGACCACAATCTCATTTGTGAGAGTTACCCGATACACGAGGGTGCTACAACAGCAAATATCATTATTCGTGTTCCGGCTACGAGTGGTTACGAGGATAGAGAAGGTGTTATTTTGCAGGCTCACCAAGATATGGTATGCGAGAAGGATAGCGGTGTGGAACACGATTTTATGCGTGATCCTATCCAAACTTATGAGAAGGATGGTTGGCTTCATGCTAATGGTACCACTCTCGGTGCCGATAACGGAATAGGCGTTGCTATGGCTCTTGCTGCGGCACTATCCGATGCTCCGCACCCTGCGTTGGAACTGCTGTTCACCACTGACGAAGAGACGGGGCTGACAGGTGCTCATTGTTTGCCCGATGGCGTGCTGCAAGGCAAGAGACTTATTAACTTGGACAATGAGGACGATGGTCAGATTTGTATGGGTTGCGCAGGTGGAATAGATACGCTTGCAAGACTTTACTATACACCGGAAAAGGCAGAAGCCGGCTTTGCTGCGAGGATAAGCGTCAGTGGTCTGCAAGGCGGACATTCGGGTGAGGATATAAATAAAAATCGCGCCAATGCCAATAAGATTCTCACTCGTATTCTTTTCGGTTTGCTCAAAGAGATACCTCAGTTGCGGCTTGCGCAGATTGATGGCGGTAATCTTAGGAACGCCATCGCACGTGAGGCAAAAGCAGTTGTTATAGTGCCAATGAAAGATAAGGAGCAATTAAGAGTGCAATTTAATGTTGTGACATCCGTCATTGAGCAAGAGATCCGCCGCTTTGAGCCTGATATGAAGATTGAACTTGAGTCGTGTGCAGATGAGCTGTTTGATGCAGTTCTGCCTGCGGCAGTGGCAGAGCGATTACTATTGTCGCTTATTGCTTGCCCGCATGGTGTTTTTGCTATGTCGCCTGATATAGAGGGGTTGGTGCAGACGAGTACTAACCTTGCTTCTGTGAAGATGAAGGAAGATGAAAGAGGCAATTATGTTGAGATAAATACTTCGCAGCGTTCGTCTGTCGAGAGTGAGAAACACTATTTGAAAGATATGGTGGAGTGTGCGCTGAGACTGAGTGGTGCTGAGGTGTCGCACGGCGACGGCTACCCGGGGTGGAAACCTAATCCGTCGTCAGCCTTATTGCAGGTGGTGAAAGACTCGTGGTATGAGGTTACGGGTAAGGATGCGCAGGTGGTTGCGATCCATGCCGGATTGGAGTGCGGGCTATTCCTTGAGAAATATTCGCACCTTGATATGGTTGCTTTCGGTCCGCAGATGAGGGATGTACACTCACCTGCGGAGAGGTTGAACCTCGCTTCGACAGA
Organism: uncultured Bacteroidales bacterium; assembly: GCA_937885465.1. Taxonomy (GTDB): domain Bacteria; phylum Bacteroidota; class Bacteroidia; order Bacteroidales; family Paludibacteraceae; genus Colicola. The sequence continues at coordinate 18,821 of CAKZZM010000181.1, forward strand.
AAGGACTTACCGCTGGCTCTTGAAGACATTAGAGAAGCTATAGTAAGCGGTAAGTTACCGACTCTAATATTTAATTTAATGCCAATTTTTTACTTATTTAAATACAAAAATTATGTTTATTGAGAATGTACATGCTCGCGAGATTTTGGATTCTCGTGGCAATCCGACCGTAGAGGTTGAGGTAACCCTTGAAAGTGGTGTTATGGGTCGCGCAAGCGTTCCGTCAGGTGCGTCAACAGGTGAGAACGAGGCTTTGGAACTTCGTGACGGTGACAAAGGTCGTTATTTGGGAAAAGGTACTTTGAAGGCAGTAGAGAATGTCAACGAAGTTATTGCTCCGGAACTTATAGGTGTCAGCGTTTTAGAGCAGCGCGCTATTGATGAGTTGATGCTCAAACTTGACGGTACTCCTACAAAGTCGAAACTTGGTGCAAATGCCATTCTTGGTGTCAGTCTTGCTTGCGCTCATGCTGCTGCTAACTACCTTGAGATACCTTTGTATCGTTACATCGGTGGTGCTAATGGTCATGTTCTGCCTGTTCCGATGATGAATATCATCAATGGTGGCGCACATTCTGATGCACCTATTGCTTTCCAAGAGTTTATGATTCGTCCCGTAGGTGCTCCCTCAGAGCGCGAGGCAATCCGTATGGGTGCAGAGGTCTTCCACGCACTTGCCAAACTGCTCAAGAAACGCGGTTTGAGTACTGCTGTCGGTGACGAGGGTGGTTTTGCTCCGGCTTTAGACGGCATTGAGGATGCACTTGATAGCATTATCCAAGCCATCAAAGATGCCGGTTATGAGCCGGGTAAGGATGTTAAGATAGCAATGGACTGCGCTGCTTCTGAGTTTGCTTTCCAAGAGAATGGTGAGTGGTTCTATGATTATCGCCAGCTTAAAGACGGTAAGAAGAAAGATCCTAACGGCAAGCGTCTGACTGCTGCAGAACAGATTGATTTCCTCGAGCATCTTATCACCAAATATCCTATCGACTCAATTGAGGACGGTCTGGATGAGAATGACTGGGACAACTGGGTTAAACTGACAGAGCGTATCGGCGATCGTTGCCAACTCGTAGGTGACGACCTGTTTGTTACCAATGTTAAGTTCCTTGAGAAGGGAATCAAGATGGGAGCAGCCAACTCCATCCTTATTAAGGTTAATCAGATAGGTTCTCTTACCGAGACTCTTGATGCTATCGAGATGGCGCATCGTCATGGTTATACTACCGTTACCTCTCACCGCTCAGGCGAGACAGAGGATACCACTATCGCTGACATCGCCGTTGCTACCAACTCAGGTCAGATTAAGACCGGTTCACTCTCTCGTACCGACCGTATGGCGAAGTACAACCAACTGATCCGCATTGAGGAGCAACTCGGCGACCGCGCTACATACGGCTACGCTAAACTGAAATAGTGATAGACCTATTAAGCATTATAACCAAAATCGGTCATTAGCGCTAACAGCCTAATGACCGATTTTGGTTTATTTGATTTTAGTGGAAGAAGAGGTAGGCGAGCAGTATTGATGACAGGATGCCGCAGAAGTCGGCTATCAGTCCACAGATGACGGCGTATCGCGTATTCTTAATACCAACGCTGCCGAAATATACGGCAAGGATATAAAAGGTGGTGTCGGTTGAACCTTGCACTATGGAGACAAGTCGTCCAACGAAGGAGTCTGCACCATATTGAGCCATAGCATCTATCATCAGTCCTCGTGCTCCGCTACCGGAGAGAGGACGCATAAGGGCGGTTGGCAGGGCAGGGACGAAATCGGTGTTAATACCGAAAAGGGCGAAACACCAACCTAAACCTTTCACGAGTAGGTCCATTGCTCCCGAGGCACGGAACATTCCTACGGCAACGAGTATAGCGATGAGATAAGGTATGATACCGACGGCGGTAGAAAAGCCGTCTTTGGCACCTTCAATAAAAGCATCATACACATTTACTTTTTTCAGCATCGCCTCAATGATGAACCATACGATGACACTGAGCAAGAGAATATAGGCAAGAATATTTGACCACTTCGAAAATGTCTCTTGCTCTACATTGAAAGCAACGATTATAATGCCTCCGACGATAAGGCACATGCCTACGAGTACACCGAGAATAACGGGGTCAAAAAGATTGATCTTTTGTGCTACTGCGACGGATATTATACCTGCTATTGCAGCGAAGAAGGTGGCGAGGAGGATAGGCAGAAAGACGTCAGCGGGGTTGGCTGCGCCCATCTGCGCCCGATAAACCATAATGCTGACAGGTACGAGTGTGAGGCCGCTTGTCACCAAAACGAGGAACATTATCATCGGGTTGCTTGCCTTTGTTTTGTCGGGGTTTATCTCTTGCAACTCTCTCATAGCCTGCAAGCCCATAGGCGTGGCAGCGTTGTCAATGCCGAGCATGGTCGCAGATATATTCATAAACATTGACCCGAACGACTTATGCCCTTTGGGAACATCGGGGAACAAGCGAGTGAAGAAAGGTGATACTACCCTTGACATCTTCTCTACTACGCCGCCTCGTTCGCCTATCTTCATTATGCCCATCCATAAGGCGAGTACGCCGGTCAGACCAAGAGAAATCTCGAAGCCGTTTTTTGCGGAGTCGAATGTGCTGAGCATGATAGTGCTGAAAATATCGGTCTGGCCGAAGAAGAACATCTGCACTAAACCGAAAACGACAGCAATCAAAATAAGACCTATCCAAATATAATTGAGTACCATAAATAGTTATGTACGATGTACAAAGTACAAGGAAACCAAGTACTATGCGTACGCGATATGTGTTAAACGGAATACAAAGTTACGCAATTTTTGACGATTATGCAAATGCATTACAGATATCTCTTATCACCATTTCTGCCAATCGTAGTCCGAATGCGGCAGTGATATACATCAGCGTACCTTTTGGTGTTTCGGGAATATATTCGTCAGACCATACGCAAAGGAATTTGCGTGGCGGCATCTTGCCGATAGTCTTAAAGCGATGTCTAAGTGCTCTTGCAAGTGGGCAGCCTGCTACTTTATCAAAAGTGGATATCCTGATTTTGCTACTATCAATCTTGCTCGCTGCACCCATAGAGGAGAAAAGTGTTGGCGAAGTAGGTGTGTTAAGTGCGGTAAGAATGAGGTCAGCCTTGTCTGCAACAGAATCAATTGCGTCAATGATATAGTCATATTCGTAGAGGCGGAACATATCTTTATTATCGCTGTTAAAAGGCTCGGTGATAATGTTGATATCGGCATTGGGATTAATAGAGAGAAGTCGTTGTTGCAAGACGGCGACTTTCTTTTGTCCTATGGTGTCGGCAGTGGCAGGTAGTTGGCGGTTGATATTTGAGGGGGCGACATCATCGAAGTCAACGAGGGTGAGGTGCGTTATGCCGCTACGCACAAGTGCCTCGGCGCACCATGAGCCTACGCCGCCTGTGCCAAAAAGGATAATCTTTGCAGCCGATAATCGCCATAAAGCGTTGTCGCCTAACAGAGCAATTGTGCGGGAGAATATATCGGTGTCATTAAGAGCCATTGTTGAGACAGGTAATTAGATGCGGCAATTTTTGAACGTTCGGAGACGTTTTCCACATTATTGTCGCAGAATACATAATGTTTCAGTGTTTATAGTTGTCAACGGTGTAGTTGAGAAAATCGTTTAAGGGTTTTGCGGCACGGCAGAGACTCAAGAGGTAGTCAAAAAAACGGGGTGAACACATTTCTTTATCGCTGATGGGAATACTGAAAGTGAAAGAATTTCGCGCTATCCAATTCGGGTGAGGAAAATCTTTCGGGAAAGGTGCCGGCACCTTCTTTAATGCCCCGTCACTATCGAAAGAAGTGAAATAAGGTTTTACTTCTTCGTTTGCAAAGATTGCTTCTAATTCGTCTGCATTGTCGTATATATCTTGCCGAATAGACTTTATCAGTTCAGAATCGGGGCACCACACTCCGCCTGCAAACATACAGGCTTCCGGTTGGAAATGCAGGTAGTAGCAGCCGTGGCGAGATTTTCGCCCGCCGTGAGGTGCGAGTATTATTCCAATCCAATCTTTATAAGGTAATTTGTTTGCGGAAAAGCGTATGTCACGATAGATGCGATACATACAATCTTTCGTGGTGAGAGAGGCGAGTTGCGGGTCAATGTCAGAAGCCGCTGCAATCCACTCGCTTGTAAACTGCTCGAGGTCACTTTTGACGGCAAGGTACTCATCCTTATGCGCATTGAACCACTCTCGGTTATTATTACATGTCAACTGACCTATAAAATCAAGTATGCGTTTGGCATTCATAATAAATTTCGAGGAAAATATTGTAGAAACAAGATATTTTCTATAACTTTGCAGAAAATCGTAGCCCCGCCGGGAATCGAACCCGGATCTAAAGTTTAGGAAACTCGTATTCTATCCATTGAACTACAGGGCCATGAGAAGTAAGAAGGCAGGCTGTACGAGTTGCAAAGGTACGACATTTTTTTGAGTTATACAATATTTTGAGCAAAAAAAAACAAAAATACTACGTAGTATGGGTCGGAAAGCAGACCGGTGTATTCTCTGATTGGAAAGAATGTGAGCGTCAGGTTAAGGGAGTTGATTCTGCTAAATATAAGAGTTTTGACACAGAAGAAGAGGCACGGCAGGCCTTTGACGATGGTCCTGATTTATATCTGACAAAGAGTATTAGGCGGGTGATAGAGAAAAAGAATATTGATTTGTTAGCGTTGTCAGAAAAGCCCATATACCCGTCGCTTGCTGTTGATGGTGCTTGTTCCGGTAATCCGGGAATGATGGAGTATCGTGGCGTTGATGCCGCAACGGAGAGAGAGATTTTTCATTTCGGACCTGTGGCCGGCGGCACAAATAACATAGGTGAGTTCCTTGCTATTGTTCATGCCCTTGCGTTGCTCCAAAGGCAGGCAGTGGAACATCCTGAAAAGGCGAATGAATTGTTGTCCTTGCCGATATATTCTGATAGTGTAACTGCTCAGTCATGGGTAAGAAAAAGAAAATGTGCGACAAAATTGCAGCCTACTGCTGAGAATGAAGCATTATTTAAGGTCATTGCAAGGGCAGAGAATTGGCTTGCTGTGAATAAATACAGTAATCCCGTAATCAAGTGGAAGAGCGATATTTGGGGTGAGATACCGGCAGATTTCGGGCGAAAATAGTGTAGAGAACGTCTCCGAACGTTCATGGGAGTGGAGAACGTCTCCGAACGTTCTGGTAGTGGAGAACGTCTCCGAACGTTCACAGGCGCATAAAAATAAGAGACGGTCTTACTGACCGTCCCTTTATTTTATTTTAGCAGTTCGAGTGAGCGAGTAACGAATTTAGATAGGGCTTCGCCTTTTAGTTTGCCGGAGGCAAGGAAAGCGAGGTCAACAAGTTCGGCAATGCGGTCATCATGACCTGAAAGTGTCCAAACTGTTTTTTCTATCGTCTCTTGCGTTTGGGTATCGTCTGCCTTTTTCTCATCGTTAGAGGCATTGTCGGTATCCTCTTTCTCTTTTGGCTCAAGCACTATTTCTGATGTCATCGCGCCGATAAGATCTTGAATGAGTGGATGAGATGTGTTAAGAACGAGGTTGTATTGCTCCGGCATCTGCCCGTAGAACGACATCCCTTGTTGGTGTTGCGACATCTCTCGCATACGACGCATAAATTCATTTTGAACGAGGAAGACGGGTAGGGCATCTGCAGATGCGGCTTCAAATGTAACATAATAGTTAAGTTTGGCAGTCGGTTCGTCTGCCCCCTTCGGCAGTTGGGCTTCGAATGCCTTGCGGAGGCCTTCCTTCTGTTCATCAGTCAGTTCTACCTTCTGAGTATCGTTCTTACGAATAAGATTCTCGATAAGGTCAGAGTCAACGCGAGCAAAGCGAAGCATTGGTTTCTTGCCGTCTTTTTCCTCTCCTTCGAACTTTTGTTCTGCTTGAGATATATAGTGAACATCCAGTTCGCCGTCCATCAGCAGCACATCGTAGCCTTTCTGCTTAGCATGCTCAATGTGAGTGTAGTTATCGTCAGGGTCTTGGGTGTAAAGCACAACGATATTGCCGTCTTTGTCCGTTTGTGCTTCTTTTACCTTAGCGATATATTCGTCAAGAGTGCTATATTCGCCGTTGACATTCTTCACAAGTGCAAACTTAGAGGCACGCTCATAGAATTTCTCGTCCGACAACATTCCGAATTGAATGAACAGTTTGATATCAAGCCATTTATTAATGTAGTCGTCTTTTGAGTCGCGATAGATCTCGAATAGTTTGTCTGCCACCTTTTTGGTGATATGCGAAGAGATCTTCTTTACATTCTGATCACTTTGCAGATACGAGCGACTGACATTGAGCGGGATGTCGGGCGAGTCGATAACGCCATGCAGCAGAGTCAGATATTCAGGTACAATATTCTCCACCTCGTCTGTTACGAAAACCTGATTGCAATAGAGTTGAATTTTGTTGCGACGAATATCAAGGTTATTCTTGATTTTAGGGAAGTAGAGAATACCTGTCAAGTGGAACGGATAATCGACATTCAGGTGAATATGGAAGAGCGGTTCTTCAAACTGGTCGGGATAGAGTTGGTGGTAGAACTCGGTGTAGTCCTCTTCTTTCAAATCTTGCGGTTTGCGTGTCCATGCGGGATTGACGTAGTTCACTACATTGTCCTCTTCTGTTTCCACTTGTTTGCCGTCTTTCCACTCCTTTTTCTTTCCGAAGACTATCTCTACGGGTAGGAACCGGCAGTATTTTTTCAGCAGTCCTTCTATTTTGGAGTCTTCGAGATACTCTTCAAAGTCCGCCCCGATGTGCAAAACGATGTCGGTGCCGCGGTCTGCTTTGATAGTATCCTCCATATTATATTCAGGAGTGCCATCGCAAGACCAATGTACTGCTTTTGTGTCCTCTTTGTACGATTGAGAGAAAATCTCAACCCTATCTGCCACCATAAATGAAGAATAGAAGCCTAATCCGAAATGCCCGATAATGGCGGCAGCATTGTCTTTGTATTTATTAACGAATTCCTCCGCGCCGGAGAATGCTATCTCGTTAATGTATTTCTTTACTTCCTCGGCGGTCATGCCGATACCGCGGTCGGTAACGGTAAGGGTCTTCTTGTTTTTGTCGATACTGATGCGCACTTTCAACTCGCCCATATCGCCTTTGAACTCGCCAACGGAGGATAGGGTCTTCAGTTTCTGCGTTGCGTCAACTGCGTTAGATACTAATTCACGAAGGAATATTTCGTGATCGCTGTACAAGAACTTCTTGATAACAGGGAAAATGTTGTTGGATGTTACTCCGATATTACCTTGTGCCATATTGTTATATGTTTGAAAATTTAATTTAAAAATTAAAAAATATAGTTAAAATGACAATTAAATGCTCATTAACTGATGAGTCTTTTCGCCTATAATTTGCCAAATTATATGCCAAACGGCAGAATGCTGACAAATTGGCAGGTTATGTGAAAATAAGGTCATAATCTTACAACGCTAATGACCGATATGGACGGGAATAAGATAATGAGTGCGGGAAGCACTACATTATTTTGGGCAGGCGTGTCCTAAATTAAAAAATGCTGCAATTCAATTGCAGCATTTATATAAGCGAGAGAAAGTGAGTGGGTTACTATTTCCGTTGTCCGAGTGTGGTGTATGTGTCTGCGTTGTGGATGATAAGTATCTCACCATTTTGAATTACCTTTCTGCTTTTAGATATAGGAGAGGCGTAATTTTCGGCTTCTATATCAGTTGCAGTATTGGCGTAAGTCAGGTTGATACCATAAATATTTATACCGCTATTGCCGCTACCGATGAATATTGTTGTAGCATTACCTGTGTAGTTGCAAACGACTCTATTCAGTTCAGAGCCGGTAACGCTCGTTTGCTGAAGGTTATTATTCCATTCGCTTGCGGCGATATTGAGCGGTCTGTCTTCGCCGTTTTTTGCGCTCATGCAATAAACTTCAATTGTGCAGTCACCTGTAACGGCAAAACTGAGATGGCGGTAATCAGCCCCCATTGCTCCGCCTAATTTTATTCTTTTCGTGAAGGATATAGCATCATCGCCTTCGCCATACGATTTATTGTTATCATCGATGGCAACAATCTTAGTGGATGTCGCAGAGATAGTCAGTCCTCGTACGGTTGTAGTAGCGGAAATTTCGGTGCCGAGTGCCACAATATCGTTATCGTCGGCTTTCCAAGTCAGGTCAGAGGATAGAGGTGTAGTATCATCGGGTGTGGTAACCTCGTCATTGCAGGTAGTAGAGATGTCGGCTGCATTTGTAACTGTCAGTGTGGCGCCTGCCCCGCATGAGGTGTTGGTAACAGCCGTAACGGCATCGCTGTACGAAAGGGCGACATAGGTGTATGACGGAGTAGTAACAGGGCGGTCGTTGATATTAGTGAAAGAGCCGTCTTCGTAGTATGAATTGACCCATTTAACGCCATTTGTTGAGTTGTTGAATTCGCGGAAGATAGAGCCGTAAATATTGCCGAGCGATGCCATATAGCAGCCCTCTACATAGGCATCTGCATTTTCCGGACCGATGAAGTAATCAGCGACAGAGGTATTCCAATAGCAGTTTAGGAAATGTAGTGAGGCGTTGCGGCATCGCACCATGCGTTGCCTGCAGCCGTAGTCCCACCAGCAGTATGCCCATGTGAAGTTGTATGTGCCATCGTCAGGAGCATCCGTTGCACTTGAACCGAGAAGGTTGCTGAATCGGTGGTCATCGCTGCCGCCTGAACCGCCTGCAATGGGGTCCTTAAGATAGCGGAAACGGCACCAACTGACGGTTATATTATCGGTAGAATGTTTGTTATCGAAATTGCCGTCTAAACCGTCTTGAAAGTCGCAGTGGTCAACCCATGCGTCCGTAACATTTTCAAAGCAGAGCAGGTCGTTACCGTCAACATCATACGCTCCGGGACCGATAAAAGTGAGGTTTCGAATGATAAGGTTATTTGTTCTCTTGACGAAGAGGATACCTGAATTCTCTTTTATCGTATCGAGGTTGGAAAGGCTGACCCCGGGCATACCCAGTAGAGTTATATTTTCCATATCTTGGGCAGTTATCATAGAGGTTAGAGTGAGACTCTGAGTGACAATGATAACTTTGTTAGAACCTTTCAGCGCGTTTGTCAGTTCGTTTACGCTGCTTACAAGAGTAGGTGTAGCATTGCCCCCACCGGTAGCACTACTGCCGTAGCCGATAGGAGTGGTCATACAATAAGGAATCTCCGTTGCGGTCGCACAGATAAGGTTGCACGACAGAATGAATGTCAAGAATAATTGCTTCATAGTAATAAGAATTATTTACATAGGCTCGGCGGATGCGCCGATAGTTAAATAGTAGATGCCGTTTTATGCTAATCACAAAGTTATAATAAATAAATCAATTTTGCAAGTAAGCGTAATAAAAAAAACAAAAAGCGAAAATTAAGGTTTGTATATTCGAAAATAATGTTGTATCTTTGCATAATGTAGAATCATTTTAATTTTTTATTTTTAATTTTTTACTTATGGCAACAGAAAAGAAGTCAACGCCGGCGGATAAGTTGAAAGCGTTGAGCAATGTAATGGCTGACATAGAGAAGTCGCTTGGTAAAGGTGCTATTATGCGAATGGGCGATGAGCAGATAGAGAATATACCTGTTATTCCGACGGGTTCTGTCGGTTTGAATCTTGCCTTAGGCGTAGGTGGTTATCCTCGTGGCAGGGTAGTGGAGATATATGGTCCGGAGTCTTCCGGTAAGACGACGCTTGCTATTCATGCCATTGCCGAGGTGCAGAAGCAAGGCGGTATAGCTGCCATTATTGATGCCGAGCATGCTTTTGACCGCTTTTATGCTGAAAAGTTAGGCGTTGATATTGATAATCTTCTTATCTCTCAGCCTGATAGCGGCGAGCAGGCATTGGAGATTGCCGATCGCCTGATATCATCGGCTGCTATTGATTTGATAGTGGTGGACTCTGTTGCCGCATTAACGCCGAAAGCAGAGTTAGACGGTGAGATGGGGGATAATAAAGTAGGTTTGCAGGCAAGACTTATGTCGCAGGCGTTGAGAAAGCTGACGGCAACCATCAACAAGACCAACACTTGCTGCATTTTCATTAACCAACTTCGTGAGAAGATAGGTGTTATGTTTGGTAATCCCGAGACGACAACAGGTGGTAACGCCTTGAAATTCTATGCTTCTGTTCGTCTCGATATACGCCGCACGGGCAGCATCAAAGATGGTGATGAGGTGCTCGGCAACAATGTCAAAGTGAAGGTGGTTAAGAACAAAGTGGCTCCTCCATTCAAGAAGGCAGAGTTCGATATTATGTTCGGTGAGGGTATTTCCAAAGTAGGTGAACTGATAGATCTCGGCGTTGAATATGATGTGATAAAGAAATCAGGTTCGTTCTTCTCGTATGGTGATATGCGCCTTGCTCAGGGCAGGGAGGCAGTGAAGAATGTGCTGAGGGAGAATCCCGACCTTGCTGATGAGATAGAGCAGAAGATAATGGAGGCTGTAAAGCATGAATAATCAGGAAATTCAGAATATTAAGTTACGCTATAGTATAATCGGTAATGACGCAGCACTTGCGAGAGCAATAGAGGTAGCAGTGCAGGTGGCAAAGACGAGATTGAGTGTTCTTATTACCGGAGAGAATGGTGTGGGGAAAGAGGTCTTTTCCCGCATTATTCATGATTATTCGTCTCGTAAGCACGGACCTTTCTTCGCTATCAATTGCGGCGCGATACCCGAAGGAACGATTGACTCTGAATTATTCGGGCATGTGAAAGGTTCGTTTACAGATGCCAAGGCAGACCATAAGGGTTATTTTGAGATATGCGATGGCGGAACATTATTTTTGGATGAGGTGGGGGAGTTGCCGCTTCCTACGCAAGCCCGTTTGCTCAGGGTGTTAGAGACCGGAGAATTCTTGAAAGTGGGCGAGTCAAAAGTGCAGAAGACAAATGTTCGTGTTGTTGCTGCAACAAATAGAAATCTGCCTAATGCTATAATGGAAGGGCGGTTCAGGCAGGACCTCTATTATCGCCTCAATGCCATAGAGATACATATCCCGTCGCTTAGAGACAGGCGTGACGATATACCTTTGCTCTTCCGCAAGTTTGCTATGGATTTCTCGGAGCAGAATGCTATGCCGGGAGTTAGATTGACTGAGGACGCAAACAAGCTGCTGAAGAGTTACTACTGGGCAGGAAATATCAGGCAACTGAAGAATGTTACTGAGCATGTATGCCTGATGGAGGCTTCTCGCGAAGTTGATGCTGAGATGCTTCGCCCGTATCTCCCTGATACTGAACTAAATCGTCCACCTGCAATATCATCGCGGCACAGCTCGGCATCGGGGATGACAGAGGACGAGAGGGATATGCTATATACCTTATTGGATGCAATGCGAAAAGATATAGCCGAATTGCATAGGCAGTTAGACGAGTTGAAGAACAATGAGACTGCAATATCTGACGCGGCTTTACCGACTACAACGGTCATTTCTACCGTATCTGACGATGATAATATTACCATTCGTAAGGCAACGAACAAAGATGATTTCGAAGCGGCAGAAGAGTATCATGATGAGGATGAGAAAGGTGTTGGTTCATGGGACGAAATAGAGAAGAGGTCTATCAAGCAGGCGTTAGAACGCAATGGAGGCTCAAGAAAGATGGCAGCAAACGAACTCAAAATATCGGAAAGAACATTATATCGCAAGATAAAGGAGTACGATTTAGGATGAAAAGGCTTGCCGGAAAAATAAGTATTAACGTTCGGAGACGTTCTCCACTTTTGAACGTTCGGAGACCTTCTCCACTAATTGTGCTTTTTGCTCTTTGTTTCTCGCTTAGCAGTTGTATCATAAGTTACAAATTTAATGGAGCTTCGATTGACTATTCCAAAGTTAAGTCGATCTCTATTGCCGATTTCCCGAATAATGCGACCCTTGTTTATCCGCAATTGTCGGTTGATTTGTCGCAGGGTATTCGTGATATCTATCAGCGTCAGACTCGCTTGGAAGTGTTGAATAAAGGCGGCGATATGGAGGTTGAAGGTGAGATAACGGGTTATACCATTACGCCTATGGCGATTGCAGCCGACTCATATTCGGCTGAAACGAAACTGACAATTACCATAAAGGTGCATTTTACCAATAACTCTGCGCCTGAAGAGTCGTTTGATAAGACTTATACTGCGTATCAGACTTTTGATTCTTCGCAAATGCTGACAGATGTGCAGGAAGAGTTATGTGCCATAATGATTACAGAATTAGCGGAAAATATATATAACGATACTGTTGCCCGTTGGTAACTCATGAACGTTCGGAGACGTTCTCCACTTAAAATGCAAACGCTTGAAGATTACATACAACTGCTTGAGTCGCCGATGTCGGTGGATGTGGAGTGGGTAGAGTCGCTGCAATCGATGTTGGAATATGCGCCTTACTGCGCTTCTGCAAGGTTATTGTTATTGCGGGCGTTGTTTCTCAATAGAAATAAAGAAGAGTGGACTAACGAGTTGCAACGTTCGCTTCTGTATGCACCATTAGATGTGTCGGTTTATTTCCTCCTGAGGTCGGCTATGGCGGATATCGGGATAAAAGGGAATGAGCAAAGAGACAAGGTGCAAAGTATAAAGAGCAATGATGATAATAAGACGATGTCGTATTTTGACTTACTTGACAAGATGGCTCTAACGGCAAAAAAGACCGGAATAAGTTTTGAAGAACTGACAAAAAGATATATTGAAACAAGCAAATATATCGGCTAATCTTTCTTGGAAAACAAAATTTTTTTGGAAATATTTGTCTATGTCAGTTTTTTTGTGTAATTTTGCACGCTAATTTGAATAAATAACATTATTATGTATACTTTTCTTACTATTTTAATTGTCATTGCAGCCGTCTTGCTGACCCTGCTTGTACTTGTTCAAAACTCCAAAGGTGGTGGTTTGGCTTCCGGTTTTGCGAGTGGTAACCAGATAATGGGCGCTCCTAAGACTGCCGACTTCCTTGAGAAAACGACTTGGTGGCTGATTGCTATTATCGTTCTGCTCGCTGTCTTTGCAGTTGGTGTTCACAAGCAAGCGTCTCATGGTTCAAGTCGTGAGAGTCAGATTATTGAGCAGGCTGCTGAGTCGGTAAATGAGATGCAGCAGAGTGCTGCTACGCCGGATTTCGGTGAAGAAGAGGCTGAGTAATACCGGCGCAAGGGAGCGCGCCGTTTCATTCACCATTTCTTTTGAAATAGTCCTCCGATAAGGCATATTAACATATACCACGGGTAGAGAGCAGTTAACAGCAAGGTTTTAAGATAATCCTTTGCTGTTAATTTTTTGTTTGTGGAGCGCAGGTTATCCGTCTGTTGCAAGTGTTTAGCCGTGCTTTGGCGTTGGCGGGCAATAAGGAGAGTATCAACTATCCATTTGCCGATAAGCCAAACGGGGCAGATTACCGCGAGCAGGTTACTTACAACAACGAGAGTGGCGCAGAGAAGGATTTCGCGGTCTTTGTAGTGCGGTGCTTTGCCTGCCCAACGCATCCGTTGGCGGAGTAGATGTCGGAGAGAGTCAGCGGGCTGTGTTTCTAATATCGGAAAAGGTGCTGCGTTGATCTTCATCTTTCGGTGTTTCATAGCATCTAATAGAAACATATCATCGCCACTTGGTATCTCCTGATGCAATTCCTCTTCACATCGGAGCCATGATTGCCTTTTCACTATCATATTTGCTGCTGCGCACATTACGGGATGCCCTCTTTGGGCGGATATTATCGTAAGTGCTTGTATGGCATCGTATTCTAATGCTTGTAGTTCTCCTAAAAGCGATTTATTGCCTGACATAAAGAGCGGCAAAATTAGCATATCAGGGTCAGAAGAAAGAAGGGTGTGCAATTGCCTGAAATCAGCCGAGGTCAGCGGTGCAGGTGGTTGGACATCATCGTCGTTAAACCAAATATATTTGGTGGGTACTTCTCTGACGGCTTTTGCAATAGCGTATTTCTTCCCTTTTCCTTCATCCGATATGCGAATAGTAAGCAGTCCGTCTTCTACATAATAGTGCCGCCACTCGGGCTGCCAATCAGATTCCCGAACGGGAATGACTCTCGTTAATTGAGTTGTCTCGGAAAAGAAGGCGGGAAAAGATTTATTGACGCAGGTTATGTCATCAATCTCATACCCTGCCGTGAAGAAAGCCATTGCGATGCGATGATCATCGTATGAATGTGCTTTCTCGCCTCGCTCTATTCTCTTGAAATTTTCTTCTACCGCTATCAGCCGGTTGCTCTCTTTGTATGGTAGATGTTCTAAACCTTTGAATACGGGTTTTATACCTTTCTTATAGCACGCCACTGCTGCAGCGGGATAGAGGTCGGGGCAAGATGAAAAGTCCCATTCTTGAAGAGTGCCGTTGTTAGTTTGTCGGAAGAGTTCAAAAGCGACCTTATCGCCTTGAATAGAGTAGCTTATTCGGGCTTCATTCTCGAGCATTTGTGCCTCTGAGTCGTAATTGTTTCTAAAGCACGCCGCTTCAAGAAGAAATGCCATAGCACTTACGTCTTTCTCAATGTTAGCAAGGTCGAGTAGGTAGTTGTCACCGTGAGTGCGCGCTTTCTCGCTTAGCGCATTAGTGTGCTGAGTATTTTGAATGACTTCTTTTGTTATATTTATATAAGGAGAGCGGTTATCTGTTTCCACTGTTGCGCCTATTAGCAGCAAGGCACTGATAAATTGCGAAGATAAAGGTTTATCTATTTTTACCGGTTTAGAGAGGTCAAGTGTTTTTCCTTGTATCTGCAAAGGAGGGAAGCCCTCTTCTTGCAGATAGCGGATGTCAGCACCTAATTCTCTCAGTGCATCAACGAGTTGACCTATTGGCCGCTTATACATTCGTTTTGTGCCCTCTATAATGATACTCAATCCTGCTTTTTGTGCGCAATATGCAGTTAAGAACCTCATAGCGGTACCATTATCTTCAATGTTCAGGCGAGTGAGATGATTACAGCCTTCCGTATGTGCAGAGCGGTGCGTACCCGTTTCTTCTTGTATTGAGAGTAATGCGTTGTGCAAAATGATAATGTCCTTGGGTAAGGAGCAGACAAAAAATGTGTCGGGCAAGGTGTGGAGCGGTTCTCCACGCATTGCTCGGCACATTAACCATCGTTGTGCTATGCTTTTTGATATCGGCAGAAGTATGCTCATTCGCTTAGGTCAACGGCGTAGTATTTTATGCGACCTTTTGGTGTGCAGCCCGTGATGAAGAGAACCTTATCGTGAGCGGATGCAGTAAGGGCGTTTTCTACTATTTCGTTAAGGTCATCTTCGGTACGGATAGTGCGGTTGTTGACTTTTAGGATGATGAAATTATCAGGAATACCTGCCGATTTAATTTTGCCGTTTTTTATATTTTTTACCTGAATGCCGTAGTTGATGCCTAATTTTTCTTTTGTTTCTTCTGATAATTGCTCAAATTGTGCACCCAGAACAATCTTTTCGTCCTGTTTAGAGATGAGGGTTGTCCCGCCTTGTCGGTTGGTCAGTTCGGCGGTTAGGGTTATTGTTTTGCCACCTCTTAGTATAGTCAGAGTGACGGTGTCTCCCGGATGATGTCTGCCTATCAGTTCTTGCAGGTCAGTGCCTGTCTTTATTGATACGCCATCGATTTGAGTGATGACATCTCCTTCTTTCACTCCTGCTTTTTCGGCAGAACCATCTGCTATCAGTTCTGCCACATATACGCCTTGTAGAGTAGTCAACCCTTTTTCTTTTTGCAGTTCGGGTGTTATCTCTTGCATCTTGATGCCGAGTATAGCGCGTTGAACGATACCGTAACTGCGCAGGTCGTTCACCACCTTTTGCACGATGCTTGTAGGAACAGCGAAAGAGTAGCCTGAGTATGAGCCTGTTTGAGAAGCAATGGCAGTATTGATTCCGACAAGTTCACCGCGAGTGTTGACGAGTGCACCGCCTGAGTTGCCCGGATTGACTGCTGCGTCAGTCTGTATGAAACTTTCAATTTTCATCTCGGCGTTAAGGATATTGATATTTCGTGCTTTAGCACTTACTATACCTGCCGTGACGGTAGATGTTAGGTTGAACGGGTTGCCGACGGCAAGAACCCATTCGCCGACACGCAGTTCGTCAGAGTTCCCCATAAGAATAGCGGGCAGCCCTGTCGCATCAATCTTCAAAAGAGCGATGTCGGTATTCGGATCGGTGCCGACAAGGGTGGCGGTGAATTGGCGTTTGTCGTTGAGTACTACCTCGATATTGTCGGCTTTGTCTATGACATGATTATTAGTTACGATATAGCCGTCTTCGGATATTATAACGCCTGATCCTGTTGCCATTTGTGCCGGTGTCTCACGCTGCTGAGGACGACCGAAGAAAAACTCAAAAAACGGGTCGTTCAGATATTGTTGAGTCTTGCTTTTGTAAGTCGTTTTGACATGTACAACAGCGTTCACCGACAGTTCGGCTGCTTTGGTAAAATCTGTTTCCCCCGCCGCCGGCAATGATGTAAAGCCGTAGTATGTTGCCGGAACAGACACCAGACTATCGCCTGTGGCGGTTTTGGTTAAAATTATCTCGGGTTTGGTGTTGTGCATAATAAACCATGTAGTCCCCGCACTTGCTGCTATGGCGATGATAATAACTAAGAAATAATTTACGGACTTTTTCATAAGTGCAATGTTTTAAAGGTTCTGCACCTGTTGCAGGTGCAGTATGAAAGAATATAGATTTATGCAAAATATGCAACCTTCGTGCCAAACTAAAAATGTGCGATTTTGTTTGTCAGTGTCGGTGAAAAGCATTATCTTTGCACATAACTATAAATCTTTATCAATATGAATAAGTTTGAAGAATTGTTTGCGCAGTACAATGTCAAATTTAGTGACGAGCAAGTAAAGTCTGATGTTCAAGGTATATTGTCAGCCCATGCTGCGGAGAATAATAATATTGAGGTATGGAAGCAGTGTCTGTCGCAGATTGATCTTACCACTCTTAGCGGTGATGATACCGATGTTAAGGTAAGGCGTATGGCGGAATGTGTGAATAATTTTGTGGCACAATATCCGGGTTTACCCAATGTAGCATCTATTTGTGTGTATCCTGCTATGGTGCCTGTTGTAAAGGAGTTTCTGAGGTCGGAAGGAGTAGGCATAACATCTGTTGCCGGTGGCTTTCCCGCTTCCCAAACATTCTTAGAGGTAAAAGTGGCAGAGGTTGCGTTAGCAGTGGCAGAGGGTGCAACGGAGATAGATATAGTTCTCTCGCAAGGTAAGTTCCTTGAAGGCAAATATGAAGAGTGTTTTGAAGAAATTCGCGAACAGAAATCGTCTGCAAGAAATGCGCATTTGAAGGTTATTCTTGAGACGGGTGCGCTGAAGACCGCCGAGAATATTGCCAAGGCATCAGTATTGGCTATGGCAGCGGGAGCAGATTTCATCAAAACCTCTACGGGCAAGATTTCAGTTTCTGCTACGCCTGAGGCAAGTTATGTGATGTGCAAAATGATTCGCGAGTGGCATGAGAAGACGGGTGAGATCGTCGGTTTCAAGCCGGCCGGTGGCGTAAGCACAACAGATGAGGCTGTGGCTCATTATACTATAGTGAAAGAGGTACTCGGCAAAGAGTGGCTGACGAATACTCGTTTCCGTTTCGGAGCCAGCCGCTTAGCAAATAATATTCTTTCATCTATAAAAGGTGAAGATGTAAAGTATTTCTAAGGTAGCATTGCCATTAGAAGTTTGGTAGATAACAACCCGCTTTTATATGTCGAACAACGGGTAGCGACAGTTATAGAGGATACATAAGACTTTTGACTTTAGGGCTCTGCCCGGACTTTTTAGTGGAGAACGTCTCCGAACGTTCAATACTTTAGGGCTCTGCCCGGACTTTCGACTTTTGACTTATGAATAAGATTGTTTCCAAAAAAAAATTCTCGGAGAATGTGGTAGAACTGCAGGTGGAGGCTCCTCTGATTGCCAAGGCTCGCCGTGCAGGGCATTTTGTCATAGTACGTGCAGATGAAAAGAGTGAGCGTATTCCTCTGACTATTGCCGATGCTGATGTGGAGAAAGGTATTATAACGCTTGTTATACAGCGCATAGGTGCTTCAACTCACAAGATATGTGCGTTGAAAGAAGGGGATATGTTGCACGATGTGGTTGGTCCGCTCGGTAAGTCAACTGACATTAAATATTTCGGGACCGTAGTATGTGCTTGTGGCGGGGTTGGGGCTGCTCCTATGTTACCCATTGCCCGTGCTCTGAGAGAAGCGGGAAACAAGGTGATAACCGTGCTCGCCGCAAGGACAAAAGAGTTGATTATTCTCGAAGAGCAGTTAAGATCTTGCTCGGATGAGGTTATAGTGATGACCGATGACGGTTCGTATGGGACAAAAGGGTTAGTAACGAATGGCGTTGAGAGTGTTATTCAGCGCGAGAAGGTAGATAAATGTGTTACTATCGGTCCGGCAATAATGATGAAGTTTGTTGCCTTGCTGACGAAGAAATATTCTGTTCCGACGGAAGCCTCGCTGAATACTATTATGGTGGATGGTACCGGTATGTGCGGAGCTTGCCGTGTGACTGTCGGAGGTAAGACGCGTTTTGTATGCGTTGATGGTCCGGAGTTTGATGCTCACGAGGTGGATTTCGATGAGATGCTTCGTCGTCTTGGCGGTTATCGCACTGAGGAGCAGTCTGCAATGGCACGATATGTTTCCGCCTGCGCAGCGGGTGAGGTTGCATCACCGAATATGGCTCAATATGCCGAAGAAACAAAAGAGGCGATTTCCGTTGATGCTATTGATAAAGGTACTGAGCACTCCTATGCGTCGGAAGTGTCAGGAGCACTTACCGCTAAGGAGCGTGCTTCGTTGCATAGAGTTGTGATGCCGCAGTTAGACCCGCAGTATAGGGCGACATCTCTATATGAGGAAGTTAACCTTGGGTTAACGGCTGATATGGCTCGTTATGAGGCGCAGCGATGCTTGCATTGTAAGACTCCGGGTTGCGTGCAAGGTTGTCCCGTAGGAATAGATATACCTGCTTTCATCGGTCAGATAGAAAAAGGAGAGTTTATTGCCGCTGCCGACACTATCAAGCAGTCGTCAACCTTGCCTGCTGTGTGCGGTAGGGTATGCCCGCAAGAGAAGCAGTGTGAAGCACAATGTATTCATCTTAAGATGAAGCACGAACCGGTGGCAATAGGTTATTTAGAGCGTTTTGCAGCTGATTATGCTTTGCAGCAGGGGGTGGCATCGTCAGCGGGTGCGCCGACGGAAAAGGCAAATAACACTGCAACAGATAATAAATTACGAAAAAGAATAGCAGTTGTCGGTTCAGGTCCTGCCGGATTAACCTTTGCCGGAGATATGGTGAGGTACGGATATGATGTAACGGTGTTTGAGGCACTGCATGAGATAGGCGGTGTGCTTAAATACGGAATACCCGAATATCGACTTCCGAATAAGATAGTGGATGCCGAAATAGATAGTCTGCGTAGGGCGGGTGTGCATTTATATGCTGATACGGTTATAGGCAAAACCATCAGTGTGGCTCAATTAGAGAGTGAGTTTGAGGGAGTCTTTGTCGGGACAGGAGCCGGACTGCCGAATTTTATGCATATAGAAGGTGAAAATCTTATAGGTGTTCTCTCTTCTAACGAATATCTCACTCGTGTCAATCTTATGAATGCTTCGTCTGACGATTCTGACACTCCTGTTCTTCGCGGACGAAATGTTATTGTGGTAGGCGGTGGAAATACAGCAATGGATGCAGTGCGAACAGCGAAGCGTCTTGGTGCGGAAACTGCCACTATCGTTTATCGCAGGTCTGAGGCGGAGATGCCGGCAAGGCGTGAGGAGGTGGAGCATGCAAAAGAGGAGGGGATACAATTTATGACTTTGCATAACCCGATTGAATATCACGCAGACGAGTCAGGCAGAGTAAAAGAGGCACTATTGCAAGTTATGACGCTCGGTGAGCCCGATGCCTCGGGCAGACGCAGTCCTGTGCCTGTTGAAGGAGAAAGGGTAATTATGCCTTGCGACCTCGTTATTGTTGCGATAGGAGTATCGCCTAATCCGCTTATTCCCGCTTCAACAGAAGGACTCAATGTGTCGAATAGAGGAACGATAGTGGTTAACGAGGAAATGCAGTCCTCGAAAGAGAAGTTATTTGCGGGTGGAGATATAGTGCGCGGTGGCGCAACAGTTATTCTTGCAATGTCAGACGGCAGAAAGGCGGCTGCAGCAATGCACGAAAAGTTAAAATAATGAGAATTTAAGATTATTTATGCACACTTTACGTGCTAATCATACGTTTTTCGTACAAGAAAAATTAATTTTTTAAAATATTTTCGGGTAAAAATTTGCATATATAAAAATAAAGCAGTAATTTTGCACTCGCTTTTTCGAAAAAGGTATTGTCTAATGGTATAAAGGCTATTACGTCAGATTTTGGTTCTGAAGATCTTGGTTCGATTCCAGGTTAGACAACAAACTTTGCATAATTTGCAAATTTTTTTTGCTCATTAGCAGAGAGTGTGATGGGATACGGGCAACCTATGCACAAGGCTAAACTTAATGAATGCAATAGGCGAGTGGTTTGTGCGTCAAAGAAAGCCTCTGAATATTTTGCCCCATATTAAGTAACACAAAGGCAGATTATCTGCGGATATCCGTTTAATCTGCTGGAAATTGAATTAAGATGAAAACTTTTGAACTAAAAGGAGAGATCCGTTCTGATTTTGGCAAGAAGGCTGCCACAGAACTCCGTAAGCAAGACTTGATTCCTTGCAACCTCTATGGTGGTGAAAGCAATGTAACATTCGCTGTAAAGACCAACGATGTAAGAAAATTAGTTTATACACCTGACACACAGGTTGTTGAACTTGAGATTGGCGGTAAGAAGCATCATGCAGTGGTTAAAGAATTGCAGTTCCACCCCGTTAAAGAGCTCATTTTCCACATCGATTTTCTTGAGGTTAACGAGAAGAAACCCGTAACGGTTGAGGTACCAGTTCAACTGACCGGTCTTGCAGAGGGTGTTAAAGCCGGTGGTAAATTATCGCTTGAGGCTCGTAAACTTAAGGTTAGTGCGATTTATACCAATCTTCCTGACCGTGTTGTGATTGATGTTACAAATCTCGGTCTTGGAAAGAAGATTCAGGTATGTGATCTTCAGTTTGAAGACTACAAGATTATGAATGTGCCGGATCAGATGGTAGCGCAGGTTAAAGCGACTCGTGCTTCGAAACAAGCCTAATTAGTGCTTAGAAGTGGAATTGCTTTTGCAGAATACGAGTTACGCCAAAGCGTAATTCGTATTTTTTTAGTTTTCGAGTGTACTTGGCTCTTAATTTGTGATTTTGTTATGAAGTATCTTATTGTAGGTTTGGGAAATATAGGTGATGAGTATAGGAATACCCGTCATAATATAGGTTTTAGGATTGTGGACGAGGTGGCGCAATCTCATAATGCGCAGTGGGGAGATAAGCGTTATGGCTTTGTAACTCATCTTAGAGTTAAGAATGCAGAGCTGACTCTTCTCAAGCCATCCACATATATGAATCTCAGTGGTCAGGCGGTCAGATATTGGTTGCAGCAAGAGAATATCCCGATAGAGAATATGCTTGTTATAGTTGATGATTTGAATCTGCCGTTTGGTAGTATTCGTCTGCGCAAACAAGGTTCGCATGGTGGTCATAACGGGCTGAGGAATATAGAACAATGTCTTTGTACTCCTAATTATAATCGTTTGCGTTTCGGTATAGGAAATGATTTTACGAAAGGAGCACAGATAGGGTTCGTGCTTGGTGAGTGGTTTCCCGAGGAGGAAAAGACGCTTGAGGATAGGGTGCGACTATGTGCAGAGATAGTGCAGTCGTTCTGTCTGCAGGGTATGGATAACACTATGAATCAGTACAATGGTAAGTAATATGGAAACGAGAGTCGATAAATATCTTTTTGCGATGCGTATCTATAAGACTCGTTCTATAGCTGCCGATGCGTGCAAGAAAGGACGAGTGAAGATGAACGGCGTGGATCTGAAGCCGGCAAAAACTTTTAAGGTTGGAGATGTGTTCTCTGTTCGTAAGGGTCCTATTACTTATACCTACAAGGTGTTGCAACTGAGTGAAAATCGCCTTGGGGCGAAGTTAGTTCCTGATTATATGCAGGACATTACGGCACCGGAGCAGTTAGAACTGTTAGAACTTGCCAGACTTGGAGCAAAAAGCGGTTTGCGCGACCGCGGTACAGGGCGTCCGACGAAAAAGGACAGGAGAGACATTATCTCTTTCATCTCAGATGATTACGATGAGGGGCTCGACGATATAGAATAAATGAATGGCGCACTGCTGTGCGTTGAGATAAGTGGATAGATTATGATAAAAAAGAAAGAGAATATTGCCGAATATATACTTTTTATGTGGCAGGCTGAGGACTTTGTGAGAGCATTTGGCGAAAGCGAAGATGTTGAGAATAACACTTTCCTTCATGACTTACGCTCAATGATGCAGCAAGAAGGTGTGATGCAGAAAGGACATGTGCAGATAAGTCTTGTGGCACTATCGGAAATGGAGCAGTTGCATAGTGAGTTATATCAGAGTGATGCTTCTTATCGTGCCGCTTGGCTTGCACTTTTGCCGGCAATGACTATCTTCAAGTCAAAAACCGATGAGCCTGCAATGTCAGATATTATGGCGTGCCTTACTTTTCTCTATGATATAATGTTGCTTAAATTAAAGAAGCAAGATATATCTACCGATACAGCAGCCGTACAAAAGCAAGTAACTGCTCTTATGCGATATATTTCAACAGCGTTTAAACAGGAAAAAAATGACGATTAAACAGCGATATAATTATTGTCTTCGGAAGTGGGAAGAGGCTCTACCTAACCCCGAAGGGGAGTTGCATTATAATGACCCGTTCGAGTTGCTTGTGGCAGTGATGCTTTCCGCTCAGTGCACCGACAAGCGAGTGAATATGGTTACTCCTTCTTTATTTGCGGAATACCCTACCGTACAAGATATGGCAAATGCATCGGTGCAAGACATTCTGACATTTATTTACTCTGTTTCTTATCCAAATAGTAAGGCGGCACATCTGTCAGCGGCATCGAAGATGATTGTTGAAGATTTTGGGGGTGAGGTGCCTGATACGGTGGAAGAATTGACGAGACTGCCGGGGGTGGGCAGAAAAACAGCCAATGTTGTATGTGCCGTTATGTGGCAACAACCGACAATGGCTGTGGATACTCATATCTTCCGTGTTGCGGAAAGGATAGGACTGACGACAGGTAGTAAGTCGCCTTTGCACACGGAGCAGGTTTTGGTAAGATATATCCCGCAGGATTTAATTCCCAAGGCGCATCATTGGATTCTCCTGCATGGCAGATATATTTGTGTGGCGCGAAAACCGCATTGCGAGAAATGTGCCCTGACCGAAGTGTGCAGATATTTTAAAATGCATTAAATTCTACCACGCAAATAGTTGGTACTTGCTCATCATCTTATTTACTTCTTCTCTAACGGAGGAAATGACTCTGTCTGATTCGGGGTCGTGCAACACTCTGTCAATCAATTCTACTATAACAGGCATATCTTTTTCTTTCAGTCCGCGCGTTGTGACGGCAGGTGTGCCGAAGCGTAAACCGGATGTTTGAAAAGCACTGCGGTTGTCGAACGGCACCATATTTTTATTGGTTGTTATATCGGCACTGACGAGTGCTTTTTCCGCCACTTTGCCTGTTATGTCGGGGAACTTGGTGCGCAAGTCAAGTAGCATACAGTGGTTATCCGTGCCGCCAGAAATGATTTTATAGCCCGCATCGATGAACGCTTCTGCCATAGCGGAGGCATTGCGTTTCACTTGTATCTGATAATCTTTGAACTCGGGTGTCAAAGCCTCACCAAAGGCTACTGCCTTTGCTGCTATCACATGCTCTAATGGTCCGCCTTGCGTGCCGGGGAAGACGGCGGAGTCGAGCAGTTGAGACATCATCTTGACTTCGCCTTTCGGGGTCGTCTTACCCCATGGGTTGGGAAAATCTTTGCCCATCAGTATCACTCCTCCTCTCGGACCGCGTAAAGTCTTATGAGTTGTTGAAGTAACGATATGAGCATGCAGTAGCGGATTATCCAAGAGACCTGCTGCAATAAGTCCTGCGGGGTGCGCCATATCCACCATAAAGATTGCGCCTATCTCGTCTGCCACGCTACGGATACGGGCATAATCCCATTCCCGACTATATGCGCTCGCACCTGCTATTATCAGTTTAGGACGCTCAGCGCGAGCAATCTGCTCAAGTTGCTCATAGTCAACGCGGCCGTCAGACTCCCGTACATTATATTCAAGAGCGTGGAACATCAGACCTGAGAAATTGACAGGCGAGCCATGCGAGAGATGACCGCCGTGCGCAAGGTTCAGTCCGAGGAACTTATCACCTGCGTGAAGGCAAGCCATGAATACAGCCATATTCGCTTGTGCGCCGGAGTGAGGCTGAACATTGACATATTCGGCAGAGAATAGTTTTTTCAGTCTTTCGCGTGCCAACTCTTCAGCCTCGTCAACCACTTCACAACCTCCATAATAGCGTTTACCGGGGTAACCTTCGGCATATTTGTTGGTTAATACGCTGCCCATAGCAGCAAGCACTTGATCAGAAACGAAATTCTCTGAAGCGATAAGTTCGATGCCGCGCATCTGGCGTTCACGCTCGCGAGCGATAATGTCGAAAAGAAGGTCGTCGTGTTGCATAGTATTTTAGTTTTTTATTATTTTTGTCACCCTACACTTAGCAATTCCGTTACACCGCAATGTTTAGCAGTCATTCTCGTATTGAAGAGAATTTTTGAGTGTAATAATACAAAGTTAATAAATCTTTTTCAGATAGTGTTTTGATATATTAGAAAATTTGAAAATAATTTGTATAAGTTATGAAAAAACACTATCTTTGCAAAGTTATGGCAAAATATAAACCTTATAGAGATGATACAGGCAGTGAGTTGCCTTTCCCATGGTTAATAAATTTAGTGCTTATGATAGCGGGCGGCATTGAGACCTTGCGGTTGCGTTTTTGGTCGCGCAAGCCTCGTCATACTGCAGAAAAGACGCTGAGAGACATTCTCACAATCTCTCGTGATACCGTATATGGAAAGGAGCATCATTTTGACAGGATACTCTCTGCCACTTCTCCTGAGGCTTTATTCCGCCTTTATCGGCATTTTGTTCCCGAAAATGATTTTGAAGCATTGCGTCCTTATGTGGAGCGACATAAGCAGGGTGAAGAGAACGTACTCTTCCCCGGCAAGCCCGATATGTATGCTACAACGAGCGGTACTACCTCTCAGCCCAAATGGATACCAATGACGCACAAGTACTTGAATGATGTATATGGCAAGATGTCGCATATCTGGACATGGAACTTCGTAAAACATCGCTCTCGTATATTTGGCGGACATATATTCCCGATTGTTGGTAAAGAAGTAGAGGGATATGCACCGGACGGGACAATATTCGGCTCGGTGAGCGGTGTGTTAGTAAGGGATATCCCTTCTATAATAAAGAAACATTATACTTCGCCTGCTGAGGTTATGTCCATTGGCGATTATGCCGCTCGCAACTACACACTTATGCGTCTTGCGATGCAGCACAGAGATGTTACTTTGTGGGCGACGGCAAATCCATCTACCATACTCGAATTGCTCAGAGTCGTAAATGAGAATATTGACGAACTGATACGTGATATTGAGCAAGGTACGCTGTCGGAAAATTTCTTGATTGATGATGATATTCGCGAGCATTTGAAGGCTTATATGTCTCCTATGCCGGAGAGGGCCGCAGAACTAAAAAGGCTAAGGAAACAAGTGCCGGACGGCAAATTAAGACCCAAAGATTGGTGGCCGCAGTTGCAATATCTATCTACATGGAAATGCGGCAATACCAAAATATATATGGATAAGTATTCCGATGCTTTTGATTGGAAAAGGACTTATTATCAAGAACTCGGATATATTGCAACAGAATGTCGCTTCGGTTTTGCACTTGATGAAAGTACGGAGTCGGTTTTGTTTCCGCATTTTCACTACTATGAATTTGTGGAGGAGAGCGAGATACAGTCGTCGGTAAAGCACTTCTTGCAGATTGACGAATTAGAGGTGGGCAAGCGTTATTGTGCGTATGTTACGACATATTCGGGTTTGTTCCGATATAATATGAACGATCTGATAGAAGTGGGCGGACATTATAAGAATACCCCGACGGTGCACATGGTGTCGAAAGTGAACGGCATAGTGTCGCTTACCGGCGAGAAACTATATGAGCCGCAATTCATTGAGGCAGTGCACGAGGCGGAGAAGGATACGGGTATAAAGACTAAATTCTTCGTTGGGTTTGCTGATGTTGATGAGTCCAAGTATCATTTCTATTTCGAGTTTATGAGCGAGGATATTACTCAGGAGCAGGCAAACGATTTTGCAATGTGTGTTGACAAGCATTTGCAGCAAATAAATATAGAATATGAGTCGAAGCGACAGTCGTTCCGTTTGCATGAGCCGGAAGCGCATATTCTTCTCACTGATGCTTACGCTCGGTTTAAGGCGGCATGTATGAAAGATGGTTTCCGCGATGGGCAGTTTAAGTTCAATCTCTTGATGCAGGATGAGGCGAGGAGGCAGAAATTCTCCCTTATAGAGCGCATGTTCAGTGGGCAAAATCGTTTGTCTGAAAAGTTGTTTGAAGGTGCGGCAAATTTGGATAATCGTATTGATGAGAGGCGCAAAAATAGGCAGAAGAAGAAGAGTGATCGATCGGCTCGTCGTGCTGCGAGGAAGAAGAAAGAGAAGAACACTTCGCTATAAATCGGAAAGCCTACAGAGTAAAGTCAAAAGTCGGTATCCTAATTGAAAAAGTAGAAATGGCACTTCGCTAAAAGAGCAATGAGTTGAGGGCAGAAGCCCAACCGCTTTGCTGTTACAAGTGAGAAATGATAAGTGAAATTGCACTTTTTTACGATTTTTCTTGTTGGAGTAAAAAAAAAGTAGTAATTTTGTATGATGTTTGTGATGCCCAGGTGGCGGAATAGGTAGACGCGCTGGTCTCAAACACCAGTGCCGCGAGGCATGCCGGTTCGAGCCCGGCCCTGGGTACGAATTAAATGAATAAAGGAAAAAGACAAAATCCGAAGAAGAAAAGGAGGTGTAAACGCATGATTGTAGTACAAGTAAAAGAAGGTGAGAACATTGAGCGGGCGTTGAAAAAATTCAAAAGAAAGTTCGAAAAGACAGGTGCTCTAAAAGAACTTCGTCGTCGTCAGCAGTTCCAAGCCCCGAGTGAGAAGAAGCGTCTGAAGATGGAGCATGCTATCTATGTCCAGCAACTCCGTGCTCAGGAAGATTTATAATATAACGAATAAAATGCCACGCGGTGTTTTCCGTGTGGCATTTTGTATAGATGACACCCGATGTTGCAAACGGCAGCATCATAGATGAAACAAACAAACAATTCCAATGAACATTGTAACAAAAAAGATTGCCTTGCCCGATGGTCGTGAGATTACATTAGAGACCGGCAAGTTAGCAAAGCAAGCCGATGGTGCTGTTATGGCGACTATTGGTCAGACGATGGTTCTTGCCACCGTATGTTCAGCGAAGGATGCCGTACCGGGTACGGATTTTATGCCGCTGACAGTAGAGTACAAAGAGAAGTTTTCCGCCAATGGTCGTTTTCCGGGCGGTTTCACCCGTCGAGAGGGTAGGGCTTCTGATTATGAAATTCTTATTGCGCGTCTTATTGACCGCGCTTTGCGTCCCTTATTCCCTGCTAATTATCATGCAGAGACATTCGTTAATGTAACGATGTACAGTGCCGACGGCGTTGATATGCCGGAGTCGATAGCCGGTCTTGCGGCCTCTGCCGCATTGATGTGCTCAGATATTCCGTTTGAGGGTCCGATATCTGAGGTGCGCGTAGCGCGAGTAAATGGAGAGATGGTTATTAACCCGACTTTTGAGCAGTGCGAACATGCGGATATCGAACTGATGGTTGCTGCCACAGAAGATAATATTATGATGGTTGAGGGCGAGATGAAGGAGGTAAGCGAGGCAGAGATGCTTGATGCTATCCGTGCGGCCCACGAGGCCATCAAACCTCAATGCGTTGCGCAACTTGAGATGATGCGCGAGTTCGGCAAAGAGGCGAAGCGTGAGTATTGTCACGAGATTAATGACGAAGAACTGAAGCAGGCTGTTCATGACGGTTGCTATAAGGATGCTTATAGGCAGGCTGTCAGTGCAGATACCGACAAGCATCATCGTGAAGAGATGTTCTCTGAGATTAGAGAGAAGTTCAAGGACGGTTATGACATTGCCGGTAAGGCAGAGCAGCTGGGAGTAACGGAAGATGAGGTTATTGCGCTTATTGACCGTTATTATCACGATGTTGAGAAAGAGGCTATGCGCCGTGCAGTACTTGATGAAGGCAAGCGTCTGGATGGTCGTAAGACGACGGAGATTCGCCCCATCTGGTGCGAGGTGTCGCCGCTGCCGGGTCCTCACGGAAGCAGTATCTTCACTCGCGGTGAGACTCAGTCGCTTTCCACCGTTACTCTCGGAACAAAGAGAGATGAGAAGCAGATTGACGAACCGCTGATTCAATCTTTTGATAAATTTATTCTTCACTATAATTTCCCGCCTTTCTCAACGGGTGAGGCTCGTGCGCAGCGAGGCGTAGGAAGACGAGAGATAGGGCATGGTAACCTCGCTTGCCGTGCGTTGAAGACTATGGTACCGGAAGATTTCCCATATACCATTCGCGTAGTGAGCGATATATTGGAGTCAAACGGATCAAGTTCGATGGCAACCGTTTGTGCCGGAACTCTGGCTCTTATGGATGCCGGTGTGCCTATCAAACGTCCCGTCAGCGGTATCGCTATGGGTCTTATCTCGGAGAAGAAGGGTAAGAACTATGCTATCCTTTCAGATATTCTCGGTGATGAAGATCATCTTGGTGATATGGACTTTAAGACGACGGGTACCGTTAATGGCTTGACGGCATGTCAGATGGATATTAAGGTGGATGGTTTGAGTTATGAGATACTGGAGAATGCTCTTGCTCAGGCTCATGAGGGTCGTATGCATATTCTCGGCAAGATGCTTGAAACGATGCCGGAGCCGCGTGCCGACCTCAAACCTCATGCACCGCGTATTATCAGTTTCGTTATTCCTAAGGAGTTTATCGGAGCCGTTATCGGTCCCGGTGGGAAGATTATTCAAGGTATCCAGAATGATACCGGCGCTGTTGTTTCTATTGATGAAGACGAGAACGGCGGCATAGTAGAGGTGGCTTCTTCTAACAAGGCAAGCATTGATGCTGCGGTTGCTAAGATCAAGGCTATTGTGGCTCTGCCTGAGGTTGGCGAGATATATGAGGCAACCGTTAAGTCTATTATGCCTTACGGGTGCTTTGTAGAGTTCATGCCGGGCAAAGAGGGCTTGCTTCACATAAGCGAGATTGATTGGAAACGGTATGAAGATATGGACGAGACGGGTCTTCATGAGGGGGACAAGATAACTATCAAACTGCTTGAGATAGATGAGAAGACAGGTAAGTTCCGCCTCTCTGCCCGCGTGTTGAAAGAGAAGCCCGCTGATTATGTAGAGCCGGAGCGCCGTCCGCGTCCTGAGAGAAGCGAGCATCGTCCCCAACGAGGTGATCGTGCGGAGCGTGCGAATGATAGGTTCGATCGTGGCGATAGAGACCACTCTCCGCGCCGAATGAGATAATCACTAACTCGGCATAGCTAACGATTATACAAAAAACTGCAACATTCAGGGGGTGTTGCAGTTTTTTGTGTTCTTCCGCATGTAGTGTTATCGCAGATGCCCGCGTTCGACTTTCGACTTTCGACAATCATCTCAAGTCGTTGAGAAAGGCATCGGGTTTTGTGATTGTGCATTGAGGCGGAGTAGGTGAGAAGGCAGTATTACGAAACAGGAGTTTGGATGTTTGAGTGTCTTCTGTGACTGTTATCTCCTGTGGCAGGTAGGTGGTTTTGTGCAGTTTGATGACGAACTTGCTGATACCGGCCTCTTTGGCATGCGGAATAATGTCAATGCTATATATATCTTGGCTTTTGTTTGCTGCCGAAAAACGCACATCTGCTTTCAGTCGCAATGCTTTGGCAAAGAGGACGGGGTTGACCTCTAACAATTCTTCCTCCGTCGGGTAGGTGAGGGTCAGTTCGTCGGTGTCTGCTGAATAGAGATAGAGTGTCTTGCCGTCGTATGCAGCTTCTGTGCCGAAGATAGAGAGGATAAATTGCTCGCCTCTAAGTTGCAACTTACCGCTGTAAGATATCGGTTGTGCTGCCTTTTCTGCAATACTCATTGTTATGTCGGTGACGAGAGTATTGCTCTCGACCGTTTCAATGAAATTATCGAGAATAGCGTTGGCAGTCTGCGCACTCAAAGTGCAGAGGTTCAGGCATAGCAGTGCGGATACTATTATGCTTTGGCGTTTCACAAGATTTTTTGAGTTATCCGAATTTTCTATGTTTTCTATATTCTCTATATTTCCAATCTTTGGAACACTTCTTTTAGTGTTGCCTCGTCTTGGATGAGGACATCTCGTCCTTTGGAGCCTTTGTTTGGTCCGACGATACCGGCTGCCTCGAGTTGGTCGGTCAGTTTGCCGGCGCGGTTGTAGCCTATTTCGAAGGCTCGTTGCAGTTTACTTGTTGAGCCTTCCTGCTTATTAACTACATAGGTTGCCACATCGCGGAACATCGGGTCAAGTCGCTTTAGATCAACCGAGCCCGGAGCGAGTGCTTCACCTTCGTTCTCTCCGCTTACATATTCAGGCAATTCGTATGGTCCGCTGTAGTGTTGCTGTTGCTCTATATGCTCAACTATGGCATCCACCTCAGGAGTATCGACGAATGCACATTGCACGCGGGTTATGTTGCCGCTACCGGAGTAGAGCAGGTCTCCGCGACCAATCAGTTGGTCAGCTCCTTTGGCATCTAAGACGGTGCGGGAATCAACTACCGATTGTGTGCGTAGGGCGATACGAGTAGGGATATTGGCTTTGATAACGCCTGTTACAATATTGACGGAAGGTCGTTGTGTGGCGAGAATCATGTGCATACCCACTGCACGCGCCTTCTGCGTTATGCGGGCGATGGGTTGCTCAACTTGCTTGCCTGCCTGCATAATGAAGTCTCCATACTCGTCAATAACAATCACTATGTAAGGCAGATATCGGTGGTGAAGCGAGTCTGCCACTAATTTAGCGGGATTGAGGCGACGGTTGATAAACTTATCGTTATAATCTTCGAGGGTACGCACACCGGCATCCATAAGCAGTTTGTAGCGGTTCTCCATCTCGATAACGAGTGAGTTGAGGGTATCAATCACCTTAGAGCAGTCAGTGATAATAATATCGTTCGGTTCTACATCCGGCTGCGAGGCGAGATAGTGTCGCAGAAGAGGTTTGTAAGGAGCAAACTCCACCATCTTCGGATCGACCAACACCATTTTGAGTTCGGCGGGGTGCTTCTTATAAAGGAGTGAGGTTATTATGGTGTTTATGGCGACTGACTTACCTTGCCCTGTGGCACCGGCGACGAGCAGGTGTGGGGTTTTAGCAAGGTCAAACATAAAAATCTCGTTGGTGATAGTTCGTCCGAGTGCAATAGGCAGACGCATCTTTTTCTCTTCTTGGAAGCGCTTAGATGCTACCACAGAGTGCATAGAAACGGTTTGCGGTTTCTCGTTTGGCACTTCGATACCAACAGTACCTTTACCCGGCATAGGCGCAATAATACGGATACCGACAGCGGACAAGGAAAGCATAATATCGCTTTCCAAGCTTTGTATCTTTGATATTCTAACACCTGCTTTGGGTACTACCTCATATAGGGTAACTGTCGGACCGACAGTGGCTTTGATGGAGTCTATTTCAACGCCATAGTTGCGTAGAGTGGTAACTATTCGGTTGGCGTTGGCACGCTGCTCGTCTTGATCGATGATAGGAGCGTTCTCATTATCATAGACTTTAAGAAGGTCAAGTGACGGGAAATGATAATTCTCGAGGTCGGCGCGCGGGTCATACGGACCTAACTTGCGCAGCCACGCATCAGGATCGTTATCGTCTATTATGTCGTCAATAATAGGTTTGGTGATTGTAAGGCCGGATTCGCCTTGTTTGTCAATCTCTTCTGTAGCGATAGTGGCAGGCGGTAGATTATTCGTATCGTCAGGGGCTGTTTCTTTCACCTGCTCGATGTCATCTTCGCTCTTATGTTCTTCCATTCCTTCGATGGTAAATGTAATCTCTTCACTTTCTCCTTTCATATCGGTGTTCTGTGCGGAATCAGTGAGGTCGGGGAAGTCTATTGTACCATCTTCGTTATCGTTCAATTCGATTATATCATCTTCTCCTTGTTCTTTGTCTGCTGTGTCTTCTGAGTCTTGAGATTTCTCTTTCTTCTTAAAGAGTGCTGCAAACGCTTTCCCCCATCGTTCTAATGTAGGTAGAGTATTAGGGTTGATAGCAATGAAATAGGTTATAAGAGTAACAAAAAGGATAATAAGTGTTCCAATCCATTGAATTGAGGACACGAGCAGGTTATTCACTGCTTCGCCGTGTGCACCTCCGAGGCGGAAGAAGAGCGGCAGGTGGAACATATCTTGCACGAAGGCGGCAGTGATGGAAATCCAGAAAAGCCAGAACATACAATGGAAGAACGGTTCCCAAGTGCGCAGCCTGCGATACCTCATCAGGAAATATGCGTAA
>CAKZZM010000182.1 GCA_937885465.1 uncultured Bacteroidales bacterium
AATATATTTATTAAATTTATCAGAAATAACATTTGTCTTTTCAATATCATCGGAAATATCCAGAGTGAATGTATCTTTAACAAATGTATTATCGTCAATATCATTGAAGTCAACAACCTCATCAATAAAATTGGTCATTGTACTAGAACCAGCCATCTTGATATTAGTCTTGTTATTAATCTGATTAACATGAATTGTCTCTTTAAACTGAGGTATACCACCAACATCACATACAAGACGAACTTCTCCACCAGGAACAAATGGTTGACAAATATAATCTCTAATAGACCCTTTATCCCTCATCTTAATCCTATGAAATGTCATGTAGCAGTTACCATCTTTATCATAATCCTTTGTTAACGTTATAGCTATATCTACATTATCAATCATCAATAATGATTCCCCAATATTACTCTTACCAAGTAATTTACCATTATCCTGATTTCCTTTTCTAGCCTGTTCTTCGAGAATCTTAGTTGCTTCTCTATTCAAATGAGATACAGATATAACTGGAATGTCTTTTTCACCAGCAAATACTTTAAATTCATTAACTACATCACCTAATTCTAGTCTTAAGTCAGAATTACCATCAATACTTCTAATTCTTTTAATATGGTCTTGTATAAATACTACTGGTTCTTTACCCATATCCATCAAATCATCATATAAAGTATATAAATAATCTGTACTTACACTTCTATTAGGCTTAAATCTAATTACTATATCTAGTGGACTAGAATCTGTTATTCTCATTCCACCTTCATTCTTTAATTTGAATAAAACTTCATCTAAAGAATAATTAGACATACCATGAGAATCATCAACAACCATATCAAATAATCTAGTTATTGTTTCAACTACAGTATTCTCCATTGTCAATAATACAATACAAGGAGTTTTGGTTGGATCTTTGCCTACTATTCTTGTATTATATCTCTTTATCTGATGAATCAAATTCAATAGAGTTAAACTTTTTCCTGCTCCAGCAACGCCTAATAACATATAAACTCTACCAGATTCAAATCCACCTCCTACCATTTCATTTAAACCTTGCATACCACAAAGTACTCGTCTAGATGGATTGGTTACCAGATTATATGTATCTGTAATTGCCGATAAGAATACATTATCGTCTAATGAAAAGATTACATCATTAAGATTATCTTCTACATGAGCTTTTCTAAAATCGTTCTTTATATTATCTATAACTTGTTCACAACTTCTAATTATCGGAGTTCTCTTTGATATATCAGCTGCTTTAAATTCAGTCAATAATGATAGAAAATCATCTGCATAATTATAAAAGAATTGCTTTATTTAGAAAATCGATTCTCCTTATTTTATCTGGATCATTCTCATAAGTACCTGGATCAACTAGATTTAATAACTTTCTAATATTTACTAAATGCTCCATACGTATTATTCTAGTATCTTGTAATACATATCTACATAAAACATTTAGAGTTTGTATATCTATATTGATATTATACTTATTTTGATTATTCCATTGTCTTTTGCCTATATTACTTGCATCAAGTATCATAACCAAAAGTTCCTTTTCATTTTATTACTGTATTTAAGTAATAATTTGTTTATTACTAAATAATTTTCTAAATTTCAGAATTAAGTAAATCATTTAATTGAGATACAGTAATAAACCCTTCCCCTTCGTTTTCATTTATATATCGTACAAACCTCTCTAGATCACTAATACTATTGTCAACCAAGTAACTATATTTAGAATCTTCAAAAGCTTCTAACTTTTGTTTATCCTTAGCAATTTCATCTACAGATAAATATTCTACAAATGTTGTAGGATTATTTCTATAGTAATTGTTTATTATAGTCTTAGATTGACCAGGAACTTGTGTTCTAAATTTCACCTTGATATAATCAATTCCTTCGGTTATTCTCTTATTATTGATATAATCACATATAACCTTAGGATCTTCAGATATCAATTCATCTACATAGATTGTATCATATCTAAATGAAGATATTTCTTCGAAACTAGTATAATGAATCTGGGTATCTAAATCATGTACTACAATTAGAAACCCTTTAGCTTCTTCTTCACCAAATTTCCATCTATATGGACATCCACAATAATAATAGAAACCTTGGAAACAACCAGCTTTATGCACATGACCAGATATAGCAAATCCTTTACAGAATATAAAGTCTTCTGCTGTTAATAATCTAGAATTACCAGTGGTAATATTACCATATACTGAACCTTCGAATGTACCATGAACAAATGCTTCATCATACCAACCGGACTTAAAGAAATATTTTTGATATACTTCCTCAGATACACCATTTAATTCTGGTATCATTAGAACTCTAGCTCCTTTAATATTCTCAAATTGAATATTAGTGATTACCCTGATGTCTGTTCCTTCCTCAGAGTTTCTATCCATATAATGATAAAATAGCTTTAGCTGATCGAAATCATGAGAATATGTACCTGCAAGTATTATTAAAACCGCACGCGCTGCCGCAAGCAGCCGGTTTCTCCTCGCACAGCATTCCTTGAGCACTGTGGGGAACATACAAATCGTTTACACGCTTCATAATTATTGAGAATTAAAGGGTTAATATTTTTCGAGTTGTGGAGAACGTCTGGGGCGCGGACGGCTCGTCCGCGTTCGTACATAGCGCAAGCGGTACTTGGTACTTTGTCACTTGGTACTTTATTCCACTATCACGCAACGGTTCTCTTTACGCGGTTTCTCTTTCGGGTAGTCGCCCTTGCAGTAGCCGAGTAGCACAAAACAGCGTGCTACGTAGTTTTCCGGTACCCCCCACTCCGCCATTTTCTGCCTGCCGTATTCGGAGGCGAAAGTTTCCTCTCCGCGTGCCACTATGCAGGACGCGATGCCTGATTCCGTCGCCGCCAACACCATGTTCTCCGCGCAGCAGAAAGCGTCCGGCACGCTGTAAAGGAAGTCCTTCTGCGCGAACACCACCACTACCGTCGGCGCACCGTAGAAACCGCTTTTGATACTCGGGTCGTCAATGATACTCGGCTGGTCAGCCGACACATTGCCGCCGATGAGACGGTCACGCCTCAGACTTGCCACATTCAGTTTGCCGAGTTTCTCGCTTATCTCATGGTCACGGATAGCTACGATCATACTCCGTTGCCCGCCGCCTGCATTGGGCGCAAACGAACCCGCTTCGATGATTTTCTCGACATCCTCACGAGGAATCTGTCTGTCCTCGAATTTCCGTATCGACCGGCGATATTTGACTAACTCAAAAAATTCCATAAAAGTACCGCTTTCGCTAATTTACGAAGTACCAAGTGACGAAGTGACGAAATACCAAGTGACTAAATGACGAAGTACCGCTTGCGCTAAGGTGCTACATTCTCAGACGTTCTCCACTGCACTTATATTTCTCGTTTTTATAAAGTCGGCATTAAATGCCGACTAAAGTCTGAACGTTCGGAGACGTTCTCCACTAATGTAAGTGCTTCGTACTTTATTATAACTAATCACTAAATTTATATAATTCGTGAACAACGCTTATCACTTAAACGTTCGGAGACGTTCTCCACTACTATCACTCATCACTATTATGTCAACAATGGCGTTTATGGCCGCTTCGTGCGTAGGAGAGAAAGCAGATACGCTCTCCACCAAACCACCTGTTACCAAACCTCAGATAGAGATACAAGACGGCAGGTTGACACCTGAGGCACTATGGTCAATGGGACGCATATCCGAAGCTATATTGGATATCGAGACGGGTCAGATAGCATACACCGTCAGTTACTATAGCATAGCAGAAAACCGCGGTACTACATGGATACGCATTGCAGGAAAGGAAGGCGACAAACTGACCACTTACGACGAGTTCGTAGGTTCATCGCCTGCATGGTTCGGCAATAGCGGCATACTTGCCTATCTCAAAAACGGCAAACTGACCCTCCGTCAAAACGGAAAAGATATTGCCGCGTGTGGCTTCGAAGATGAGATAGAAGGGTTTCTCTTTAATCCTCAACGAGACAAAGTGGTGATAATATCACCTGTAAAGACCATACTTTCTACGGCGGACAAATACCCTGACCTGCCACTTGCCTCCGGCAGAGTGATAGATGACTTGATGTATAAGCATTGGGACGAGTGGGTGGAGGCTGCTCCGCAACCGTTTGTCGCGGACTTAAATATAACTTATAAAGGTGATACCCCCGCGATAGTGAAGGTTGAAATAAACAATCCTAAAAATATACTTGAAGGCACTCCATACGAGAGTCCTATGCGCCCGTTCGGCGGCATCGAGCAACTCGCTTTCTCCCCTGACGGACAGACCCTTGCATACACCTGCCGCAAGAAAGCAGGCTTAGAGTATGCAGTATCAACCAACTCAGATATCTATCTGCTCAGCCTTAACGACCTGACAGAAACAAACCTGACAGAGCCTAATCTCGGTTACGATTACAATCCTTCATATTCGCCGGATGGCGAGCATATCGCATGGATAAGTATGGAAAGAGACGGCTATGAGAGCGACGAAGCACGGCTGATGGTTAAAAATATCAAGACGGGTAAAACGACTTTCGTCAGTCGCCATTTAGACTCCAATGTTGATAGTTATTATTGGCGAGACAATAAAGAATTAGTATTCGCAAGCGTTTGGCACGGCACAACAATGCTATATAAAGCCGATATAAACGACTGCGCAATAACTTGTCTTACCGAAGGACAGTACGATTTTGTACCGATTGCCACCCCCTCTGATTATACAATAGAAGGCGATGCATATTTATGCCTGCGCCATTCAATGCGTGAGTCAAACGAGATTTACGAAGTTCATCGCAATGAGCAAGGCTATGATATAGTTCAACTAACCCACGAAAACGATAATATCTACAGTCAGATAGAAATGGGAGAGGTCATTCCCCGCTGGCAGAAGACAAGCGATGGCAAGCAGATGCTCAGTTGGATCATTCTGCCGCCTCATTTCGATCCCAACAAAAAATACCCTGCCCTACTCTATTGCGAAGGCGGTCCGCAAAGTCCCGTTAGTCAGTTCTGGTCGTTCCGCTGGAACTTTATGATGATGTCTGCCAACGACTATGTTATAGTAGCCCCTAACCGCCGCGGTTTACCCGGTTTCGGCAAAGAATGGAACGAGCAAATCAGCGGCGACTACGGCGGACAATGTATGCGCGATTACTTCAGCGCCATTGACGAGGCCGCAGCCAACCTACCCTATATTGACAAAGACAGGCTCGGTTGCGTAGGCGCTTCATTCGGAGGATTTTCCGTATATTGGATAGCAGGACATCACGATAAACGCTTCAAAGCCTTTATCGCTCACGATGGTATCTTCAATATAGAGATGCAGTATCTTGAAACGGAAGAGAAATGGTTTGCGAATTGGGATATGGGCGGAGCCTATTGGGATAAGAATAACGCCACAGCACAACGCACTTTCCAAAACTCCCCCCACCTCTTTGTTGACAGATGGGACACTCCTATCCTGTGTATTCACGGAGAGAGAGACTACCGCATACTCGCTAATCAGGCGATGTCAGCCTTTGATGCCGCTAAGATGAGAGGCATACCTGCCGAACTGCTCATCTTCCCCGACGAGAACCATTGGGTACTAAAGCCCCAAAACGGCATACTCTGGCAACGCACCTTCTTCGCTTGGTTAGACAAATGGCTGAAAGTACCAAGTGACCAAGTACCAAGTACCAAGTGATTAAGTTCGGAGACGTTCTCCACTAACTCCACTAATTATGAAAACAAGACACAAGTACACACTTCAATTTTCTGATACGGATGCCTCACGACGCATCCCGATGAATTTCGTAGAACGCTACCTGCTTGAGGCAGGCGGATTAAGCGCGATGGAAATGGGAATAGGCACTGATCACCTACTCAAGAAATATGATTGTGCATGGGTGCTGACACGCATGACAATCGAGATGTATTATTTGCCCACTTACTTGGAAAATATAATCTTTGAGACATGGGTAGAACAGAACTCACATCTCCTTTCCATTCGTAATTACAATATTTACATAGAGAAAGACGGCAAAGAAACACTTATCGGAAGAAGCGTTTCCGTTTGGACGATACTCAACCTTACCACTCGTGCCTTAGACGGCAAGTGCTTCAGCGACCCTCAATGGGAAAGCATTATTGATGGCGAGCACTTAGAGTTCAGCCGTGCTCCGAGATTAGGTAAAATAGAAGAGCCGACAAGCGTAATGCAACATACCGTACATTATTCAGACCTTGACTACAACCAACACTGCAACTCCTGCAAATACACACAATTTATGCTCAACGCCTGCGACAAATTGGCAGGCGTAGCGCCTATTCGCTTCGATGTTAACCACGCAAAAGAAGTGCACAAAGGTGAGAATATCAGTGTGCAAGTAAAAGAGAAAGAGAACGAAATTCAATATTGCGTTCTGACCGAGCAGGGTGAGGTTAGTTGCACGGGAATAATGACGGTTATCACTCCTCGTCCTTAGGGATATACGGAGCTCGCTCCTCTATATCACCGAACTGCTGCTTAACATAGCCGATAACATCTTCGAGTCCCTCAACAAAGTGAGAGAAGTCCTCCTTAT
This sequence comes from uncultured Bacteroidales bacterium, assembly GCA_937885465.1. GTDB lineage: Bacteria > Bacteroidota > Bacteroidia > Bacteroidales > Paludibacteraceae > Colicola. The sequence continues at coordinate 6,596 of CAKZZM010000182.1, forward strand.
AAAGGAATAATTTGTGCTTCTCGAATGAAGGCGGTTCCATTTCGCCCACGCTGCGCTTTTTACTTTCCGTAATGCAGACATACAAGTCTTCGTTACGGGATTTTTTTACGTCAAGATAGTAAATCCTCTTGCCTGCTTTTACTGAACGGGAATAAACAATCTCCGGCTCCCGACGATCATCAAAAGAACGATTTTCCATATACTTTACGATTTAACGATTTCCTTTTATATTGAACGTTCGGAGACGTTCTCTACTTATACGTACATCATTCTAAAAAACAAAGTTACAACATTCTGTTTATCTACACAATATTTTGACTTAGAAAAAAACGCAATAATTAGTTTTTTTTTAATTATTATTGCATACATTCGAAAAAAATGCTAATTTTGCAAGACTATTATAGTAAATATGATTAACCGCACACTTATTCGCACTAAAGTCGTTCAGACATTGTTTGCTTATTACAAGCATGATGACGACACCTTGCTTAACGCAAAAAAGGAGCTCTTGCATAGTTTTGACGATGTCTATTGTCTATATATGCTTTTTCTCGATTTCGTCAACGAAATGGTATCAGAGGCAGAGGACAAGTTGCAACAGGACGAAGAGCGCAGCAAGGTTACTCACACTCTTTTTACTGCCAACACTAATTTTATCAATAATCGTTTCGCTTCTCAGATATTCAACAACCGCGGGCTACGTGCCTTTATAGACGAACGCCATCTCGGTTGGGACGCAGCCCACGAGTCGCTCAAGGCTCTGTTTAAGGACATTGCAGCATCGCAATATTACTCAGACTATATGTCACTCGCTGCCCCGACATACGAAGAAGATAAAATGCTGTGGAGAAAGATTTTTACATCCATCCTACCGGATAATGCTAATTTAGAGGATGCTCTTCAAGAATTGGAAATAGCACTTGACCATAGAAATTGGGTAACGGATACCAATATCGTTCTTTCCTTTGTTATCAAGACTGTTAAGCGTTTTAGCGAGGATAGCACTCCCGAGCAGGCACTGCTACCGATGTTCGACTCAGAAAACGACCTTAACTTCGCCAAAGACCTGCTGCAAGCAGCAATAAAGAACAAAGACGAATATACTGCGCTCATCGAATCACATCTCAAGAATTGGGACATCAACCGAATAGCCTATATTGATTTGATTATCATGCAGGTGGCGGTAGCAGAGTTACTCATCTTCCCCAATATACCCATTCAAGTGACGCTTAACGAGTATTTGGAAATAGCAAAAGAGTATTCGACCCCCAAGAGCCACATCTTTATCAACGGCGTGCTTGACGAACTCATTCGCGACCTCAAAAACCGCAACGAACTGATAAAAGCAGTGGCGATAAATTAAAAAATGCAGTATAAATATAAGTATGAACGTTCGGAGACGTTCTCCACTAATTGAACGTTCGGAGACGTTCTCCACAATCTTGCAAAAAAAGTAATTTTAAATTTTAAGCTATATGTCATTACTAACTATTCTTTTACAAGCCGACCCTGCGCAGGGTGGCAATTCGTGGTCATTCTGGATAATGATGATTCTTATCTTCGTTATCATGTGGCTGTTTATGATTCGTCCGCAACAGAAAAAGCAGAAGGAACTTGAGCGTCAACGCAACGAGATGAAGCCGGGTGACAAAGTGGTTACCGCAGGCGGCATTCACGGCAAAATAGATAAAATAAGCGAGGAAGTGCTGACCATCGAGATAGCAAAGGGCGTCTCAATTAAAGTGGACAAATCATCCGTCTTTGTTGCTCCACCGACAGAGAAGAAAGAGGATAAGGATAAGAAAGAGGATAAGGATAAGAAAGAGGATAAGGATAAGAAAGAGATTAAGAAAGCGGACTAATAAACACCTGCATTTCTAACTTCTAACAGCGATAGCAGTCCAATATGGCTTCTTATAAATCAGATAAAGTAAAGCATATAATATCCTCCATCGGACAAAGTTTAAGATCATTTTTGTTTTCCAAGGATGCTCTCATCTTTTGTTTTTTCCTGCTTCTCGCAATGAGTATTTGGTACCTGCACGGGTTACAAAAACTACACAGTAATAGTGTAGCGACTGCCAAACCGGAACCTGTGCAATCAGCGCCGGAATATATGGAACAGCATTTCACGGTACCCGTCAAATCAAGAGCCGTGCCGAAAGGACAAGAGATGATACTCTTCCCTGCCGAAGTTACAATAACAGCCAAGGTAGAGGTGGCACACTACAACGATATTCACCCCGATGACTTCTCTGCTGTTTGCACCTATCAGAACAACGCCAACACTTTACCGATTGAGGTCAGTTGTTCATCATCATATATAGTCAATTATACTCATTCCCCGCAAGCAGTGGAATATGTCTTGCAAAACAAAAATTAAAGGACACTGGCACTTATATCCGTCTTCATAAAGTCGGCATAGAATGCCGACTAAAGTCCGAACGTTCGGAGACGTTCTCCACAGCGCAAGCGGTACTTGAATAGGGCACATCTTATACAATGAAAAAGATTCAAATGGTTGATTTGCAGACGCAATATCAACAAATCAAGGCTGACATAGACTATGGCATTCAAGAAGTGATCAACAGCGCATCATTCGTTAAAGGCAAGAAAGTACAGCAGTTTCAGGAGCATCTTGCCGAGTGGCTTGGTGTAAAGCATGTTATAGCTGTTGGCAATGGTACTGATGCTTTGCAAATAGCACTTATGGCATTAGGTCTGAAGCCCGGCGACGAGGTTATCACTCCGACCTTCACCTTTATTGCTACGGCAGAAGTAGCGGCACTGCTCGGCTACACGCCTGTGGTAGTAGATGTTGACTTTGACACATTCAACATTGACCCTGACGCAATCAGGCGAGCCATAACGCCAAAAACAAAGGCTATCGTGCCTGTTCACCTGTTCGGACAATGTGCCAATATGGAAGAAATTCTCAGGATAGCCGAAGAGCATAACCTGTTTGTTGTAGAAGATGCTTGTCAGGCTATTGGTAGTGAATATACATTCGCGAATGGTATCAAGAAGCAGGCGGGCTGTATGGGGCATATAGGTTGCACCTCGTTCTTCCCGTCGAAAAACCTCGGTTGCTATGGCGATGGTGGTGCCCTCTTTACCGATGATGACGCGCTTGCAGAAAAGATAAGAGTGATTGCCAATCATGGTATGGTAGTACGCTATCACCACGACCTCGTAGGTGTCAATTCGCGCCTTGACTCTATTCAGGCTGCCGTACTTGACGCTAAACTGCCGCACCTGAAGGAGTACACCGCAGCAAGGCAACAAGCAGCCCACTTCTACGACAATGCGTTTGCCGGCAACAAACATATTCTTATCCCTGCTCGCGATACCAAGTCAACACATGTCTTCCACCAATACACACTCAGACTGATACCCGATGAGGGTATATCACCTGCCGAATACCGCGATAATATTCGTGAGAAATTGGCTGAAAAAGATATTCCTGCCATGGTTTATTATCCCGTACCGTTGCACCTGCAAAAGGCGTATCTCGACCCCAGATACAAACATGGCGATTTCCCAAATGCAGAACGGCTTGCAGACTCCGTTCTCTCCTTACCCATGCATACCTGCTTAGATAAGGAGCAACTTGAGTATATTACTCAAAATGTTCTTCAGATACTCTGAAAACGGCAGATCCGGCGAGAGGCTAAAACGCACTCCCACACTCCAACATTGTAATGTAAAACAAACAAATTATGCAATATGAAACAACTTTCCAATTCTAAATTAGCACTTTTGCTGATAGCGACAATTGCGACCACGAGTTGCATCTCAGATGTTGACATGAATAACATCGATCCTTCCGCAAAAGTAGGGATGGGTTTAGCACTACCCGTCGGAAGCCTCACCCTAAAATTAGGAGATTTCATCGGAGATAGCACTTTTGAGAATATCTCCATCAACGACAAAGGCATCTATCAATTTCAGACCACTTTCACTTATATGAAAGAGTTCCACCAGATTGACCTGACTCGTTATCTGACCGACATCAATTCAGTATTGATGATGAAACAGCAGGTAAAGGAACAATACCCCTCTATTCCTGAAAATCCGATAACAGGCGAGGTATATATAGCAGACACGGGACAAGATATTGTTCTTAACTTCCCCATCGGTCTGAAGTTCGCCAACATCAACACCAATGTGGATGAGGAGAGGCTTGACAAGATGACTATCGAGTCGGCACAGTTCACCTCCAACTTCTCGCAGAATTTCGGTCTCGACTTCTCTCGCATCAAAAAACTGGAGATTATACTTCCTGAAAATATGCACCGCGATGGAGGTCAAATAGTTAATATTCCGCTTAGCGGATATGACTACGGCAGGGATATTCCTGTTATAGTTGATCACTTCGAAATTAACCTGTTAGAAGACGACAAGCAACCGTTTGACGCGACGAGCAACCCCGTTACAGACTCCGTAACGCTTACGATGAGTTATACAATCCGTCTTAATAGCGGCGAGACGATAACCTTAGACGATAACTCTGCTTTTGACTATAATTTTAGAGTTAGTTTCATCGAATACGATGCCCTTTATGGTTATTTCGCCACATCAAGCGAGATGCGAGATAAGGATGAGATGGATATCGGCAAGGCTTGGGAGTTTTGGAACAGCATATCTGAATTCACTATTCCTATTGCAGAGCCTCAACTTCGCCTCGACCTCACCACAGCTATTGCGGCTCCGCTCGGCGTGCATATTGACACCTTGCAAGTTGAAGACCGCACTAAAACGCCACCTGTAGTACACACAGCGACATTCAAGACGAGTGCTATTCCTACTCACTACGACACTCTGTTCCCTAAATATCTTACCGTCAATGACCCGTTAGACGCAAGAATAACCAACGATGTCACCTTTGACAAAGATAACGGTAATCTTGACTACATTTTTGAAATTCGCCCCGATATAGTAAGGTATAGTTATGAGTTCAAGCCTTACGATGTGCCGGGCGTTTATCAGCACCGCCTCACTCGCGACACCAAGATCAATGTTGATGCAACGATAACAGTGCCTTTTATCTTTAAGGAAGGTACTAAGTTGGCATTCCGCGACACGGTGCATGTTGCGATGGACTCGCTCTCTCTGCAAGCACTCACAAAAGATGTTGACGAGATTGACTCTATCAACGTACAGAACCTCAAACTTGTGCTGACGACCCAAAGTTATATACCTTTGGATATTAAGGTACAGATATTCTTCTTGGACAAAGACGGCAATGATGTCGGTATGAAGATTAATGACGATAACTATGTTATTATTCCCGGACCTACTGACTACGTAGGCGGCGTCGTTCAAAGTCCTAACGAAGCAAATATAGTTTTGGACATTGACCAGAGCGACCTCGACCTGATTGCAAAGGCGAAGAGTATTGCATTCGATCTTGATCTTAGGGATGTGGATGTATCTCAGTTGCAAGACAAAGGGGCTATCTTCCCCATCAGCATATCACAAGATACTAAGTTTACACTAAAAGTGGCATTATCAGCAAAGGTAGAGGCCTATCTGCAACTGCCTTTTGAAGAGAAATAACACTTAGCTATAAGTGATAAGTTATAAATTCCACATAAAATTCCAACGACAATGAAACGCAATATATATATATTATTTGCCTTGCTGCTGACGAGCAGCCTTGTGTCTGCGCAAGAAGTCAACACCACAAATATGCTGGAGATGTCGCCCTACAGACATTATATCAACCCTGCCTTTGAGCCGATAACCGAAGGCTATTTCTACCTACCGCTTATCAGTCACCTTGATATGTATGTAGGCGAGAACTCACTTACCATGAGTGACTTGATATTTAAGCAAGACGGAATAACGATGACCGCCCTTCATCCCAACTCCAATAAAGATATTATGAAGGCATTCCGTCCTAATACTCTAACGAGAATAAATCTCTCAATGCCTGTCTTCGGCTTCGGTACCCGCACCGTTCATGACGGCTATTTCCACTTCAACCTCGACTTCAATATTGATGGAGGAATAGGCTTACCTCGCGATCTGTTCAAATTCGTCTTAGGCGGTGGTATGACTAATCTCTCAGGGGAAAATATCTATAACCTCAAAGCGTTAGGCATTAATTCTCAAGCATACTTAGCACTTGCTCTCGGCTATTCGCGCAAGCAGACCGACCAATGGACATGGGGTTTGAAACTCAAACTGATTGACGGTATTGCATACGCCGGAATGACACAGAACAAACTTGACCTCAATGCATCGCCCGAGAGATGGAAACTGAGCGGAAACGGACAAATGAACATCGCAGGTCCGTTTGAGACTTATCCCAAATCCGTTGCTTTTAACGATATTCAAGAGTGGTTCAATGACCCGACTGCTAATATCAACACAAGCAATATAGGAAAATTGTTTAAGCCAAACGGCTATGGTCTTGCCTTTGACCTTGGTGCTACCTATCAGCCGCATGAGATGGTGAAGATATCTGCCTCTCTTACCGACATAGGTGCTATCTATTGGACAGGAAAGAAATACAAGTATAATGTTTACGGCGAGTTCGACGGTGTTGGTTCGATGCAGTATAGCGACTTCGTAGATAAAGACGGTCAGTTCCAGTCAAACGCCTTGGCTGATACCGTTGTCAGCAGACTGCAAGAGGTCTATGAAAACGCTTTCACCCCTGACGGTGACCCGTCGCAAGGTTTCTTTGCTCCGCTAACCATGAAACTGAATGTAGGCGTTGATGCCTATTTCGTTGACAATATCATCGGTGTAGGTCTCTACTCCAAGACGATGCTTTATAACATGAAGTTATATGAGGAGTTGACCTTAGGTGCTTCTGTAAGGCCATGCACTTGGTTTAACTTCGGAATCTCCTATTCCTTCATCAACGGTAAATGGAGTAACCTCGGTGCCGCTTTCGGTCTGCGCGGTGGTCCGTTCGTATTGACCGTTGCTGCCGACTATGTCCCGCTCAACTGGGCAAAAGTGCCGACAAATGATAAAGAGGTACCTATCCCTTATAAGACTAAAGGTGTCAATGTCGAGTTAGGACTCGCTATCGTATGGGGTTGGAAAGACAAAGACCGCGATAAAGACGGAGTTAAGGATAAGTTAGATATGTGTCTCGGCACGCCTCGCGATGTACGCGTAGATGCACTCGGTTGTCCTCTCGACAGCGATGGTGACGGAGTACCTGACTACCTTGATGAATGTGCCGGCACTCCTGTTGCCGCATACGGTATGATTGACGAGAAAGGTTGCCCCATCGACTCGGATGGCGACGGAGTACCCGACTACGAAGATGAGTGCCCCGATACACCGGCCGAGATGTACGGATTCGTTGACGAGAAGGGTTGTCCGCTCGACACCGACGGCGATAGTGTTCCTGACTACAAAGATGAGTGTCCTGAGACATTACCCGAGGCAAGAGCCTTCGTTGATGAGAAGGGTTGCGATAAGGATAGCGATGGAGACGGAGTACCTGACTACTTAGACAAGTGCCCTGATACACCTGTTGAGGCATACGGCTTCATCGACGAGACAGGTTGCCCGATCGACACCGACGAAGACGGAGTACCTGACTACATTGACGAGTGTCCTGACACACCGGCAGCGGCAAGAGGTCATGTTGACGAGAAGGGTTGTGAGAAAGATACTGACGGCGATGGTGTTCCTGACTACAAAGATATGTGTCCGGATGTTGCCGGAACTGCTATCAATAAGGGTTGCCCTGAAGAAAGCAAAGAAATAGTCAATATCTTCAAGAAAGCAATGCAAGGTATTCAGTTCGAAACAGGTAAGTCGAATATTAAACCTTCATCATACGGCATCCTCGATCAAGTAGCACAAGTCTTCATCGACAATCCTAACTACACTGCCGAAGTTCAAGGTCATACCGACAATGTCGGCAAACCTGCCGCAAACATGAAGTTGTCAGACGACCGCGCTAACGCCGTTCGCGAATATCTCATCAACAAGGGTATTGAGGAAAATCGCCTCACCGCCAAAGGTTATGGTGATACGATGCCTATAGAGAGCAACGCTACAGCTAAGGGTAGATCCCTGAACCGCCGCGTAGAGTTCGACCTCACTATCGTTGAAAGACATACTGAGATTATACGTCGCTTTGCCGACCCTGAACCCACCGACAGAGTATTAGTACCCGACACCTTAAACCAAGTACCAAGTGACGAAGTACCAAGTACCAAGTGACGAAGTACGGTAGAGGTGGTGTTTTTCACCGTCTCTCAATAGTGGAGAACGCCTCCGAGCGTTCAGACTTTTTGACTTCTTTGAGAGACGGTCGAAAAGACCGTCTCTACTATCGACTTTCGGCTTTCGTAAATATATAATTATTAATTTTTCAATCATATAACTATGGGAAGAGCATTTGAATATCGCAAAGCCACCAAATTGGCTCGATGGGGCCACATGGCTCGCACATTCACCAAAATCGGAAAAGAAATAACTATTGCAGTTCGCGCCGGCGGTCCTGACCCTGACGGTAACCCGCGTCTAAGAGTGCTTATTAAGCAGGCGAAAGACGAAAATATGCCAAAAGAGAATATCGAACGCGCTATCAAAAAAGCCACCGATAAGTCAACCGAAGGCTACAAGGAGATAAACTATGAAGGATATGGTCCCCACGGCATTGCCATCTTCGTTGAGACGGCAACCGACAATAATATGCGCACCGTTGCCAATATCCGCTCATACTTTACCAAACATGGCGGGTCGCTCGGTACGCAAGGGTGTCTGCAATTCCTCTTCGACCGCAAATGCGTCTTCACTACCGCTCCGAAAGAAGTGGATATGGACGAACTCGAACTTGAACTGATTGACTATGGTGTTGAGGAATTAGGCAAGGACGAGGAAGGCAATATCATTATCTCAGGTGCCTTTGAGTCATACTCTGAAATTCAAAAATATCTTGAGCAGAACGGCTTCGAAATCAAATCGGCAGAGTTCGTGCGTATCCCTAACGACTTGAAGCAGGTAACACCTGAGCAAAGAGAAGGAGTGCAGAAACTCATTGACAAGATTGAGGAGGACGAAGATGTTCAAAATGTCTTCACCAATATGGCTCCCGAAGAGGAATGATGAGCGACATAGATATTATCAAAAAATATTTCCCATTAACAGAACTCCAAGAGCAACAATTTGCTGCTCTTGGGGTACTTTATAGGGAATGGAACGCCAAGATAAATGTGATATCCCGCAAGGATATTGATAATCTCTTTGAGCATCATATCCTCCACTCTCTTGCCATCGCTAAATATCTGTCGTTCAAGGAAGGTTCCGCAATTCTCGATGTCGGTACCGGCGGCGGCTTCCCCGGAATACCGCTTGCTGTAATGTTTCCTAATGTGGAGTTTACGCTTATTGACTCAATAGGAAAGAAGATTCGCGTTGCGACAGAAGTGGCAGTCGGGGCACAAATACCTAATGTACGCTGCATACAGGAACGCGTTGAAGAAGAGAAAGGGAAATACGATTTTGTGGTCAGTCGCGCCGTTATGCCGCTTGCTGACCTATATAAACTGACAAGGAAAAATATATCCTCTGTGCAGCGCAACGCTTTGCCAAACGGCATCATCGCACTCAAAGGCGGAGAATTGACGAAAGAGATAAGTCAGTTTAGAAAAATCGCCGAAATAGAAGATTTGTCATCATACTTCAATGAAGAATATTTTTCAACGAAAAAGATTGTTTATTTAAGTATCAAAGGACCAAGTAACTAAACGACTTAGATATTCGTATTTTGGTCAAGTAATATCAGTTTCACCAACTCTGTCACCGCGTCTTCTTGCGCTATATTAGCTTTCACGCACTCTTTTCCCCTATAGAGCGACACCTTACCTCTGGCAGCCCCTACGTAACCATAGTCAGCATCCGCCATCTCGCCCGGACCGTTGACCACACAACCCATAACGGCTATTTTCAACCCTTTGAGGTAGGAAGTAGCCGCTTTTACTTCGCGAATAACATTCTCAATATTGAAAAGCGTTCTACCACACGATGGGCAAGATACATATTCGGTCTTATAACGCAGTATGCCCGCAGCCTGCTTAATATCTTTTACCAAACCATCGAGTGCCGACTGAGAGAAATGAGGATTGACAATCTCAAGGTCGCAGCCCGTATTACCTTCCTCTACTCGGTTCCAAAGCAGTCTGCCCGTCTCGGCAGAAGCCTCTATCACGAAGAGCGACCAGTCTTCTTCGTCGGACTCATATCGCCATACTACGGATGGGGCACTGCCGTTCTCCGATGCTGCTTTAACCTTTTGCACTAATCTGACATGAGTATATCTATTACTCTTCGGATCGGTGAAATAGTCTCTGAGTGCCATTCCGACGGGCAGTTCTGCCTCAGGTGCTTCGCTTAGCGAAACACGAATAGTATCTCCCACCCCCTCTGCAAGCAAGGCACCTATGCCTACCGCCGATTTTATCCTGCCGTCCTCACCTTCGCCGGCCTCGGTAACACCGAGATGAAGCGGGAAAGACATATTCTCATTATCCATGGCGGCAACTAATAGTCTTACAGTCTGCACCATAATGCGGGTGTTACTTGCTTTAATCGACAGCACTATATTTTGAAAATCTTCCGCCACTGCAACGCGCAGAAATTCCATGCAAGACTCCACCATACCTTCCGACGTATCGCCATAACGCGACATTATTCTATCCGACAAAGAACCGTGATTAACGCCAATGCGGATGGCTGTATTATATTGCTTGCAAATATTCAGCAGTTTAGTAAATCGCTCTCGCAAACGCTCTAATTCCGCCTTATATTCCTCGTCAGTATAATCAATATGCTTGAATTTACGAGCGGGATCGATATAATTTCCGGGATTGATTCGCACCTTATCAACCACCTCAGCGGCTCTATCTGCCACATTAGGATTGAGATGAATATCGGCAACCAACGGTTGAGAATAGCCTCTCTCCACAAGTTCATGCTTGATAACGCCTACCGCCTCTGCTTCACGACTACCCTGAGCCGTAAATCTAAGCAGTTCTGCGCCGGCATCAAAGCATCTCATCGCCTGCTCAATCGAACCCGCGATATCGTTCGTATCGGTATTGGCCATTGTCTGCACTCTTATCGGATTATCACCTCCAATCAACAGATTTCCAACCCTCACTACCGACGACCTCCGCCTATTATATCTCATCTCTGTTATCTCTTTGTCTTTCACTTTTCACCTGCGTGTTTCACCATTCTAACAGCACCTTCCCACATTGTCCTGACAGCATCACATCGAACGCCTTCTGATAGTCATCAAAGCGAAAACGGTGCGTAATGACGGGCGACAGGTTAAACCCTCCGAGAAGCATCTGCTCCATCTGATACCATGTTTCCCACATTCTGCGACCCGTGATACCCTTAATAGTCAAAGCATTGAATATTATATCCGACCAATTAACCTGTGTATCGGGCGGCAGTATCCCTAACTGCGCTATATTAGCTCCTTTGTACATGTGTGCCACCATATCATTGAATACCTGCGGTACACCTGACATCTCCAACCCCACATCGAAACCTCTGATACCTAATTTCTTCATCGCTCCGTCAAGTGTCTCACCTGCGGCGGTATTGACGGTCATCGTGGCACCCATACGCCGAGCTATATCAAGACGCAGAGCATTAATATCTAATACCACTATATTCTTTGCCCCCGCAAAGCGACATATTCCTGCCGCCATAGTACCTATCAAACCCGCGCCAGTAATCAGAACATCTTCGCCGAGCAACGGGAAAGCAAGAGCCGTATGAGTAGCATTACCAAACGGGTCCATGATAGCCGCAAAATCGTCAGGTATCTCAGGGCGTAACTTCACTATATTCGACTCAGGTATTGACACATACTCGGCGAAAGCACCATCGCGACCCATTATACCTACCGAGAGACTGTTCTCGCATACATGCGCCATACCCCTGCGACAGTTGCGGCAGTGCCCGCAAACAATGTGTCCCTCAGCTGTAACCCTATCCCCGATATTGATATTCCTCACGCCTTGCCCTACCTCAACCACTGTTCCTACAAACTCATGCCCCTGAATAAAGGGAACGGTGCAATGCTGCTGCGACCACTCGTCCCACTTATATATGTGCATATCGGTGCCGCAGATAGCGGCTTTGGTCACTTTGATAAGAACGTCATTTACCCCTACTTCCGGCATCGGCACATCTTCCATCCATATTCCGCGTTTAGCATAACGCTTAACAAGTGCTTTCATCTGTGAATAATGACTGAAATTTTACACTTTATTGTTTCAACACTCCGAGCTGCTTGCCTATTTTAACGAAAGCCTCCACACCTTTGTCAAGCTGCTCACGTGTGTGAGCGGCACTGACCTGCACGCGGATACGAGCCTCGCCCTTCGGCACAACAGGGTAATAGAACCCCGTAACATATATTCCCTCCTCTTGCAATGCGGCGGCAAACTGCTGTGAGAGAACCGCATCGTAGAGCATGACGGCACAGATAGCCGACTCTGTGGGTTTGATATCAAAACCGGCTGCTTTCATGCGTGAGATGAAATAGTCGGTGTTGGCGTGCAACCTATCTTGAAGGGTGTTGTCACGTGTGAGTATTTCAAACGTCTTCAGTGCCGCCGCACATATCATCGGCGGTAGCGAGTTGGAAAAGAGATAAGGTCTTGAGCGTTGGCGGAGGAGGTCGATTATCTCCTTACGTCCTGTTGTGAAACCGCCCACGGCTCCGCCGAATGCCTTGCCGAAGGTGCCTGTGATAATCTCCACCTTGCCGCGTAACCCGAAACGCTCCGTCACACCATGACCCGTCGCGCCCACTACCCCGGCAGAGTGGCTCTCATCAACCATAACGAGAGCGTTGTATCTCTGCGCTAACTCGTATATCTTGTCAAGCGGACAGACGTTGCCGTCCATAGAGAAGACACCGTCGGTGGCGATGATACGAAAACGTTGCGCCTGCGCCTTTCTGAGTTGCTCCTCAAGATCCGACATATCCGCATTCTTGTAACGGTAGCGCACTGCCTTGCACAAGCGTACTCCGTCAATGATAGAGGCATGGTTGAGTGTGTCGCTGATGATAGCGTCCTCCTCGGTCAGCAACGGCTCGAAGAGTCCTCCGTTAGCGTCGAAACAGGCAGCGTAGAGGATAGCGTCCTCAGTGCCGAAAAAGTCCGAGACAGCGCGTTCGAGCTGCAGGTGTGTATCCTGCGTGCCGCAGATAAAACGAACAGATGCCATGCCATAGCCGCGCTCGTCCATCTTCTGTTTGGCGGCAGCGATAAGCTCGGGGTTGTCGGCGAGTCCTAAGTAGTTGTTCGCACAGAAGTTAACCACATCCTTGCCGCCCTCAACCTGTATGCCGCTGGACTGCGGCGTAACAATGACTCGCTCATTCTTATACAAGCCGGCGGCTTTTATCTCTTGCAGAGTCTTCTGCAAATGCTGTTGGAAATCAGAGTACATAATGGTATTGATTTAAGTATAATCGAATGTCGAAAGTTGATTTATTTCAGTTTATACTCCATCCTGACGGTAATACGCGCTTTCTTCTCCTTGCTTGAGGTGTTGAACGTCCCTCCGTATGAGTACTCTTCCTCCCCCGTCGCAGAAGTTATCTGAAAGACACCGAGACTTGCATGCCTGGCCTTGCCCAAACGAGCACCGGCATTACGAACAACATTCTCGGCACGCGCATAAGCATCACTCGATGCCTTCTCTATAAGAGCAAGCTTGAGGTCGTTAAGCTTCGTGTAGTAGTAGTCCGGCGTGTAGGAGTCCACATCTACATCCTGAGCTATCAACGAGGATATCTCTCTTGACAAACGCTCCACCTTGTCCACGTCAAACGACTTCACAACAAACCTCTGAGAAAAAGCGTAGCCTGCAAACTGAGAGCCGACATAATTACCCTTGTCGTTATAAATGGAACGCGACTGTTTCTGAGTATTGACGAAAGAAAACTTTATCTCGTCATCACTCACACCATTGCTATGAAGATAATCCAACACTTTTTTTTGGTTTTGTTCCATCTGTTCATAACCAGCTAACTTACTTATGTTTTCAGCACTTAAATGACCTTCCCAAACAATCATATCTGCCGTAAACTCTGTCTCGCCGAGTCCGGTAACTGAGATGGTGTCGTTTGAGCGACCGTAAAATGTAATCGCAAACGAGAAAATAATCACGCTAATAATAACGGAGCAACCGATAATAAGATACTTGACGACGTCTTTCATAATTTTGTATTTTTAACTGTTTGTACTTCTATTTTTCACACGAATAAATAAGCGTTGTTAATTCCGCTGAATATTATTCGGCATAACTATAAGCGTTGTTAATTCCGCTGAATATTATTCGGCATAGCTATAAGCGTTGTTAATTCCGCCGAATATTATTCGGCATAGCTAATTTGTTATTACCTGTTTTTGTTTTGGTTGCAGGCGGGGACTGCCTTGCTACCGCGTCCCCAAAAGGTGCTGCAAAGGTAAAATAATTTTTTGAGATATGCAAATTTTTTATGCGGGATTTGCAAAATAAATGATTCATGAAAAAGATTTGCACTAAAATCTGCAAGCGGACACCGCCACCAAGGAGAAAGCCGTCGATCAATTCACAATCTACCACTCCACCCCCGTCATTTTGTCCACAGATTAAACAGATTAAACGAATAATTGGGGTGTCCCGATGCGGAAGACAAGAAAAAGAGGCGACATGCTATGCCGCCTCTTTTCTTATCGCTTATCATTTTTACTCGTTAGTAGTGAAGCACTCCTGTGCTTCGCGCGAGGCACGGGAGTCTTCACGCGAGGCACGGGAGTGCCTCGCTACTACAACGAGAAGACTTACCTCCCAATCACTACTCTGCGAGTGGCGTTTTCATATTGGAAAAGGTAAACACCTTGCGGGAGTCCAAAACGCAGAACATCGTTATCACTGCCGGTTGTATTTATCACCGTCAGCAATCTGCCCGTCACAGTGTATATTCTGAGCAATTTGCCGTCTTCTGCGGACAGAGATGATACCGAATTCGGCACACTCTTCTCTACCACCACAATCTCTCTCTCCTGCATTGTCGGAGCATAGATGTCGTTACCTGTCTGCACGGCAGTTATCGTTACTTCGCCGTCAGACAGTATATAGAGAACATTATCTATAATGACTGCAATGGTTGAGTCTGAGGATATATATTCTATCTCTAAGCCCGAAGTGGCCTCAGCAGTAAGAACAACGGAATCGCCTCCCGACAGACCGGCAAGGTCGTCAGTCCAAATAATATCCTGCTGATAGAGTACTACCAACGAAACTTCAAGAGAAACCACATTATACCCTAATGAGTCGGCGGGGACGAAATTAACGGCAAGACTATACTCACCCGCTTCACTGAGCACTATGGTAGCATCCGCCCAAACGAACTCACCATCTACCGATGCTTCACCGCCTATTAGCGGAACAGACACAAGTTCGGTGCCGACATAGACCTCATCTACAACGGGCATATCGATTATCTGAGGCACCGCCTTTGTCACATTAACCTGCACCTGAACTACTGCCATATCATAATTATCTGCATCATCAGGCAAGAATAATACCCACGCAAAATTATCTCCGGCAACGGGGACGAAGGTACTGTCAGCCCAAACAAACGAGCCTTCAACAGACGCTTCACCGCCTGTGAGTTCTGACTGCGCTATGGTCTCACCATAAACAAGACTGCTTGCAGCGGGTAGCTCAGTTATAGTAACGACAGCCTTATCGACAACAACCGTTACTTCAACATGAGCCGTGTCGTAAATAGTATTATCTTGTGGGGTGAATATTACGGTCTGAGAATGAACGCCCTTGCCAAGCACGACCTCAGCGTCAGCCCAAGCAAACGAGCCTTCAACGGAAGCCTCACCGCCCGTCAGTTCGGATGCAGACAACGAGTCACCATAATGAATGTCAGCAGCGACAGGCAACTCGCTAATCACAACAGGAGTCTTGCTTATGACGATAGTCTTCTTTTCAGATGCATAGTCATATTTCTCGTTACCGGCTTGAAAGGCGGTAATATCCACAGTACCCGATGATAAGATAACCAACTCGTTATCATCAACGAACGCAATGGCGCTATCCGAACTCTGATAACCAATCTCTAACCCACTCGAAGCCGTAGCAGACAGCGTTATCCGATCGGTAGTAATAGCCGTTTCAGGTAGGTCGAAGTTAAGTATTGCTTGATTAAGTCCTTTGGATGTAATAGAGATAGGAATAACGATAGTGGAAGGATTATCCTTTCCGTCGGTTATAGTTACAGAGCCTTCGTATGTGCTGTCCTTCTCGGTAGGAGTAAAAGAAATGGTGAAGCTGCTACTACCATAGTCGCCGCACCCTTCACCAAGAGTAAGAGTGCTGACTGCAAACGGAGCAGTAGCAGCCACTGTCATTAGGTCGATATTCGAGTGACTAACGATAATCTCTTGTTGCCAAATGGCGTTCGCCTCTGCTTCTGTAGATATCTGACTGATATTCGCGCGAAGGTACTTCTTGCGAGTAACGCTGATACTGCTGATAGTGTGAGTAGTACCTGTCTCTGTCGTACGGAAGCGGATCTTCGTTGCCGTTTCTTCAAGAGTGATATTGCCCGATGCGGTAGCACTTGTACCCACCACCTTGTTATATACACTATACCAATCCCATAGATTATTAACACAAGCATATTGCTCAACTACCAAGGCTGCATAATTAGGAGTTGTTCCCCAACTTCCGCTTTTCGAGCCATGTAAAGCAGAGAATGTAAGAGTTTGAGGAGGTCCTGCAAGAGTATATTCCTTACTCAGATTGCTACTGCTCAGAGTTAGTGTTCCTACAGAGAGGGAGCGACCACTACACTGCGAAGCAGGGTTGCGAACAATAACCATATTCTGCAGCGAGACAGCGATATATTCCTCCCCGTTTATGTCCCCGCCTGCCTGAGTAGCAGTTATATACGTCTCACCCTCACCTACTACGGTAAGCACATTGCCATTCACTGTAACCACACTCTCGTCAGCCGAGGTATAAACTATATCGCCGCCGCTCGATGCCGTGGCAGTCAGTTCTACCGGATTACTCGTGGTTAACAAATTGAGCAGATTCTGCTCCCAAGTGATAGTCTGCTTGAGGAAGTTAGTAACCACAAATTTATTTGTTTCTTCTACCGGCTGATACTCGTTATCCCCCGCCTGCATAGCCGTGATATTAGCAGTACCGGCAGCCTTTGCAACAAGCAGCGTATCGCCTACGACCTCTATTACATCAGGCTTATCCGACTCGAAAGTTACCCTGCCACCATTAGCGGTAACAGCGATATAAGGCATCGACTCGTTCGGATAACTCTCGCCCACATTCATGACATAGGCGGAATCGGTTGATACAAGCGCAGTATTCCATTGTATAGTTTGCGGACGACGAGTCGTCTCTGCCAACACTCTCACATACTTAGTATAAGTGCCGTTGGTGATGGTTATAGTATCGTCGTGAGCACCTACCTCGTTAGTGTGATTATATGTGACGGTCAGTTGCTGCGAACCATACTTATTAACAGCACCGAAACTTGTAGGCGAAACGGTGAAACGGTCTGACGAAACATTAACACTCAGTTCCGACACATTACACCAATTGACAAGCATAGTACCACTCACCTCACCATAGTTGATGGCAGCCGTTCCCAAATCAAGAGTCGAAGGTTCCGGATTCTCTACATATTCCAGTTTCGATATTTTAACATTCTTAACATATCCTGCAAAATTACCCGAATAGCATATTTTTACATATCGGGTATCTTTCTGAAGTTGAATAGACGCAGAAGTGAAACTTGTTTCATCATGAGTTGCTGTCCATACCTTGTCTGAAGGCATGGTAGAAGAACTACTCTCTTGAACATACCACTCAACTTCAGTTGCTCCAAATGTACCGCTTTTATTTACGGCAAGTTCGAAAGTAAGTGTATCAGGAATACCATTAAAGTGAATAATAACATACTTATCATCCCAATTTCGAGCAGGACTACCCGCTATAAGAGTACTTGAACCACCCAACCTGATTCCGTTTGAACTATCCCAAGCATTATCACCGGAGGATGATACTTTGCATTGAGAATCACTAAATAGACTGCTTGTCATACTGAAAGGCACTGAAGGCACTGTAGCAGTCGCTTGCTGCACACAAAAAAACAGACTAAAAAGCAGCAAAAATAAAGAGTAAAAATGTTTCATATTATATATTATAAAAATTGCTTATTTTTAAGATTGACATTAAAAAAATGCATTGTTTTTACACAAAACAATGCACAAAATTAAGATAAATCTTTGAAATTAGCAAATTCTACGCCTATTTTACGATGTATTATTAAAAATATGCAACTCTTTAATAACGAAATAGGGAAAAAACACCGCGCTGACGCGCGCCGCAGGCAACGAAAGCCGCCCCTCTTCATCTCCTGCCACAAAAATGCTGGCAAAAGAACGCTCGGAGGCGTTCGCTACTATTATCAAGTATTAGAGCATGATGACGAGAAAAAAAATATTGTTCGTTCAAAATATTGTTCGTTCAAAATATTGTTCGTTGATGTTATTACTTATCATTGTGGAAGTTGCAGGCGAGCCGCCTGCGCTCCCTATTGCCGCAGTGATTCTTGAAGTTGCAGACGAGCCGCCTGCGCTCCCTATTGCCACAGTGATTCTTGAAGTTGCAGGCGAGCCGCCTGCGCTCCCTATTGCCGCAGTGATTCTTGGACTCTTTGCGACTCATTATGGAGTGCTTCGAGAATCTGCATCACATTTTCTTCGGACAGCCCCTGCTCGCTTGCCCATTGTAACCGTCCGGTAACGACATCTTGCCACCTTGCCGTCTGCAAGACCTGAATATTATTCCGCTTCTTATACTCCCCTATTTTCTTGCTAAGGTTCATCCGTTCTGCGACGAGTTGCCATAACCGGTCGTCAATCTCGTCCATCTGTGCCCTTAATGCTGCGAGTTCAGGAGAGGCGAGCGCTGGGTTCGGCGAATACGCCAATGGTGACATGGCTACAGGGTGAGAGGTATTGGCGTTTGTTATAGGGAAAAGAGTCATGAGCAGGTCTTTGAGCTGCGCGGGGGACAGCTGTTGGTTCTTGTCAGAGAGGGCAGAGGGCGGGTCGGGATGGAACTCAATCATCAGCCCGTTGTAGCCCATCTCGAGTGCCTGCTTGGAGAGTGCCGTTACCGCCTCCGCCTTGCCGGAGAGATGAGAGGGATCAAGCAACAAAGGCAAATCAGGGAAATGCTTTTTTAGTGCTAATGCCACCGCCCATTGCGGCGAGTTGCGGTAAGCAGAGATGGTTGATATATGATTTTTAACATGATACGAGGCATAGGAGTGCCTCGCTACTACCGGGGTGGAGTTGAATCCGCGGTGAACCGCCATCACATTGTCCGTTCCGACCACTGCGCCAAGCCGCTGAATAGCCCCTTCCCACAAGCCCAGATCGGGTGAAACGGGGTTCTTGACCAGCAGCGTGAGTACCTGACCGTTAATAGCATCGGCTATCTGCTGAACGATGAAAGGGTTGGTCGTTGTTCTTGCACCTATCCATAGGCAATGCAAGCCGTAGGAGAGAGCGAGTCGCACCTGTTCCTGCGTGGCTACCTCAGTGGCTACCTCGATGCCGTATTCCCTCTCTATATCGGCAAGCCATCGCAATGCTTTCTCCCCTACCCCCTCGAAGTTCCCTGGACGGGTGCGAGGTTTCCACACACCGGCACGAAAGATAAGGCGAAATCCCCTATCTTGCAGGTGATGAGAATCAGAATAATGCTTGAGAACAGATACCGCCTCACGCAACTGCTGCTCTGACTCCGCAGCACACGGACCAACTATGAATACCGATGGTTGCATTAGTGGAAAGTGAAAAGTTGAAAGTTGAAAGTCAGGGCAGAGTCCTAAAGTTGAAAGTCGATGGTAGAGACGGTCTTTTCGACCGTCTCTCAAAGAAGTCGAAAGTCTGAACGCTCGGAGGCGTTCTCCACTAAATAAGTCCGGGCAGAGTCCTAAAGTTACAGCATTTTCAGCGATTCTTCGAGGGCGGCGATGCGGGCTTCGGCATCAGCGCGTTTCTTTCGCTCCAACTCTACTATCTCAGGCTTGGCATTCTGCACAAAACGCTCGTTCTGCAGTTTAGCCATTACTGAACGCAAGAAACCCTGTTGATGTTGCAACTCTGCCTCTAACTTCCGCCTCTGCTCTTCTTTGTCAATAAACTGCTCAAGCGGTACGGCATACTCCGTTGTTCCGACGATAAAAGATGCAGCACCTTGCGGCTTCTCGTTCGCAACTGACACGGCTGAGAGGAATGCCAATTTCGTCAGCATCGCCTGCGACTCCACGTCGCAAGCTGCGCTATCGCGCTCCTTACCTGCCAACACAAATAATTCCAACTCCTGCTTCGGCGGAATATTTTTCTGCGCCCTTATATTACGAACGGCGGCAACCACCTCTTTTATATGGTCAACCTTTTCTGTTACGCCCGTTTCCGCGGTACCAAAAGACAAAGTTGAACGTTGAGAGTCAGGGCAGAGCCCTAAAGACACGGTTATCGGAGCGGTCATTATCGTTTCGCCCGCCTTACGCTCAGTGATATTATGCCACAACTCTTCCGTAATAAACGGCATGAAGGGGTGCAACAACCTTAACATTATATCGAAGAAATATAGTGTATGCTCGTATGTTGAGCGGTCGATAGGCTTCTGATATTGAGGCTTAATCATCTCCAAATACCACGAAGAGAACTCGTCGGTATAGAGTTTATAGATGGTCATTAGAGCATCCGAAAGACGATATTTAGAGAGTTGGTCAGCTACGGTTTCGGCAGCATTTTTCAGGACTTCATTAAACCAACGCATAGCAAGTCTGCTCACATCAGGAGTAGCGAGGTTATCTGACACTTCCCAACCTTTCACCAAGCGGAAGCAGTTCCATATCTTATTGCAGAAATTTCTACCTTGCTCACATAGAGCATCATCGTACAAGATATCGTTACCTGCCGGTGCAGAGAGCAGAATACCCATACGCACGCCGTCTGCACCATAGCGGTCGATAAGGTCAAGCGGGTCAGGCGAATTGCCGAGCGACTTCGACATCTTCCTGCCTAACTTATCGCGTACGATGCCAGTGAAATATACATTTTTGAACGGCATCTTGCCCATATATTCATAACCTGCCATTATCATTCTCGCCACCCAGAAGAAGATGATATCAGGACCTGTAACAAGGTCGGATGTCGGATAGTAATACTGTATCTCTTTATTGTCAGGATGCTCTATTCCGTCAAAGAGAGAAATAGGCCAGAGCCATGAGGAGAACCAAGTGTCGAGTGCTCCCTCATCCTGCACAAGGTCATCAGCAGTAAGCGCGGCATTATGCTCTTTAGCAAGCGCAACTGCATCCTCTATTGTAGGAGCAATGAAGATCAAATCATCAGGATAGTCCTCTGCTCCTTTTTCCTCAAGAACACTCTTGATATAGTAAGCAGGAATACGATGTCCCCACCATAGTTGACGCGATATGCACCAGTCTTTAACATTCTCAAGCCAGTTACGGTAGGTGTTTTTATACTTGGCAGGATAGAACACTATTTCATCATTTATCACAGGCGGCAGAGCAATATCAGCGAAGTGTTTCATTCTGATAAACCATTGCAGCGATAGTCTCGGCTCGATAGGCACATTCGTTCGTTCAGAATAGCCCACCTTATTCTCATAATCTTCTATTTTCTCCACGAGTCCTTGTGCCCCGAGGTCATCCACTATTGCCTTGCGGCACTGCTCACGCGTCATGCCGTGATACTTAAGCAGCGGTTCACGCAACTCCTGCTCCACCGTGTCCATATTAATATGCGCATCTGGAGTGAAGATATCTATTATCGGCAGGTTATATGTCTGACCGAGGTTATAGTCGTTCACATCGTGCGCCGGCGTTACTTTCAAGCATCCCGTACCGAAACCGATCTCCACATACCTGTCTTCCATAACAGGCACTATTCTTCCCACTCTCGGTACCACCACATGCTTGCCGCTCAACCAGCGGTTGGCAGGGTCTTTCGGGTTGATAAACACTGCCACATCGCCCATTATCGTCTCAGGGCGGGTCGTAGCAACAAGGGCATAATAGCCTTTTTCGTCCTTACGGAGAATTTCGCCGTCTAAGCCTGTCGGCTTAACCTCTGCCTGCTCCACCACATAATACTTAAGATAGAAAAGATGCGAGTGCTCATCTTTATAGATAACCTCTTCGTCGGAAAGAGCGGTCTGCCTCTCCGGGTCCCAATTCACCATGCGCAACCCGCGGTAAATAAGACCTTTCCTGTAGAGGTCGCAGAACACTCGAATAACAGCACGCGAGCGCTTCTCGTCCATAGTAAAAGCAGTCCTATCCCAATCGCAAGAGCATCCTAAGGTGCGCAGTTGCTTAAGTATTATCCCGCCATGCTCGTCTGTCCAGTCCCATGCGTGACGCAAGAACTGCTCACGAGTAAGGTCTTGCTTATTGATACCCTGCTCTTTAAGACGCTTAATCACTTTCGCTTCAGTGGCGATGGAAGCGTGGTCGGTTCCCGGCACCCAACATACGTTCTTTCCTTCCTGACGGGCACGACGAACAAGCACATCCTGAATAGTCTCGTTCAAGACATGCCCCATGTGCAATACACCTGTAACATTGGGAGGGGGAATAACTATAGTGAATGATTCTCTACTATCCGGTTCTGAATGAAAAAGTTTATTATCAAGCCAATATTGATACCATTCGGCTTCTATCTCTTTCGGAGAATATATGCTATCCATTACGAGAAATAAAAAATGAAAAAATAAAATAAAAAATCCAATACATACACTTCAAAATTTATACCAAAAGACGCTGACATTTGTAAGGAATAAAATAAATTTATTTTTTTTCAAATCCACCATTGCTGTGGTACAAAAATTGCAGAATAGTATTCGCGTGTACATACACGAGAATACGGTTTTGCAGCATATCTGCGACCCTGCGGGTCTCTTCGCCTCAAAGGCGAGAAAGGCACTCAAGTAGCACATAATTTTTTATTTCACAATATGAATATTTCATACAAATGGTTGAGCCGGTACATAAATCTGACAGAGCCGGCAGAAGAAGTAGCGAAGCACCTCACTTCCATCGGATTAGAGGTGGGTACAGTTGAGAAGATTCAAACTATAAAAGGCGGGTTAGAAGGTTTGGTCGTTGCGGAGGTATTAACCTGCGTTGAGCACCCTAATAGCGACCACCTGCATATTACCACCGTTCGTCTCTCCCCCGAGGCTGAGCCGGTGCAGATAGTATGCGGCGCACCAAATGTTGCAGCGGGTCAGAAGGTTATATGCGCCACCATAGGCACAGTGCTTTACTCTGGCAACGAGTCGTTCACTATCAAAAAGAGTAAGATTCGCGGTGTGGAGAGTTTCGGGATGCTATGCGCAGAGGACGAGATAGGTATCGGCAACTCTCATGACGGCATTATTGTTCTTCCGCACGATGCCCCCGTAGGTATGCCTGCAAAAGAATATTACCACATTGAGGACGACTACCTGATTGAGGTGGACATTACTCCCAACCGTTCAGATGCGTGCTCACACTACGGCGTTGCCCGCGACCTATACGCATACTATACCAACGCAGAAGGTAACACTTGTGCAAAAAACGACACAACGACTGAAAGAAGAGATAAAATAACTCTGACTAAGCCCGATATCAGTGCCTTCAAGGTTCAGAGCCACAGCCTCCCCATAGAGGTAATAGTAGAGAACACGACAGCCTGTCCGCGATATACAGGCGTTACCATACGAGGTGTAGAGGTCAAGCCTTCACCCGACCGACTGCAAGATGCACTACGCGCAATAGGTCTGCGACCTATCAACAATGTTGTGGACTGCACCAACTTCGTTCTGCATGAGATGGGGCAAGCCCTGCACGCCTTCGATGCCGACAAGATAAAAGGCGGCAAGGTAATAGTTAAGAATGTGGCTGAAGGTACAAAATTCGTCACCCTTGACGAGGTTGAACGCAGTCTGTCTGCCGCCGACCTCATGATATGCAATGCCGAAGAACCGATGTGTATCGCCGGCGTCTTCGGCGGTCTCGACTCAGGCGTTACGGAAGAGACAAAAAATGTGTTCTTAGAGAGTGCCTATTTCGACCCTGTCAGTATTCGCAAGACAGCACGCCGCCACGGATTATCAACCGATGCGTCTTTCCGCTACGAGCGCGGTTGTGACCCGAACAACACACTCTATGTCCTCAAGCGCTGCGCACTGCTCATTCAAGAGGTTGCCGGCGGAGAGATAGCAATGGAAGTGGCAGTGGGAGGCTCAGAACAACCGTTTGCACCATTTGAAGTGGAGTTTAACATAGCAAGGGCACAACGACTCATCGGAAAGCAAATAAGCGCAGAAAAGATTGAGAATATTCTCCATTCGCTTGAAATAGATATCGCCCGAAAAGACGGCGATGATTGGACGCTTCTCGTGCCGCGCTATCGCGTGGATGTGCAGCGTGAATGTGATGTAGTGGAAGATATTCTCCGCATCTACGGCTACAACAATATCGAGTTCCCTGAGAAGGTGAACACCAACCTCGTCTATGGCAAGAAGCCGGACCCCGTCTTCCTGCAACGGCGCATCAGCGAACAACTGTCGGCAGAAGGGTTCAACGAGATACTCAATAACTCCCTCACAAAAACATCCTACTACGAAGGCAGTGCCGTATATCCGCTTGAGCACTGCGTCCGTATTCTCAACCCGCTGTCAAGCGACCTTGGCGTGATGCGCCAAACTATGCTCTTCGGCGGATTAGAAAGTATAGAGCGCAATGTCAACCGCAAGAACACCGACCTTAAATTCTATGAGTTCGGCAACTGCTATCACTATGCAAAGGACAGCGATTACCGAACGTTCGGAGACGTTCTCCACAAACGGCAGGACAGCGAACAAAGCGCAGAACCTATCAATAACTACTCAGAAGAGACTCACCTCGCTTTGTGGATAACAGGGAATAAGTCAGCGCAGACTTGGGCACATGCAGAAGAGAAGACCTCATTCTACCTGCTGCACGCCTACATCAGGAATATTCTCACCCGCATGGGAGTGAATATTGATAAATGCGCACTTCAAGAGTTGCATGACGGCGACCCGCTCAATGAGTTATACTCTGACGGTATGCATATCATTGCGCCCAATGGCAAACAGGTTGCCTTCATCGGCATTGTATCGCCAAAGGTACTTAAGCGCTTTGACATCAACTCACCCGTCTTCTATGCCGACCTCAACTGGCAAATCCTGCTCAAGCAGAACAAACGCTACAAACCCGTCATCGAAGACCTGCCACGCTTCCCCGAAGTAAGGCGCGACTTTGCACTGCTTATCGATAAGAACATTCGCTTCGAAGACCTGAGAAAAGCAGCGTTCGAGACTGAGAAAAAACTGCTCAGGCAAGTGTTCCTCTTCGACGTCTATGAGGGTAAGAACCTGCCCGCAGGTAAGAAATCATACGCTATTGCCTGCATCCTGCAAGACCCCGATAACACCCTCAAAGTAAACCAAATAGATAATATCATGGCGAGAATTCGCAAGACATTTGAGGATAAGTTCGAAGCACAACTAAGATAAAATGAAGTTTTAAGTTATATACATTGTTAATTTTACGGCAATATCATTGCCGCACATTAAAAATATGAAAAGCAAAGAAATACGACAATCTTTTCTCGATTTTATGGCATCAAAGGGACATCAGGTAGTCCCCTCTGCCCCTATGGTTCAGAAAGATGACCCGACACTGATGTTTACCAACGCCGGTATGAACCCGTGGAAAGGTATCATTCTCGGTAATGACCCCATCAAATATCCCCGCGTAGCCGACTCGCAGAAATGTCTGCGCGTCAGCGGCAAGCACAACGACTTGGAAGAGGTGGGGCACGACACCTATCACCACACTATGTTCGAGATGCTCGGCAACTGGTCGTTCGGCGACTACTTCAAAAAAGAGGCTATTGACTTCGCATGGGAATATCTCGTGGATGTGCTGCATCTCGATTCCAAAGACCTCTATGTTACCGTCTTTGAAGGTTCGAAAGAGGAAAATATAGGTCGCGATGACGAAGCAGCCTCAATTTGGGCAAAACATCTACCGGCAGACCATATCCTCAATGGCAATAAGCACGATAACTTCTGGGAGATGGGCGAGACGGGTCCTTGCGGTCCTTGCTCCGAAATACATATTGACAGCCGCTCGGAAGAAGAGAAGAAAGCCTTGCCGGGCAGAGAACTTGTCAATAAAGATCACCCGCAAGTGATAGAGATATGGAATATAGTCTTCATGCAGTATAACCGTATGTCAGACGGCTCACTCGAGCCGCTTAAGAATAAGGTCATCGACACAGGTATGGGCTTTGAGCGACTCGTCAGGACGATACAAGGTAAGCAGTCGAACTACGACACTGATATCTTTATGCCGATGCTGCACACTATCGGGCAGTTATGCGGCAAGAGATATGGTGAAGATGAGAAGACCGACATCGCTATGCGAGTTATTGCGGACCATATTCGAACCATCGCCTTCGCCATCACCGACGGCCAACTGCCTTCAAACGAGAAGGCGGGTTATGTCATCCGCCGCATATTGCGCCGCGCCGTCAGATACGGATATACCTTCCTCGCGCAACGAGAAGCGTTTATGTATAAACTCGTGCCGCAACTGATAGAAGATATGGGAGAGGCGTACCCCGAACTAAAGAGACAAGAAGCACAAATAACACCCGTCATCAGAAGCGAAGAGGAGAGTTTCTTGCGCACCTTGGATAAAGGCATAACCCTACTTCAGAAACTGATGGATGCCGACAAAAGCGGCAACAAGGTTATCAGCGGCTACGATGTCTTCACCCTCAAAGACACCTACGGTTTCCCGCTTGACCTCACCGAGCTTATCCTTCGAGAGAACGGCTTCACCACCAATGAGGACGAATATAACAAGGCTCTCGAACGCCAGAAAGAGATGGGACGAACAGCCAATAAGCAAGACCTCGGTGATTGGGTCGTGCTACACGAAGGCGAACCTGAATTCGTAGGTTACGACAACCTCTGCGTTGAGACAGATATACTCCGCTACCGGCAGGTGACGCAAAAAGGCAACACCTTCTATCAGATAGTCATCAGTCAGAACCCCTTCTATGCAGAGATGGGCGGCGAGGTAGGCGATACCGGTATATTGACAACAGACGACAAAGTGCTCACTATCATCGATTGCAAGCGCGAGAACGGTCTGCCGGTATTAATTGCCCGCGAACTGCCTGAATGGCTGACGCAAGGCGTAAAGATAACGGCAGAGGTGGATGCCGAGCGACGCGAGGCAATAGCCTGCAATCACACTGCTACCCATATTATCCATTATGCTCTTCGCCAAGTGTTAGGTGAGCATGTGGAGCAGAAAGGCTCACTCGTTACGGCGCAGTCGCTCCGCTTCGACTTCAGTCATTTCCAAAAAGTAACACCGGAAGAGATACGCCGAGCGGAACAGTTAGCTAACCGACTTATTCGCCAAGACCTACCCTTAGAGGAACATCGTCACACACCTATCGCCGAAGCGAAAGCAATGGGGGCTATGGCACTCTTCGGTGAGAAGTACGGCGACGATGTCAGAGTAATCAAATATGGTCCGAGTATAGAACTGTGCGGCGGCTGCCACGTCTCTTCAACCGGCAGGATAGGCACTATCCGTATCCTTATGGAAACGAGTATCGCGGCAGGCATCAGGCGAATAGAAGCTGTCACCGCCAACGTAGCAGACGAACTGTATTACAAGCAACTCGATCTATTGCAGGAACTCAGGGGGTTCTTCAATAACACACCCGACTTATCCGCTGCCATACATAAAGCCATTGACGAAAACGCTAACCTCAAAAAGCAAATAGAGGATCATATGGCGGAGAAAGTGTCGCATTTCTGCGATAACCTAATCAGTCACGCAGAGGACTTGAATGGTATTCGCCTCGTCAGATTAGAAGGCACTGCCGACAACAATATGATTCGCAATGTAATGCCGATACTCAAAGGTAGATTTACCGACACGGCATTTGCAGTAGTAGCCGGAACAGAGCAAGACGGCAAGCCGCAACTTGCAGTCTTCCTCAGCCGGCCGCTGATCGACAAAGGTCTGCACGCAGGTAATCTCATCAAAGAAGCAGCCAAGCATATTCAAGGCGGAGGCGGCGGTCAACCATGGATGGCTATAGCAGGCGGCAGGCACAAAGAGGGGCTTCACGATGCCGTGGAAGAAATAATAAGCAAAATCAAATGTTGACATGACCTCTTTTCTCGACCTTGCATCACATAGGCGGTCTATTCGCAAATACACTGACGAGCCTATAAAAGATGATGACATAAAAAAGATTATGCAAGCGGCACTTATGTCGCCTGCCTCAAAGCGGTGCAACCCGTGGGAGTTCGTTGTCGTCACCGACAGCTCCGTTCTTCGTAATATGTCAGGCTGCCGCACCTACGGCAGTGCTATGCTCGCCGAAGCCGCTGCCGCCATCGTTGTTTGCGTGGATGCTTCGCTCACCGACACTTGGCAATGCGACGGCGCAATAGCAGCCCAACAAATGCTGCTCGAAGCCGCCGACATCGGACTCGGTGCCTGCTGGGTACAGGTGTACGGAAGAATGGTAAAAGATATAAGTACGGCAAGTGCGGAAAATATGTCTGCCGAGCAACTTATAAGGGAGTTATGCAACATACCCGAACGACTACAAGTACTCTGCATCGTATCACTCGGACACCCCGACGAAGAAAGGAAACCGCGAGAATTAGACAAACTTCAATACGAAAAGATTCATTATGGACAATACTAAAACACCCCTTGTTGCCATAACCGCAGGCGACCCTAACGGTATAGGCTACGAGGTTATTATCAAGAGCCTTACCGACCCGCATATAACAGAAGTGTGCACGCCCGTTATCTATGGGAACGAACAACTCTTCAAAGAGTGGCAGAAGCAGCTCGGGGAAGAATATGCGGCACTGCACGTCAATATTATCCGCAATGCGGAAGAAGCGCAGGCAGGCAAAATCAGTCTCATCAACACCCACGCCAATATGGCACTTCATATCGGCACATCAACCAAAGAAGGAGGCGAAGCATCGTTTGCCGCACTCAACAAGGCGTGCGACGATATAAAACGAGGTGCCGTAAAAGCACTGATAACCGCACCTATTAATAAAGAGAATATACAAAGCGACCGTTTCCGCTTCTCAGGACACACAGAATATCTTGCCAACCGCTTCGGAAAGGAAAGCGAGTCGCTGATGATGATGGTCAGTGAGCAGATGAAAGTGGCACTCGTATGCAACCATGTGCCGCTTAGGGATGTGGCAGAGCAGATAACGGAAGAACGCATCGTGAGCAAGTTGAAGGTCTTTAACGAGTCGCTAATACAAGATTTTCATATTCGTGCTCCACGTATCGCCGTGCTTGCCCTTAACCCGCATGCGGGAGATAACGGACTGCTCGGCACTGAAGAGCAGACAATCATCAAACCTGCTATCAAGCAAGCATACGACAGCGGTATTCTCGCCTTCGGTCCATTCACGGCAGACGGCTTCTTCGGCAGTGGCACTTATGCCCATTTCGATGCTACACTCGCCATGTATCATGACCAAGGACTTATTCCGTTCAAGTCGCTCGATATGAATGGAGTAAACTACACTGCCGGACTGCCCGTTGTGCGCACCTCGCCCGACCACGGCACAGCATACGACCTCGCCGGCAAGAGACAAGCCACACATTTCTCTTTCGCCAATGCTCTCTATCTCGCCCTTGATATTCTAAAGAAACGGGAAATAACAAAAGAGATAAACAAAAACCCGCTCCCCTTCAAGGAGCAGCAGCCCGAGAAAAGAGAACCGCGTGAGTTCAAAGGTTTCAACCCCGCCGAAGCACGCCGAGAGAGAGAAGAGAGACAACGGGAGGAAATTAAAAATGACACATTAAAAAATGAAAATTGATAATGAAGAAGACATTATTTCTTTTGACAATAGCACTTGCATGTCTGCTTAGTGCATGTAAGAACGTAGGCACAACCAAAGTCACAGCCTCCGGTACGATCTACGAGGTACTTGTTGTTATTGACAACCCGCAATGGCAGTCGCAATGCGGGGACTCAATAAAGGCATATATGGAAGCAGATATGCCCTGCCTGCCGCAGATAGAGCCCTATTTCAATATCTCACAAGTGCCACACTCGCTGTTCGATGATGCGCTAAAAGCGACCCGTAACATTCTCTATGTGGATATCAATCCGGCGCGTTACACGCAAGCTAAAATAACATATCACACCGATGTCTTTGCCCACCCGCAGGCTCTATGCAAAATACAGAGTCCGGATGACGAGAGTTTCCTCAATATCTACCTTTCCAACGCAGTGCAAATAAGAAATTGGTTTGTGCGTCAGGAGATAGACCGTCAGGGCGTTTTTTACCGCAATTATCAGACTACCGATACGCGTGAAGCAGTGCAGAAACGCTTCGGCTGCGACATCCGCATACCCTCTGATTATATGCTCGTAAGAGATACCGTCTATAACACGCCCGACGGCAAACTGACGCTTGTGTGGTGCGTCAATAACGGCGGCAGTATGCGCAAAGACCTGCTTATATGGAGCTACCCATACAGAAACGACAGCACCTTCACCAAAGAGTTCCTGCTGCAAAAGCGAGATGAGGTGGTAGGCAAAAATATATCCGGGCAGATACAAGGTTCGTTTATGGGAACAGAATATAAGCATTTTCCGCCACAATTTACGCCAATCAATCTGCGAGGGAAGTACTGCGCAGAGATACGAGGACTTTGGAAATTATACGGCGGCGAAGCAATGGGCGGTCCGTTCGTACAGCACACCCGATTAGACGAGATCAACGGACAGGTTATTACTGCCGAGGTGTACCTCTTCGCCCCTGGACAGAAGAAACGCAACCCCCTGCGCAGCGCAGAAGCAATACTCTATACTCTGCAACTGCCGGAAGAACTGATGATAAGTGATAAGTAATGACTATCTATAAAGCAAATATACTCTTCACTAAGCAGAACGACTATTTCGAAGTTATTCCTAATGGTTTTGTGGCTGTCCGAGACGGCATCGTACAAGGCGTTTACTCCGAACTGCCTGCCGACCTTAGGTATGCAGAGGTAATCGACTATGGCGACAGACTGCTTATCCCTGCAATGAACGATTTGCATGTTCACGCCTCGCAGTACCATAATCAGGGTATCGCAATGGATATGGAATTGCTGCCGTGGCTTGAGAACTACACTTTTCCTGAGGAGATCAAATATGCCGACACGAACTATGCTAAGCGTATGTATAGCCGCTTCGTACACGACCTATGGCGCTTCGGCACTATGAGGACAGTAGCCTTTGCCACCATTCACGAGGAGAGTACGCGTCTATTAATGCAACTCTTTGAAAAAGCGGGTATGGGAGCATTTGTCGGTAAGGTGGATATGAACCGCAACTGCCCCGCCGAACTAACAGAAGACACAAACGAGGCAATGCGGGCTAACGAGGCAATTATTGATTCATACCGGCAAGCAAACAGGTCACACTCCGCATTAGTCAACCCTATTGTGACCCCCCGCTTCATACCTTCTTGCACACCCGATATGCTTCGTGCATGCGGAGATTTGGCACGCAAATATCAACTGCCCATACAATCACACTTGTCGGAAAACAAGAACGAGATAAAATGGGTACAGGAATTAGAACCTGAAAGCAAGTTTTACGGGGATGCCTACTATCGCTACTCCCTTTTCGGTCAGACCCCCACAATCATGGCACACTGTGTCTATTCCTCTCCCGAAGAGATAGAACTGATGAGTCGTCAAAAAGTGCTTGTGGCACACTGCCCCACTTCCAACCTCAATGTGTCATCAGGTATGGCACCCGTCAGAACCCTACTCAACGCCGGTGTCCGCGTTGGTCTTGGCAGCGATATAAGTGCCGGACACGACCTCAGCATCTTCCGAGTTATGGTTTATGCTATACAGGTCAGCAAGATGCACTACCGGCAACATCAGGAGTCCTGCCCCTTCCTCACCCTCTCCGAAGCCTTTTACCTTGCCACCAAATCGGCAGGCTCGTTCTTCGGCAAGGTCGGTAGTTTCGAACAAGGTTATGAGTTTGACGCCTTGCTCATTGACGATAGCAACCTTAATCACGGCGACTATAGTCTGCCTCAGCGGTTAGAACGATTCGTATATCTCGGAGACGACCGAAATATTCAGTTGCGCTTTTGCCGAGGCAAACAAATTGCCGAACCGGAAATAATACAATAAGTGCTGAAGAGCTTTTCGCGTTCTTTCTACGCAGACCGAAGTACCTATAATCCCGAAACGGTCATTAGCGTTTTGATGATTATGGTTTTATTTTTGATTAGATTTTTTGCCGGTTTGATGGCGCAATGGGGTTCCATTGTAACTGAAAAGCGGTAAAAAAGATGACTAAAAGAAAGCCTTGTAAGCGCAAAATGGTCTAATGACCGTTTTGGGATAACATATTAGGACCTGCTGCCAATCTTTTCTTCATCGTTTTGCTATCGGGCAGACATGCCTCACTCAGACGCCGATCGCATAATGTCCAAAAAGCCTGAGAATGATTTGGATAGTTGAGATGTGTAAACTCGTGAATAACGATATACTCCATACATTCTTTCGGGAAACGGACGAGGTCGATATTGAAAGTCATCCGATACTTTTTTGGTGTGCAACTGCCCCACTCTGTCCGCATCAGTCGGATAGTAATATCAAGTGGCGGCACATTCATACGATGCTGCCACTTTTCTATCATTATCTGCAATTCGGGTTTGAATTGCAGATAATAAGCGGAATAAAGAATCATTTTTCTCTCGTCAATAGTGCTGTCCGGTGAACAATACATCACTATCTCATTTTCACCAAAAGTAACAGACGGTCTGCCTCGCTCTTCTTTTAATAGCAAAGTAAGCGGCTTACCCCACAAGAAATGCTTTTCGCCCGTAGTATATTGCAGCGGCGGGTTCTTTTCACGCTTGCGTTGCATCTTGTCGGTCGTCTTGAGTATCCACTCTTCATTATCATTGATAAAACTTTGGATACTTTCCTCTGAGCAGTAATAAGGAGCGACACAAGTCACACTACCATTAGTCTTCACGACCAACCTCAGCCTCTTAACATCTTTTCGAACAACATCAACAATCATAAAAGCCTTTCAGTCTCACATTCAGAACTCGTTTTCTATAGAACGTTCGGAGACGTTCTCCACTCTCTACAAGATGCAGTAGTCGTTCGGCTCCACATGGATATTCAGCCCTTCTAAGGTTATATCCCGAGCAACATCAGCATTATTGATAGCGACAATAACGGTGTCACCTGCATAAGTACGTGAGAACACAAGCAGATCGTGATCGCAGAACATAAGGCAGTAATCACCATAGAGAAGGGGCATCTTCGTTTTTCTTAACTGAGTCAGTTTCACCACTTGCTCTCTCATGCGTCTTTCGTTATCGGACAACCCGCCAAACCTCATCATTCGTCTGTTATCAGGGTCATTGGCACCGGCCTGCCCGTATTCATCGCCTTGATAGATACACGGCACGCCCGGGATCGTCAAATTGATAACCTCTAACAGTAACGCTTTCTTAAAGGCTCTTTCCTCATTCTGCTTATCGCCGTCAGCGGTTACGCCTATCTGACGCGTCCAACCGGCATGCTTATCGTCCTCATTCCAACTGACGGCTCCGCCGGCAAGCGAGATGAAACGGCATTTATCGTGATTACCCGATATGTTTCCCATCGTGTGGTGATCGCCGTAATAGCGGCACGCATCCTCTATGGCATCAGCGATGCGACGCATCGATTGCTGCTTACCTAAGACCTCAATAGCGGTGTGATAAACGGTAAAATCAAACTGCGCATTGAGCATTCCCGACTTCACATACGAGGATATCAGTTCGGGTGAGCCATAAGTCTCGCCTATCATCCAGAAATCTCTCTCGGGTAAGCGAGTCTTCAATTTTCGGGTGAACATCCTCCAATAGCCGAGAGGTATATGTTTGCAGGCATCATGGCGATAGCCGTCGAAGTCATACTCCTGCATCCAATAGAGAGCAGTGTCGGTCATTGCATCACATACATCTTCACGCTCAAGGTCTAACGTCGGAATATGCACATCAAACCATGTCGTCAGGCGACATTCATCCCATAACTCGAAGTTTCGCCTGCCGTCAGGAAGGATAGAATCGGTTATCCAATCGGGGTGTTCCTTCAATGTAGGCGACTCAATATGCAAGTGATTAGCAACATAGTCGAGAATAACATTGATATTATGCTCATGGGCGACGGCAAGCAGCTCGTGCAACTGCTCGGGTGTGCCCATCCTATTGTCTAACTTCGTGTTATATACCGGCCAATAGCCGTGATAGCCCGAGAAGCGAGTATAGGGGTCCTCGTTCAATCCCCACGCCGTTGTCGGGTTTTGACTGAGGGGAGATAACCAAATAGTATTAATATTGAGTGAATCGAAGAACCCTGCGCGTATTTTTTCCGTAACACCCGCGAGGTCTCCACCTTGATAATCAACTTGGGGAAGCACATCTCCCCTATTTAGAGGAGCATCATTATCGGTATCACCATTGCAGAAGCGGTCAACCATAAGCGAGTACAATATCTGCGCTTGATTGTCATGGCGAGTCAGTTCCTTAGTCGAGCGAACGGGTTTGCCCTTTTGCAAAGGGATGAGCAAATCATTATAGCGGTAATGCTCGTCTGAGGCAAATACTCTCAGATAAGTCCTCTCCTGCTGCATAAGGCGATAATACTCTTCCTCGGCTATATCCAAGCGGATAAGCCAACTATTCTCTCCATTCATTTTCAACACTTTCGTCGGCAACAGGGCATTTTGTATTATCATAAGGAATGATGGATTTTCCACCTCGCCCGCTGCCGCACCGTGAAAGCCTATTTCCACTGAATTATCACTTATCGAAAACGAGGTTAGTCCTTGCCTATAAGGTAGATTAGGCAATACGGGCACCACAGCTGTTTGTCTCCCGTCTGATATTGTTACAACCTCAGGAGTTGTTACATGACCATTGAAAATCATGCTGTCAGTTGCCAACTTTGCAATATCATACTCACCGCTAATTTTCACCTCCAACCTGCTCGAAAGCGGAACGAGTGTCGGCACATAATCAGTCCAGATAAGAACATTATCACCTTCTGCTGCATA
This sequence comes from uncultured Bacteroidales bacterium, assembly GCA_937885465.1. Classification (GTDB taxonomy): domain Bacteria; phylum Bacteroidota; class Bacteroidia; order Bacteroidales; family Paludibacteraceae; genus Colicola. The sequence goes on from CAKZZM010000182.1 coordinate 41,908, forward strand.
CACAGGGGATATCGGCTCACCTCTCTGCAATGCCACTATGTCTTCGGTTCTATTACAACCTGCAAGCAAAATGAATACCGCGAATACGCAATATACGAAAAAGTAGTTATTTTTCATGGTATTATCAATTTATTTCTTAACTTATTCATGGTGATACGGCTCTCCGTGCAGAATTGTCATTGCACGATACAATTGCTCCACCGCAATAAGGCGAACCATTTGGTGCGAGAAGGTCAGTTTGCTGAGCGACAAGCGGGCATCTGCACGCTCATACACAGCCTTTGAGAACCCGTACGGACCGCCTATCAGAAACACTATCGGCACACTTAATCCGCTCATCTTCTTGTTTACCCATTGCGCCAATTCTACCGACCGCAACTCCTCGCCGTGCTCGTCAAATAACACTAAGTAGGCATTATTCGGCACTGACTTCAAAATAAGTTCGCCCTCTGCTACTTTCTGTTGCTCCTCACTCAGCGAACGGGTGTTACGAATATCAGGCAATACCTGAAAATCAAAGGATATATAATGACTTATCCTTTTCAAATAGTCCTGAGTAAGAGCCTCTATGTGAGAATCGGTAGTTTTTCCGACAACAAGCAGAGTTATCTTCATAATCACAAATTTAATAATTATATTCTTTCTGTCCAAGAAATATAAAGTTTTAATTTTTAATTTTTGATTTTTAATTTGATAATTCAAAAAGTTTCTGTATCTTTGAAAAATTAAAACTTTAAAAAGATATGATTTATATCACGAAAGACGAACTTCGCACCCTGATATCTCAGTGGTTCAAGGAAGATATAGGCGATGGAGACCACACCTCGCTCAGTTCTATACCCGCCGACGCAGAGGGCTGCCAGCAACTTATAGTCAAGGACACGGGCATACTCGCAGGCGTGGAGGTGGCTGCCGAAGTTATTGATTATTTTGACCCCACCTTACGCGTTGAATGGTTTTTGAAAGACGGTACTATGGTCAGGCCCGGGGATATCGCTTTTCGCGTTTATGGCAAAGTTCGCTCTCTGCTGCAAGTGGAGCGTACTATGCTTAATATTATGCAGCGTATGTCGGGTATAGCCACCATGTCGGCTTACTACCAAAGTTTAGTGGCAGGCACAGGCTGCACTATCCTTGACACCCGCAAAACGACCCCGGGACTGCGTATGTTGGAGAAAGAGGCAGTCAGGATAGGCGGAGCGCATAACCACAGGATAGGTCTCTTCGATATGATCCTGCTCAAAGATAATCATGTCGATTTCGCAGGCGGCACTGCCGCTGCCATCCGCCGTGCCAAAGATTATTGCAAGTCAAATGGTAAAGACCTCAAGATTGAGATAGAGGTACGCAATCAGCAGGAAGTGGAGGCAGCACTGCAAGAAGGGGGTATCGACCGCATTATGCTCGATAATTACACTCCCGAGGCGACACGCGAGGCTGTAAGGTATATCCGCAGTCACTCGCCCGAAGGACAAGTTAATTGGAATGACCTCGTTCCTAATTGGAAGAAAGAGAAAAGCGGCTATATAGAGATTGAGTCGTCAGGCGGCATAACCGAAAAGACCCTGAGACAATATGCCGAATGTGGCGTGGACTTCATCTCCGTCGGTGCCTTGACACACAGTTTCAAATGCCTTGATATGTCGTTTAAAAAAGTAAAATTATGAATAAAATAAAGAGATTACGCAACCTGATGCGAACTTCAGGCGTAGCAGCATACATCGTTCCGGGTACAGACCCGCACGCCAGCGAATATATGGCGGCACATTGGATGGAGATGCAGTGGCTATCAGGCTTCACCGGAGAAGCAGGCACCTTAGTCGTAACACTTGACGATGCCGGACTCTTCACCGACAGCCGTTATTACCTGCAAGCAGACATCGAACTCAAAGATACAGGCATTACCCTTATGCGTGCTTCCGACATCGATTGTCCCTCAGTAGAAGAATGGCTCATCTCGCGACTCAAAGCAAATGACATCGTTGCCGTCAACTCGGAGATGTGGAGCGTGAACGACTACGAGACGCTGCTCGCTTCCTTCCTCAATCACGATATCTCCGTTAAGAATATTGATCTTATTGCCCCGCTTTGGACTGACTCCCGTCCGCCCATTCCCTCGTCCCTACTCTACCCCTACGATGAGAAATATGCCGGTGAGAGCGTAGAGGATAAACTAAACCGTATTAGGCAAACAATGGCAAAGCACAACGCCGATGCACTTATTATCTCCGCCCTTGACGAGATTGCATGGCTACTGAATATCCGCGGTAACGATGTCGAATATAACCCCGTTGTGATATCCTATCTCCTGCTCGAAAAAGAGCGCTGCACACTTTTTATCAACAGCGCAAAGATTGACGAGACAGCCCATCGGTATCTCTCTTCTCTCCATATTATCGTGCGTGAATATACCGAAGTCTATCCTGCCTTATCCGCTTTGCACGGCAGCGTTATGCTCGACCCCGCTCGAGTTAACGAGGCACTCTTCGCTGCACTGCCGGAAGGTACTCGCATCATCAAAGAGCAGTCGCCCGTGTTGATAGATAAGAGCCGCAAGAACCCAATTGAGTTAGAAGGCGAGAGAAAGGCAATGAAACAAGATGCCGTTGCACTCACACGCTTCTTCAAATGGCTCGAAGAGAAAATGGCAAATATGCGAACTGATAACGGACTTCGACTCACCGAATGGGACTTGATGGAGCAACTGCACGAATTCCGCTTGCAAGGAGATAATTTCATAGAGGAAAGTTTTGGCACTATAGCAGGCTACAAAGGCAATGGTGCTATCGTCCACTATGCTGCCACCCCCGATAATTGCGCCACCATTCACCCCGAAGGGATGCTACTCCTCGACTCCGGCGGACAGTATCTCGACGGCACGACCGATATCACCCGCACCGTTTGGCTCGGCGGAGACATACCGCAGCAGGCTAAATTAGACTATACCTATGTTCTCAAAGGACATATCGCCCTTGCACGAGCACGCTTCCCACTCGGCACAAGAGGTAATCAGATAGATGCCCTCGCTAAACAATATATGTGGCAGGCAGGTATCACCTATGGTCACGGCACAGGACACGGCGTCGGACATTTCCTCGGATGCCATGAGGGGCCGCAGAACATACGCACCGACATGAACCCCACACAGTTGCAGCCCGGCAATATTTGCTCTGACGAACCCGGTATCTATCGCACAGGGCAGTGGGGCATACGCATTGAGAACCTTGTGGCAGTGCAAGACGAACCCACCACCGAGGCTACCACCACTAACGACCGCTTCCTTTCCTTCGAGACCCTCACTCTATGCTACTACGACACCTCGCTTATCGAGATAACGCTGCTGACAGACGACGAGAAACAATGGCTAAACGACTACCACAGGCGTGTCGCTGACACTATATGCCCACTTCTCACCTCGGACGAAGCATCATGGCTCCGACAAAAATGCAAGGATATATAACTTAGTGGAGAACGTCTCCGAACGTTCGTTATCGGAGCGGTTTTTCTATCGGAACGCAGGCAGGACTCATTTCTCACCTGCATTTCAATCAATATAAATTATTGCTTGGCCATTCAAGTTTATAAACCCTAAATTATGTTCATCGGTATCATTCCTGCTCGCTATGCCTCAACCCGCTTCCCCGGTAAGCCGCTTGCCCTCATCGATGGCAAGCCGATGATTCAGCGCGTCTATGAACAGGCGAAGAAGGCTCTCGACACCGTTATCGTTGCCACCGATGACGAGCGCATAATGAACTGCGTACAACGCTTCGGCGGCGAGGCTGTGATGACTTCCCCCGACCACCCTTGCGGTACCAACCGCTGCTACGAAGCCTACTGCCATTACATCCTCCAAACTCAGCAGCATGAGCCACCCACGCAACGTCCTGCGGGGACGCATACGACTCGCGAGCAAAATGAAATGCAGGCAAGCCGACTGCACTCCGACATCATCATCAATATTCAAGGTGACGAGCCTTTTATCGACCCCGCGCAGATTGAACTCATCAAATCCTGCTTTCCCGCTGATATCGCCACTCTCGTTACACCCTTCCGTCCCGAAGACGGCATAGCCGCTCTACTCAACCCCAACTCTCCTAAGGTGGTCATCGCCCCTATATGTAACGACTCGCCGGCTTATCGAGCCATACTCTTCTCCCGCAGCGTCATCCCCTTTATGCGCGGCGTACCGCAAGAGAAGTGGCTCGAAGAGGCTCAGAAGCGAGGCACACCATTCTATAAGCATATAGGTATGTACGCCTATCGCGCTGATATACTGCAACAGATAGTAGCCCTGCCTATCTCACCCTTAGAACAGGCAGAGTCGCTCGAACAACTGAGATGGATCGAGGCAGGCTATCAGATACGCGTTGCCATCACCGACTACCAAACAATAGGCATCGACACCCCCGAAGACCTAAGTGGAGAACGTCTCCGAACGTTCAACGGTAGAGACGCTATTCTTTAGCGTCTCTCAATAGTGGAGAACGTCTCCGAACGTTCAGACCTTAGTCGGCATTCAATGCCGACATTATAAAGACGAGAGATATAAGTGTAGTGGAGAACGTCTCCGAACGTTCGGAGACGTTCTCCACTTTGCTTTTTTTACACTTTTTTATGAAAATGAGCAGCGGAAGTTCTCCGTTGCTCACTTTCTATAATCGTGTTTTTTCGCCTGTTTCAAGGACATTTCAACGCTGTTTAAAGGACATTTCAACGCTGTTTAAAGGACATTTCAACGCTGTTTTTGTTCATTTTCCAACACCTTCTAAGGTCCGAACGTTCGGAGACGTTCTCCACTATTTCAACCCTGCGAGAATCTCCACAATCCGTTCTGCGGTATGTCCGTCCCATAGTGGCGGGATAGCCCCTTTCTTCCAGTTCCCTGCGAAGAGTACATCCAGTGCCGGCTTGATCGCATCAGGATTCGTTCCGATCAACTCGTTCGTACCTATCGTGCAGGTCTCCGGCCGTTCGGTATTATCGCGCAGCGTGATGCAGGGCACTCCCATAACGGTGGTCTCCTCGGTGATGCCGCCGGAGTCCGTCACTACTGCTTTGGCTCGATCAACTAAATAGTTAAACTCTAAATACCCCATCGGCTCTACGATATGTAGGTTCGGGAAACGTTTTGCCAAAGCCTTTTCATCTCCCCATAGATTATAGAATATCTTCGCAGTCCTTGGATGTATCGGGAAGATAATAGGCAGTCCGTGTACGTTGATGATAATCTGCTCCATCAGTGCCCGCAGATGGTTCTCTTCATCAACGTTCGCCGGACGGTGCATAGTCATCACGATATACTCTTTCTCGCGCAACTGCAACTCACCCCATATCTGAGGTTTACGGAACCGTTCCCTGTTTGCCAGCAGCGTATCTATCATCACATTCCCCACAAACCATACCTTTGGACACACCCCTTCTTCGCCCGGAGTAGAAGGAATCTGCGTCGTATCCGTTCTCCCTTTAGATGGGAGTTGGATGGATGCCCCGAATCTCACCAGATTGCGGTTGGCGACCTCAGAAGTTGTAAACATATAATCCGCCAGACTATCGGTTACCATACGATTAATCTCCTCCGGCATCGTCAAATCCCAACTCCTTATACCTGCCTCCACATGGCATACCTTGACATTCAGTTTCTTCGCTACGATAGAACACGCCATGGTACTTGTCACATCACCTACCACTAATACTACATCCGTAGGATGCGCCATCAGGTCTTTCTCAAACGCCACCATGATATGGGCTGTTTGCTCAGCCTGCGTACCACCGCCACAACCAAGGTTCACATCCGGCGCAGGAATACCCAACTCCTCAAAGAACATGCCGCTCATATTCTTGTCATAATGCTGCCCAGTGTGTACTAAACGATAAGACACGCGTTCGTCTGCCTCTATCGCCTTTATAAGCGGAGCTATTTTCATGAAATTGGGTCTTGCCCCTGCAATTAATGTTATATGCATAATCTTGCTATTTGGCTACTTAAACTGCTCCCAGAACTTATCATCAACTCTCCGTGTTTCCTCTGCCGAAGCCGGATAGTTCTCTATGAACCATGTAAGGAACTTGGCACAATCAATCTTATCGGATAGCATCTTTTGGCGACGCGATTGATAGGTTGCTGTCAGCTCATCTGCCGACATCGATACCAATTGCTCAACACGCTCATATAGCGTCTTTACTCCGCTCGGTTGCTTGCTTCCATCAGCACGCCTGATAGGACTATCCGGCGCAAGAGGCGTAGCATGGATACCATATCCTAATTCATATACATCTTCCAACTCGCGCAGATACCCTATTCTACCTACGAAATCATTGAACCGCACGAATGGAACACCCAGCACCCCGGCTTCAGCAGCCATTGTCTGACTATCACCTATATAGAGCGAGGCAAACGCCATCACATGATGCATATCCAGCGGATTGATTTTTATGCGATATTGTTCAAATTGCGGCTCCAACGGACGCTCGGAGGTAATATATATTCGCCCGTGTGGAGAGAGGATATCTACCAACCTCTGCGCCACCTCTGCGTTTATCCCCTTAATTCCGCTATCATGATGTGCGTTAAGCGAAGCAAATCGAAGAACAAAATACGGCTTATCAACCTCTATTCCATATTCCTCAACCACCATTCGCGACGGCGTAAAATGATTCGGGTGCAGATATGCAAATTCATGATAACCGGGATAATGCACCGCTTTTTTCTCCATACTACCACTATTGCAAGAAATAGGAGACAACACACATTGTATAAACGGTCCTGCGATCTTTGAAAAAGCAGGAACAACAGCAGCGTCATCTTCTCCTGTATTGACTGACCTACAACGTAATAGCCACGACACATGCGCTACTTCGGGTGTTGAGCCGGTCAGCAAATCAATATGATGGCTTGTACAGAACCAAAATATCTTCCAATCACGCACCAACATATCCCACAAAATTCCGACTCTACTTTTGCGATGCGCTACTCGCAGGATATTATAGTACGGAAGACCGGCCTCCTTGAGCAGGTCTTCCAAGATATCTTTTGTCTTAATTATTATATACACCTGATGACCATTTGCCATCAAGTTCCTCGCCACATTCTTATACAAGTGAAAATGCGCCGGATGAGAAAGTTGAATGAGAATATTCATTGTTTTAATATTATTACCACACTTTTAAACACATTTGAAAGATTCATACAACGTTTTTGTGCCCGCTCAAATAGCTTTTGATATCATATCGCTATTTAACCACTCCTCTATACCAACAACTTCAATCCGATACCCTTCTTCCTCTATTGTCTCTTTCATTTCTCGCGTTACGATGGTAAGTTTGTCGCACTTCGTCCCTTTGGATGCTTCTTTCAATCCCTCTATTTCACGTTTGCGTGTATCCTCATCAGTCATATCCCATGTCACTTGTATCAATTCTTCTACAAGTTCTTCCCGCTGTACAACAAAGTCACATTCATGCCCGCCCTGCCAATAAAAAATTTTCTTTTCAGCCCCGCGACGGCGGAATAGTTCCAATGCCACTATATTCTCCAGCAATTTTCCATTGTCCTCTGATTGCGGCATCAGCACAGCTTGTCGCATTCCCGTATCTATCACATAATACTTGCGGAGCGACTGATTTTCTTTCACAAGAGATGAGCTGTATTTAGGATAGCGTATAAACATATATGTATCCACTGCCCAATCTGCCCAGTTATAAAGATCATCTTTGTTTACAGTAACACCATTGGAACGCATATCGTTCACTATTGCGTTTATCGATGTTGTCTTCGTCAGATTCAGCATCAAACGCTTGAGAAAATAGCGCAATGCCTCTATGTTTTTTATCTTATAGCGTTCTACCAAATCCCTGAACAGCATCGCATTAAAATATCCTTGCAGCAGACGCAGCTTAGTTGACCTGTCATTCGTCAACACCACCTTCGGGAATGCGCCTTCGTGTATGTATTCCTCCATTGCTGCATAACGCTTTGCTTTGTCGCTTTCCAAATAACTATGCACATCAATCCCCGTAAAGCGACAAAACTCACGAAAACTCAATGGTAACATCTCATAATCAATCGTCCAGCCGCGCAATGCAGTAGATATCTCAGAAGATAGTAATTTTGCGTTACTACCCGTCACATACACATGCTCGGAATACGACTTAAACACGCGCAGAACAAACAAATCCCAACCAACAATATTCTGTATCTCATCAAAGAACATATACACGTCCTTGAGGTGTATATCCGGATACATCTCTCGATAGGCTTGCAACATTTCGTCCAATTCTTCTGTCGGCATCCCGAATAGACGTTCGTCGTCAAAGTTCACCCAAAGTATTTGTTCGCGCTTTACGCCGGAAGCCAAAAGTTTATTAACTGTCAACATCAGCAGCGAAGACTTACCGGCACGACGCACACCCGGAACCATTATGATAAGTCCCGGTTGTATCGGCAGGACTAACTCTCGTTCAATCCGTTCAAACGGCAAGTCTGCCTGCCTTAAGGCTATTAGCGATTTGAATAGTTCTTTTCTAACCATAATCTACAAGTTCAATCCATAAATTCAAGAATTCGCCCCAACACCATTCCTTAAATTCAGGAAACAATCCCAACATCTTTCCTTAAATTTAGGAAGCTGTATACAAAATTACACTTTTCTACTAAAATATGCAAGTCCGGAATACACTTTTTAATTTTTTTATTCACTTTTAGATACATCTGAAATATCAACACAACGTTTTTGTGCCCGCTCAATAATTTATAATTACAGCAAATACATAAGTATGGCTGCCATGCTTTTGTTGTACACGAAAATCGCGATGGTAGTAATTTTTATAACTTAAAACATGTCGAATACAAAAACTATAAAAAATATTTATGGTTTATTCATTTTTAAAATACGTTCCAAGTTAATGTACTTAGAAATCGTCCTTACACACAACATATTATAATCAGGTACATCCTTATCAACCACTATACCGGCACTTACTGTTGCTAATTTACCAATGGTTACACCAGGCATAATGGTGCAGCGGACAGCCACCATTGCCTCTTCCTTGATGATTACAGGTTTAACCTCTGACGCAAAAATTCCTTGAAACCGAGGCATCGGATTAAAATGCGTTAAAATCATAGTTCCGGCATTGATATTTGCATTATCTTCCATATATATATATTCTGGTGCCAAATTGTCCAAAATGCAATATTGACCGATATAACACCCATCCCCGATATGGCAACCTGTAGTTTCCTGATTTTGGTTGACTACCTATGTGTCTAAACCCTACAGAAAGTTG
>CAKZZM010000183.1 GCA_937885465.1 uncultured Bacteroidales bacterium
GAAACATTGATTGAATTCTTATTTTTTATTAGGAAGTTCCAATCCATAGCCTTTTCGTTTATCTTCAATCTTCAGCAAGAAGGACAGCACAAATGCTATAATTCCGAACGATGAGAATATTATCATAGCTGTTTTAAATCCGCTTACATCCACCACTTTTCCGATGAGCATCGGCACAAGACAAAGACCTACATTCTGCACCCAAAATATAAGGCAGTACGCTGAGCCGAGAATCTTCTCGTCTATGATTTTGGGCACAGATGGCCAGAGTGCAGCGGGCACAAGCGAGAAGCTGACACCGAGAATAGCAATAAGCGCAACAGCAAACCATTTATACGGGAACACAGGTAGCAGGAAAGCAAAGCTCAAGTGGCAAGCCACCATTATGAGTGCGCCGAGCGCGAGCATAGTAGCACCTTTGCCTTTGAAATCGAGGAAGGCACCAAGGAACGGAGTGAGCACCATAGCCAAAATAGGGAAGAAAGAGAAGAGCGAACTTGCGGTGGTAATGCTGTCTAATTGCAACGTTTCATACAGGAAGCGCGGTGCAAACTTCTGGAATGGGAAGATGGCTGAATAATAGAGTACACAGAGCAGTGCAACAAGCCAGAACATCTTACTGGAAAAGATGTATTTGAGGTCGGATACATGGAACTCATCTTCAGGCGATTTATCTTCCGACATTTCACCTATTGCCACCAAATCTTTGTCCAAACGCACATCCATGAGGCAAAATACGGCGTAGAACATGAGTCCGATGACGAGCAAGAGAGTGCAGAAGGCAACGGGTGCAACAATTGAGTTATCGAAATGGTTAGATATGCGCGGAATGAAGAGCATTACGGCGAATACACCTAATCGTGCGATAGCCATTTCGAGTCCCATAGCGAGTGCCATTTCTTTACCTTTGAACCATTTGGCGATAGCCTTGCTCACGGTTGTCCCCGCCATCTCGCAGCCGCAACCGAATATCATAAATCCGAAGGCGGAGAGTTTGGCTGTAGCAGGCATTCCTACCCACCAAGTGTTAAGCCAATTATGGAAGCCTGTAGTTTGAAACCAAGGCAGCACAGCCACGAAGATAATCACAGCTCCTATGACCATAAGCGAGGCGGATAGCAGTCCTGTAAAGCGTATGCCTTTTTTGTCGAGGATGATGCCTGCTATTATCAAGAAGCCGAGAACATTAAGTATATATTCTCCGGCGAGGAAAGTGCCATAGTTGGTGCTTGTCCACCCGAACAAGCCGCCTTCATCGAGCGGCAGCTCGAGCAGTGTTTCGAGCGGGGACATTACATCAGCTAACATATAGGCAAAAAACATCATAGATGCTATCAATACGAGGGCAAGCCACCTTGCCCATGCTTTATCCCTTAGGGTTTGTTGTAAAATTTCAGTCACGACTATATAAAATTAAAATTATTATTCCGTTCTTTTCGTACTCACACAAAAAAAGTCAGAAATCAGAACTCTGAAATTTATGTTCCGAGTTCTGACCTCTGTTTTGTTTTTTCAGCCACTGTTCTTTTCTTTTCAGATAATCAGAATAGTGTTTTTCTAAATAATTGTCTGCCATGTTAAGTGTGCAAGCGTAGCGTTTTACGCACTATTATTTCAAGCCTAACTTAGCCTTTACCTCCGGCATTATATCACTTGCATCAGGTGATACATAAAGGAGAGCGGCAGTATCGAGGATATAGGTATATCCTTTCTCCTGCCCTACTTGCTGAATGGCTTTCGACATCTTCTCATGCACGGGCATCAGGTACTCTTGTTGTTTCTTCTGAATATCCTGCTGAGCCGTCTGATAGAAGGTTTGAATTCTCTGCTCAAGGTCAGCAAGTTCTTGCTGGCGGAATTCGCGTACTCCATCAGTCATCGTTGCTTGAGTCTGCTGGAAATCTTGCACCTTCCTATTGAACTCCTCTTGCATTGCTGCAATTTGGTTCTCATACATACCTTGAAGAGTATCCATCTTCGCCTTAATTTCATTCAGTTCAGGCATTTGCTGGAATAACTCTTGAGTATTGATATGCCCTAATTTCTGCGCACTCATCAGTGTTGGAATAGCGAGTGCAATTAATAACCAAAATCTTTTCATTGCAATATCTTAATTAAATTTATTTGGCACCGAGTTTTTGAAGTATTTGATCTGAAATCTCGAGTTTTGATGACATATAGATAAGCGACGGGTCTGCCGAACGGTCTTTCACCACTTCATATCTCTTATCGTTGGCCACCTCTTGAATGGCGTTATATACTTCGTCTTGAATAGGTTTGAGCAATGCTTCGCGTTTCTTAAACAGTTCGCCGTCCTTGCCGAAATATTTTCTTTTCAGTTCAAGTGCTTCTGTCTGCTTTTGCAAAATCTCTTCTTCGCGCTTGTTCTTGAGGTCGGGCGAGAGGAAAATCTGCTCTGTCTGATAGTTTGTTTCGAGCAGGCGTGCCTCTTGTTCCAATGCCTCTATCTCCTTCTGCCAACGCTTTGATATCATCGTCAGTTGCTCATTGGCTGTCTCATACTGCGGCAGGTTCTTGAGGATATATTGCATATCAATATACGCCACTTTCTGCGCCTTTATAGCAACAGGAGAAATAAGAAGTAAGGCAAGTGATGCTAAAAACAGATACTTTCTTCTATTCATAAACATAAATTAGATTCTACTTTCTACAATCCACATTTCATAATTCATAAACCGTGCCAATATCATAGTAATCAGTTAAGCACCTTACGTTTTTTTGCCACTTTGATAAAGGTTCGATAAACAGCTATCGCTAATTAACAACTGAACGGTCCTAATATCAGAGTCCTGCGAGTGTCGCTATGAGCAGTTTGTAGAACTTACCTACTGACTCGATATTCACAGCCTCTGACGGACTATGCGGATGTACTATTGTCGGGCCGAACGAAATCATATCCATTCCCGGATAGTTCTTGCCTATTATTCCGCACTCCAATCCGGCGTGTATAGTGATTACCCTTGCCTCTTTCCCGAACTCCTTCTGATATACATCCTGCATCAGTTCTAACACTCGCGAGTTGGTGTTCGGCTTCCATCCGGGGTAACTGCCTGTAAAGGTTACATCTGCACCGGCAAGACGGAAGCACGAGTCGATAACCTCTTGCAACTCTTCTTTTCTTGACTCAACAGATGAGCGGGTGAGGCAAGAAACGACAATCTTATTTATATTCTCCTCCTCAATAGTTTGAACCATTGCGAGGTTATTACTTGTCTCTACCACATCGGGTATCTCGGGTATCATACGATATACGCCGTGCGGACAAGCGGTGATTGCATGGATAAGAAAATCTTGTGTGTCCTCAGGCATCAATCCTTTGACCTCGTTTATATCGAAATCTTTAGCGGTCAGGTGAATATTATCTTCAACGCCGTCATATTCCTTTATAAATAGATCTTCGTAGAAATCAACTAACTCAAGCAGTTCGTCTTTACCTTCTTTAGGCACAGTCAGCAATGCACAAGCATCTCTCGGGATAGAATTTCTGAGCGAACCACCCTGCACGCAGGCGAGCCTTGCCTCATATTCCGACACAGCCTCCTTCAAACATTCGAACAGCAGTTTGATAGCGTTAGCCCTTTGCAAGTGAATATCGCAGCCGGAGTGCCCTCCGTGCAGTCCGCTGACAGATATTAACACTGCCACATCTCCCTCCGACACGGGTACGGGAGAATAAGTGAAAGTAGCGGTATCGTCCACACCGCCGGCGCAACCGATATACAGTTCACCTTCCGTTTCGCAATCGAGGTTAAGCAAGGTCTTACCGCGTAGTACATTAGGTTGAAGGGCTTCTGCTCCGTACATTCCCGTTTCTTCATCCACTGTAAAGAACGCCTCGATGGCAGGGTGTTTGAGTGTCTTATCTTCGAGTACTGCCATCGCGGCGGCTACACCCATACCATCGTCTGCACCGAGCGTAGTGCCTTTTGCTCGCACCCATTCGCCGTCAACAAACGCCTCTATCGGGTCTTTTTCGAAATCGAATACTCGGTCTGCATCTTTTTGAGGCACCATATCCATGTGCGCTTGCAGCACAACGGGAGCGTGATTCTCGTACCCCGCTGACGCCGGTTTGCGAATAAAGACATTACCTATCTCATCCTGAAAAGTCTCTAATCCAAGCGATTTACCATAATGTGTGAGGAAATCACCTATTGCTTTCGAGCAGCCCGACGGACGAGGAATCTGAGTAAGAGAGTGGAAATGTTTCCACACATTTTGAGGTTGAAGTGTGTTCATATCTATATAATTTACAATTTATTTTCAATCTATGGTCATCTCGCCGCAGATAGATTGCGAAAGCAGCAATTTCACCATTTCGGTATCCTCTGCACCTCCGAGCAGGAACATCAGTTTTGTAACTAATGCCTCTGTTGTTATATCGTGCCCGGAAAGGACTCCCGCCTGCAGCAAATTGAGCGATGTCTCGTATCTGCCCATTTCCACCGAGCCGGCAACGCACTGCGTCTTATTAACAATTATTACTCCTCGCTCAACAGCCGCTTTTATATCTTCAAACAACCACTTGTCAGTCGGAGCGTTACCCGTTCCGTATGTCTCAAGCACCACCGCCCGCAAGCCTCGGATATTAAGTATCGCCTTTACCATCCGATGAGATATACCGGGGAATATCTTAAGAATAGCAACATTAGAATCTATGAGAGTATGCAATTTCAGAGGTTGCTTTGTGTCCGAGTAAAAAACGAGATGAGGAAAATAGTGTATATGCACTCCTGCCTTTGCAAGCGGAGGGTAGTTATACGAGCAGAAAGCATCAAAATGCTCTGCATTTTTCTTCGTAGTGCGATTACCGCGGAATAGTCTGTCTTCGAAAAAAATTGTTACCTCCGGCACTATAGGATTACCATCCTCGTCCTGCGCAGCAGCGATCTCAATAGCGGTCTGAAGGTTCTCACGTGCATCAGAGCGAAAAACACCGATTGGAAGTTGCGAACCGGTAAAGACAATAGGTTTCTGCAGGTTCTCCAACATAAAAGAGAGAGCCGATGCAGAATACGCCATCGTATCCGTACCGTGAAGTACCACAAAACCATCGTACTCATCGTATTGCTCATAAATGGTTTGCGCAAGGTTCTTCCACAAACCGGGATTGACATTTGAAGAGTCAATTGACGGCGTTACGGGATACATCTCAACCGTAAGATTAGTATGTTCCAACTCAGGAAGAAACGAACGAAACTCACTGAAATCTGCCGGGCGTAATGCTCCTGTGTCGTTATCCTTAACCATCGAGATGGTACCTCCCGTTGAAATAATAAGAACTTTTATATTATCCGTTGGCATAATAATTGCGCTATGTTTTTTTGATATGGTTCAAGTTTTAATTGTTACTGACGACCTCGGCTTCGGGGCACTTCTAAGCGAAAGTTTAGAGGCTCAAGCAATAAATTGCGATTTAGATTCCGACATTTTCGCAAATACCGATAGTGCTGATAACTCGCTGTATAGAAAAATACAAAGTTATAAATACGATATCTGTATTTTGTATGTCAGCCGTGATAACGATCAAGCATTGCAGTTGCTGGAAAATATTCGCACTATTTCTAACCTTCCGGTGTTTCTGCTGCTTCAGTCATATTCTGTCCTCTCTACAGGGCAATCGCAGAGCCGGTCTTTGGCTTCCGTAGAGCGCTCGACTATCATTTCTGCTTACGAAAAAGGTGCTGACGATGTTATTCTTTTGCCTTTATCTTCGGAAATTTTGAGTTATAAAATAAAAGCCTTCTCTAAGCGCATCGTTGAGCGAGATAATTCGGTTACCGAATATCATATCGGCTCTTTCTTATTCAATAGTTCTACCCAAACTCTCAACCTCAGTGGCAATATTACCCATTTGACGGGCAAGGAATCTGCATTGCTTGCTCTGCTTGCGTCCAATCAAGGGCATACCGTCGCCAGAACTCGCATCTTGGTGCGCCTGTGGGGAGCAGATACATATTTCAATGCTCGTTCGCTCAGCGTTTATGTTAATCATCTGAGACATAAACTATCCGCTGACCCGACAATCTCCATAGTTAATATGAAAAACGGTGGTTATAAACTGCTTTATTAGCCATAGCCTACCCTATAAGCACAAAGTTAATGCTTTTATCTGAACTAAGCAACGATTAGTTACTATTTTTTTTATTTTTTTATTTGCTCATATTACAGAAAAGCATTACCTTTGCAATGACATAGGTTGTGCGTATATTTCCGTATCCGCAAATTGTGTTATCATTATATAGTAGCGTTTATTGACGCTTTGCATTTGACAAAACGAAACTTAGCAACTTTACGAATTAAAGTCAAAATCAAAGTGCGCAGTAACGCCTGCAGGTATGACAATTACCGACATTGTCTTGCTTTGTGAACATTCACAAGTGGCACAATGTATTAGTCATATCAGCGTGGGCTTCCTGTTGTATTATTTGACTTTAAGGTAATGCTGAGACCTCGTTTTGTAAGTAAACAACAGCGAGGTCTGCGTTTTTTTAGATTTCCGATGAAAACTCTCCAACCTGCCGACATCCACATCGGCTTAGAAATTAAAGCCAAAATGAAAGAACAAGAGCATAGCGTCACATGGTTCGCTCGCCAGCTGCACTGCGACCGCACAAACGTATATGACATCTTTCGTCGCCATGACATTGACACTGCTCTTCTTATGCGCATCTGCCACATACTCAATTTCGACTTCTTCTCACTCTTCAGTGAATATATAAGCGAAAATATCCGTTAAACCGACAAATAACGAACACTCAGAAATAACTTTCAACTTTAAACTTTAAACTTTCCTCTTTCAACAACGCAAACCCTACAAAATATAGCGTTTCAATGCGCTTAATATCAAAAAACCTTCCTTCATTAGGGACAGCCCGATACGGGCTGTCCTACTTTTTTTGCGATTTTTCTTGCCCGAATCGCATAAAAGCAGTAATTTTGATAAACAAAGTCAAAAGTCAAAAGTCAAAAGATAAAAGATAAAAGATAAATGTATAAGGAGTACAAAAATTTGAATCTGCCGGATACGGCAACAGAAGTATTAGGTTACTGGGAGCAAAACAACTTGTTCGAACGCAGTGTTAAAGAGAGAGAGGGTTGCCCACCCTTCCTTTTCTTTGAAGGTCCGCCTTCGGCAAATGGTATGCCGGGCATTCATCACGTCTTGGCACGAACGATAAAAGACACCTTCTGCCGCTACAAGACAATGCAAGGCTATCAGGTGCATCGCAAAGCGGGTTGGGACACTCACGGTCTGCCTGTTGAATTAGGAGTTGAGAAAAAATTAGGCATCACGAAAGAGGATATCGGCAAAAAAGTAAGCGTGGACGAATATAATGCGGCTTGCCGACAGGAAGTGATGAAATATACCAAAGAATGGACAGCCCTCACTAAGCAAATGGGCTATTGGGTTGACCTTGATAACCCGTATATCACTTACGATAACAAGTATATCGAAACCTTGTGGTATCTGCTCAAGCAACTATACAACAACGGCTATCTCTATAAAGGTTTCACTATTCAGCCATACTCTCCCGCCGCCGGCACCGGTCTATCGAGTCACGAACTGAATCAGCCCGGCTGCTACCGCGATGTCAAGGACACCACCTGCACCGCTCAGTTCCGCCTTACACCCGTTGCCGCACAGCGCATCAGTGCACTGTCACAGTCCGCAGCACAAGCCGCCTCACCACTGCCCGTTTATTTCCTCGCATGGACCACAACCCCATGGACGCTGCCCTCTAACACTGCTCTATGCGTCGGAGATAAGATAGACTATGTCGCTGTCGCAGGCGAAAACCCTTATGACGGTGAGCAGGCTGTCTATATACTCGCAGAGGCACGACTCAGTGCTTACGAGAAAGAGTTGGGTGCCGAACCCGCTATACTGCACAAATGGAAAGGTAGCGAGTTAGTAGGATTGACCTACGAGCAACTCTTCCCATGGGTCAATGTCGGCGACAACGCTTTCCGTGTTATTTCCGGCGACTATGTTACTACCGACGATGGTACGGGTATCGTACATATAGCCCCGACATTCGGTGCAGACGACAAACGCGTGGCAGAAGCAGCGGGAGTGCCGGGATTGTATATGAAGACGCGCGAGCAAGGACTCAGACCAATGGTGGACTTCACCGGTAAGTACTGGCGGATAGAAGACCTCGATGACGACTATGTGCGAGACTTCGTGAATACCGATGAATATAGCGTATATGCAGGTCAATGGGTTAAGAACGCCTACGACCCGCGTTTCACTATCAACGGCAAATACGATGAACTCGCAGCGCAAAAAGAAGAAAATCTCGATGTTCGCCTTTGTATGTACATGAAGAAAGAACATAAGGTTTTCAAGATAGAGAAACATATTCACAACTACCCCCACTGCTGGCGCACCGACAAGCCTGTTCTCTATTACCCGCTTGACTCTTGGTTCATCCGCTCCACCAAAGCGCGGGACAAGATGATTGCCCTCAATAATACTATCCGCTGGCAACCCGAGAGCACCGGAACAGGTAGGTTCGGGAAGTGGTTAGAGAACCTCAACGATTGGAATCTCAGTCGCTCCCGTTATTGGGGTACACCGCTGCCTATCTGGCGCACCGAAGACGGCAAGGAAGAGAAATGTATCGGGTCGGTAAAAGAACTGTTTGAAGAGATCGATCGCTCGGTCAAGGCAGGGAATATGAAAGAGAACCCGTGGAAAAATTTCCGCGTCGGCGACTATTCAAAAGAAAATTATTCTCCGACGAATATTGACCTTCACCGCCCCTATGTGGACTATATCGTTCTGACGGCATCTGACGGCAGACCTATGCATCGCGAGACAGACCTTATTGATGTATGGTTCGATTCAGGTGCAATGCCTTACGCACAGAATCACTATCCTTTCGAGAACGCCGACGCACCCCGCACTGCCGACTTTATCTCCGAAGGTGTAGATCAGACACGCGGATGGTTCTTTACTCTGCACGCTATCCACACTATGATTGACGGCAGCATCGCTTTCCGCAATGTCATCTCCAACGGATTAGTACTCGACAAGCAAGGCAATAAGATGTCGAAGCGCTTGGGCAACGCCGTTGACCCGTTTGACGCTTTGCAAAAGTACGGAGCTGACGCCGTCCGCTGGTATATGCTCACCAACGCCTCGCCGTGGGAAAACCTGAGATTCGACACCGAAGGCGTGGAAGAGATACGACGTAAGTTCTTCGGCACACTCTATAACACTTACTCTTTCTTCGCACTCTATGCTAATGTTGATAACTGGAGCAAAGAACAAAGCACAAGCAGCAAGGAATTAAATAAGCAGACAAACCAAGACCAAGAGATTGACAGCTGGGTACTCAGTAAACTCAATTCTCTCGTAAAAGAGGTAACAAACTGCTACGATAACTATGAGCCGACACGCGCCGGCAGACTTATCTCCGAATTTGTGCAGAACGACCTCAGCAACTGGTATGTACGCCTTAATCGCAAGCGTTTCTGGGGTGGAGGTATGACCGCCGACAAAGATGCGGCATACGACACTCTTTATACCTGCCTTGTGACCGTAGCACAACTGATGGCCCCCAACGCTCCTTTCTACGCCGACAGATTATACCAAGACCTTACAGGTGAGACATCAGTGCATCTATCTAAGTGGCCTGAGGTCAAAGAGGAACTGATTGACTTGGACAAAGAGCGGTCGATGACACTCGCACAAGATGCTACCTCGCTTATCCTCTCGCTGCGCAAACGAGCCGAGAAGAATGTTCGGCAACCGCTCGCCAAAGCCGTTATTCCCGTGCAGGACGAGCTAACAAAACAAGCACTGCTGCGAGTGAGCGACCTTATCCGCTCTGAGGTCAATATCAAGCAGCTGCTTATCGTCGGGGCAGATGACAACACTTTCCGACTTATCAAGCGTATCCGCCCGAACTTCAAAGTGCTCGGAAAGAAATTGGGAGCGCAGATGAAAAGCGTAGCAGCAGAAATAGCTGCAATGACGCAAATGCAGATAGCAGCAATCGAGCACGATGGCTGTTATACGCTGCCTGTTTCTGCATACACCCTTATACCCGAAGATGTGGACATCCAAACAGAAGATATGCCGGGATGGTTAGTGGCATCCAACGACGCACTCACTATCGCACTCGATATAGAACTGACCACCGGACTCAAAGAAGAAGGTATAGCACGAGAACTGATCAACCGCATTCAAAACCTCAGAAAATCGTCAGGATTAGAAATAACCGACCGTATCCGACTGCTCATCGAACGCAAAGATGAGACAAAAGATGCAATCGACCATTTCCATGATTACATCGCCTCGCAAGTACTCGCCACTTCTATTGAACAAGTAGAGCGGCTTGAAGACGGCGTGCTGATTGAAGATATGGGGCTGAAGATAAAAGTGGAAAGTTGAAAGAGGAAAGAAGAAAGTGCGGGCAGAACCCTAAAGTCAATGGTAGAGACGGTCTTTTCGACCGTCTCTCATAAAGGAAAATAAAAAAACAAAAGACAATGAAAAAAATAGGAAAACTATTAGCACTTGTGCTGCTGTTGGCATCATGCAGTCTGGGAACTGTACAATACTCAGAGTTTGATATTATAGGGCGTTGGGAAGCACCATCCAAAAACAACGATAGCGACATTGCAAATCCCAAGATTGTATTCGTATTCTCAAACGAGGCCTGCATCGTGGTAACAGACTCAAGCTACTCTGACAAAGACGGGAGTTTCAAACCGATAGAAACAAACTACGGCAAGTGGGGCTACACCTTCGATGAAGGTGAGGATGTAACGGAAGACGATCTCTTAAACACCGATGCTGACGGCTCATATCACAAAAACGGGTGGTTTGGTTGGACTTTGGATGGTAAGAATATCGTCACCTACCAACTCACAAGCGTGGGTAACGCCGTTGTACCTGAAACGTATATTATCCAATCCCTAACCGGCAACACGATGGTATTGAAAGAGGGACAAAGTTCCATCGCTCCCGTTCACCAACTGACCAAAGTAAATTAGAACTGAAACCACTGTGTTGTTACACACTTAAGACTTAGAACATTCGGAGACGTTCCCCACTACCAGAACGTTCGGAGACGTTCTCCACTACCAGAACGTTCGGAGACGTTC
>CAKZZM010000184.1 GCA_937885465.1 uncultured Bacteroidales bacterium
ATACAGCAACTGCTTTTATGTAATATCCACATTATTTGATGTGGGAAACTTTAGTAATGAAAAAAGTTGTACATTTGTCTTCAACAATGTGTTGCAAAGGTAATACTAACAACACAAACTCTTTGCAAAAATAAGATTTTCTAAATTTTTCTTTAGGAAAATTTGCATATCCCGTTTTTTAGGAGTACCTTTGTACGCTTTTTTGGTGTAACCTCGGGTATTTTTGGTGCAATTCAAGACGAGGATTTCCTTACTATCCTTTGGCGACCGGAGAAACAAGTAACCGACCATCAAACCGTGCATGTAACCGACCATGTGACAGGTCAAGTCACAGGTCAAGTTACAGGTCAAGTAACCGACCAAGTAAGTGTACATCAAAGTGCACATCAAAGTGTACATCAAAGTGTACATCAAAGTGCACATCAAAACAATAATATAGATAAACTCATTTCTGTTGTCAGAGGTGATACAAAATCTTTAGCAGAAATATCGCAAATTATTAATATTAGACATCGTGGATACCTTATGGATAAATATATTACTCCTGCCATCGAGGCGGGTTATGTTACTATGCTCTATCCTGAAAATCCCAAACGCAAAGGTCAAGCCTATTACCTCACTCCGAAAGGACTTGAATTATTGGCAAAAATAAATACAAACAATAATAACAATTGATCGCCTATGGGCTAAGATAAGAACAATCCCCGAACTGACCTGCAATCAGGCAACAGTTCAAGACATACTTGATTAAGCGTTTTTGCGTAGTACTTGCACCCTGAAAAATAACTGGACACTATTTTATTGGGAATGCGGACAAAGTCGTAACATATAGACCCTATTTATAAGGTCTTCTATATGGATTACACTGCATACTTTCGACAAAGATGCTCGTGCTTCGGCACGGGCTTTTATCGTTAATATGCTACGTAGGGTACGTATCCGTCAGCCGACGGATGCGAGGTTACGGGTTATAGGCTTAGGTCCTGTTTATTTTCCACGGGTGCGGATATTCGGCAAACGATGTCCGCACTTTTTGTGTCGGATACGATGAAAGGGGAAAGGGAGGAATTACTACAAATGCGTTCTTTGACATATTGGATTTACCGTAAAAAGTAAAAATAGAGCAAAAATATTTGCGTACATCTAACTTTTGTTGTATATTTGCACCCTCAATAGGACAAAACTAATAAAAATATGCCCATTCAAGAGGGCAAATACACATAAGATATAACTATCACAAGGGGTAAATATATGGACTCATTATTCTTGAAACATGATCGTCTAATGGAGATTACGCCGATGAAAATCGTGCGTAAGTGGGCGCAAACAATCAATTGGGATGCACGACTGTTATCTATTCGTGGTCCGAAAGGTGTTGGCAAATCAACCATGATGTGCCAATATATCAAACGGCACTACGAGTACATGGATCGCCAAGTGCTTTATGTGTCGTGCGATGATAGTTATTTCTCGTCCCACTCTTTGCTTGAATTAGCGGAGCAATTCTATCTGCGTGGTGGAAAACACCTCTTTATTGACGAGATACACAAATACGACAACTGGAGCCGCGAAATAAAGGAGATTTATGATTTCTATCCCACTCTCAAAATCGTCATTAGTGGAAGCAGTTTGCTGAGTCTGATGGAGGGTGACGCAGATTTGAGTCGTAGGTGCATCAATCATGACATTCAAGGATTGAGTTTCCGTGAGTTCCTGCATTTTTATAAGGGGATAGAAATGCCTGTTTATTCTTTGGAAGAGGTGCTAACTAATCCTGCTCCTCTGATTCAACAGATGAATAGCTTAGGACGTCCGGTTGCGCTTTTCCATGAATACCTCAAATACGGCTATTATCCCTATTATTTAGAGAATGAGATAGATTACTACACCGCAATTCAGCAAGTGGTTAATCATACCATTGATGACGAACTGCCGAGAATATGCAAGGTGGATGTGGCGAATACTCGTAAGATTAAATCGCTGATGACCATGCTGTGTGCGAGCGAACCGTTCCAAGTGGACATTTCCAAGATGTCCGTGCAAAGCGGTTTGAAGCGTGAGACGGTGGTGGCATATCTTAATTATATGGAGAAAGCCAAACTATTGCAGTTGTTGTATTGCGATTTGGTGAACGTAAAGCGTTTGCAGAAACCGGATAAGATCTATATAGACAATCCGAATATGCTGTACGCGTGGGCTACTACTCCGATAAAAATTGGAACAATTCGGGAAACATTCGTAGTGAATCAACTTTCCGCGAAACATAAAGTAGAGTTTATGAAGCAGAATGGCGACTTCTTCGTGGATAGTAAATATACGATAGAAGTAGGTGGAGAAGATAAACATTTCTCACAAATAGCGAATATCCCGAACTCGTATGTTTTGGCTGATAACATAGAAACGGCTATTGGGCATAAACTACCAATCTGGACTTTAGGTTTCTTGTATTAGTATTGATGTAACAAGGGCAATAGCCCATCTTATTAAGCGGTAAATCCAATATGCGGACTTACCGCTTTTTTGTTGTGTTGATATTAACAGGCGGTGAAAAGGTGAAAAGAAATAGTCCGCTGAGACTTATTCAGCAAAAAAATGCGCCCGCAAATGAATTGGGGCGCGAGAGATCTTTGATATATTGCAAATAAAAGCAAATTATGAGTTAAGAAATTCGTCTATATTAGACGGAGTTACAACGCGAAAAGTAGCAGCCGGAT
>CAKZZM010000185.1 GCA_937885465.1 uncultured Bacteroidales bacterium
AGAACGTTCGGAGACGTTCTCCACTACCAGAACGTTCGGAGACGTTCTCCACTATTTTTGACTTTTGACTTTGAGCGTAGCGGTCTTTCGACTATCTACCTTTTTACTTCGTTCCTTTAAGTGATGTCGTTCGGTTGAAGATGAGGTGTTCGGCTGTGCTATCATCGTCAACCACGAAATATCCTTGCTTGAGGAACTGGAAATGGTCTTGCGTTTCTGCCTTGGCAAGCGATGGTTCCACTTTTGCTGTTATCACTTTCAGCGAATCGGGGTTGAGCAGTTCGCGGAAGTCTCTCTCGTCAGCCGACGGGTTTTCTACTGCAAAGAGACGATCATAGAGTCTCACCTCAGCATCGAGGGCTGCCTCGTACTCTACCCAGTTGATTGTCGCCTTTGTCTTGCGTGTTCCGCCTTCTGTTCCCGACTTGGTGTCGGGGTCGTAGGTGGCAAAAACGGTGGTTATATTACCCTCTGCATCCTTCTCGCAACCTGTTGCCTGCACAATATATGCGCTCTTGAGTCGCACCTCACGTCCCATTGGCGACAAGCGATAGAAGTTCTTATCTCCCTCTTCTTGGAAATCGCCACGCTCTATCCATAACTCTTTCCCGAAAGGCATAACCCGCGTTCCGAGTTCTGATTTGCCGTCGATATTCTCGGCAATAATATTCTCTTTCTGCCCGTTCGGATAGTTTGTAATAACAAGTTTAACGGGGTCGAAGATAGCACATACTCTCGGCACTTTCTCTTTCAGTTCTTCTCTCACAGTATGTTCAAGTAGTCCTAAATCGATAGTACCTTCTACTTTAGTATAGCCAATCTTGTCGATGAAAGCACGAATAGCCTCGGCGGTATAACCTCTTCTGCGTAGCCCGCACACCGTCGGCATACGCGGGTCATCCCAACCTGCCACAAGACCTTCCTGCACAAGTTGAAGCATCTTGCGCTTTGACATGACAGTATAGGTTATATTCAAGCGGTTGAACTCATACTGATGCGGACGATAGTCCCTGCCGTATGGTGATAATCCTAAGAACTTATCCCCTGAGAATTGGTCTATAAACCAATCATATAGCGGGCGATGCACAACAAACTCCAGCGTGCAAATAGAATGTGTTACACCCTCGAAATAGTCGCTCTGACCATGCGCAAAGTCGTACATCGGATATACATTCCACTTGCGACCGGTGCGGTGATGCGGATGATTGGTGATGATACGATAGATAATAGGGTCGCGGAAGTGCATATTAGGGTTAGCCATATCAATCTTCGCCCTCAAAACCATCTTGCCGTCAGGTATCTCACCCGCCTGCATCGCCTCGAACAAACGCAAGTTTTCTTCGATAGGACGATCGCGGTAAGGCGAGGGCTTACCCGGCTCCGTCGGTGTCCCCTTCTGCTCGGCAATCTGCTCGGCAG
Source organism: uncultured Bacteroidales bacterium (assembly GCA_937885465.1). Lineage (GTDB taxonomy): Bacteria > Bacteroidota > Bacteroidia > Bacteroidales > Paludibacteraceae > Colicola. The sequence goes on from CAKZZM010000185.1 coordinate 1,420, forward strand.
TCTGCTCGTCAACATAGGCTAAACCGTCTTTTATAAAACGAATAGCAAGATTGTAGAGTTGCTCGAAATAATCTGACGCATAGAACACCTTACCCCAGCGGAAACCGAGCCAAGAGATATCGTGCATAATGCTGTCAACATACTCCACATCCTCTTTCACGGGATTGGTGTCATCAAAACGCAGATTGCACACTCCGCCGTACTTCTCAGCAATACCGAAGTCCATACATATAGCCTTTACATGACCTATATGCAGATAGCCGTTCGGCTCAGGCGGGAAACGAGTCTGTATGCGTGAATCATTCTTCTTCTCTTGGATGTCTTTCTCTACAATTTCTTCAATAAAATTCATAACCTAAATGAAACATTAGATATTAAACATTAAATATGCGCTTTATCTTACTATCCGCACTGTTCCCGTCTTACCTTTCAACACATACTCCACTCCGCAAATCGGGGTGTAAGTGTGTGGCAAGTCGGAAGGTGATTGGTGCCACTCGTCAACAAGATGCCCGTTCCCGTCATATAGTTTCAAGTCTTGTTCAACCGTAACATAAAACTTAAGGTCAAGGTCGGAACAGTCACAATATGCCGTTGCTCCTCTTGCGACAATATCCTCTTGCGACAACGGCACGAGAACTCCGTCCGGTACCGGCTCCTGTTCGGGGTCTGTCGGATCGGGGTCTGTCGGATCAGGGTCATCCGGTTCGGGGTCAAGCACTACCTTGCTCGTTCGGAAGGTGGCGGTGCCGTTAGCATCAGGATTAAGGCGTACGTAGAGATAACCATCGCGCGATGCAGCCTTACTCTCCCATGTGGCTGTTGTATTGCCCGCAAAATAGTCGCTCCCGCCGGCAGGCACAGTCAGTACCCTGCCGTTGACAAAAGCATTATTCGGGTTAAGCGGGAAATCGCAAGTGTCGCCGATATACAGCGGTAGGGTAGAAGTACTTGTCCACGAAACGCTCAGCGTATCACCGCCGAAGTCATCATAATGAATACGATAGATAGTACTGCTCGATTTGCGTATAACATCAAACGGCACATCCATAAAGATGCGCGTCGAACGATCCTCGCAGTTCGTTGTGCTCCATAGTGACGGCGTGAGTGTTGTCCCCGCCGCACAGCGGAAACGAACATAGACATATTTATTTGCCGTCTTACTTAGCAGCGTCGTCATCTCTTTTTTCGTCAGACAAAGTGTTCTGCCACTCTCTTCAACATCAAAGCCAAACACGCCCAGCACCTTCGGGTCAGAGGTTGAGAAAGAGGCGTGAGATGTGGTAGAAACTGCCATTTGCATTGAGTGAGCAGCTGTGGAGGTAAACGTTGTTGATTCAAGCCAATCTTCCGACTTAATATAGAAAACCTTATTCGTGTCATTTGGCGACAACACCTCCGCCTTATCATACTCCAACGGGAATGTACCTTCGTCAAACGGCGGAATATTCTCCACCTTAAGCAGTCCGGCACCCGTTGTCTGCATACGAACATAGAACAAACCATCGAAATCCTTTCCGTTAAGACCGCTCTTCACATTGTCAATCGTCTTGTTTATCTCGTCCATACTCAAACGAAGAGTATCAAGCGAGGCTACATCATACACCTCCCAGAAGTTAGGATCTTTCTGCGACAGGTAGTAGTTACAATCGTTGTACCCCATCCATATTCTCAAGTTTTGCTTGCCGTTCCAGACGAAGCGGATACTATCATTTTTCCACTCAGAATAAGGGAATATATAAACCTTATCGGTATCGTTAGGCGCGATAGGCAATTCCTCGCCGAGAGATACGCGATGAGAGTGCTCATCGCAGTTACGGAATAAGGTGTCGGGCAAAAACGATACACTGCCACCTTCTCCAAAAGTAACCTTTACGAAAGCCTGAATATCATGATATATACCTAAAATAGAAAAAGCATCGCGGTAATTCCTGCCAATGGAGATGCTATATATCTTCTGCCCGTTCTCTATGACTGAATCAAAATCTAACGGCTTCGGCATCTCCGTAGTAAGCGATACGTCGCCTGAGTCGTCCCCGTTGAAGAACTTATTCAAAATAGAATCTTGATCATACACGTGATCCGCGCGGCAAGTGAAGTCCAGCAACGCCACCGGTGTCTTGGTGGTTGTGGAATTGACAGGCGCGAACTTAACGGTCAACGGCAAATCGTATGTCCACGCCGAGAACCAATAAGTACCGCCACTCGGCAGATTGGTATTAAATTCCGATGACACAACATACGCATTATCGCATGTCCCCTGTGCCTGAACCGCTGCAACGCAGCATAATATAAGTAGTAAACTCAAAAATCTTTTCATAACCTACAAAGTTACAAAAAAATATTTATACCACACAGATAAATCACAATTTTATTCGAAAAAACAAAAAAAAGTTGCATAACCTAACGTTATGCAACTTATAGTGGAGAACGTCTCCGAACGTTCATACAACGTTCGGAGACGTTCTCCACTATATTATTTTCCACTTTTAATCTGAGAACTTAGCACCAAGGTATTCGCGGTTCAGCCGTGCAATGTTTGCAAGGCTAACCTGCTTCGGACATTCAGCGGCGCATGCTCCGGTATTGGTACAGTTGCCAAATCCGAGTTCGTCCATCTTTGCTACCATAGCCTTTGCTCTCTGCTTAGCCTCTACTCTACCTTGCGGAAGCAAAGCGAGTTGCGACACCTTAGCAGCAACGAAGAGCATAGCAGAACCGTTCTTACAAGCGGCAGCGCATGCTCCGCAACCTATGCAGGACGCGGCATCCATAGCCTCATCAGCAGCGGGCTTCGGAATAGGGATAGCATTTGCATCTGGAACACCGCCTGTATTAACCGAGATAAAGCCGCCGGCAGCCATTATCTTATCATACGCCTTACGATCAACCATAAGGTCTTTGATTACCGGGAAAGCATGACTGCGCCAAGGCTCGATAGTTATCGTCTCACCATCATGGAACTTACGCATGTGAAGTTGGCACGTGGTGATTGCAGAGTCAGGACCATGAGGATGACCATTTACGTACAACGAACACATACCGCATATCCCCTCTCGACAATCGTGATCAAAAGCTATAGGATCTTTGTGCTCTGAGATAAGTTTCTCGTTGAGGATATCAAGCATCTCAAGAAAAGAAGCACCCTGAAATACATTATTCAACTCGTAGGTCTCAAAATGACCCTGCGCCTTAGGACCTGCCTGCCTCCAAACGCGAAGTTTAACATTAATATTACTATCCATATTGTTTATTGTAATTGTTCAAAGATAATTCACTTCTTCTATATAGCAAAATTGTTATTTGCTGCTTTCGTAGTAGTGAGGCACACCCATGCCTCGCGTGAAGCACAGGAGTGCTTCACTACTATACAACTGCAAAGTTAGATATTTTTTTTTGAATGACAAAAAAAATCCCAAAAAAATTATAGGACACCGACTCATCGCGCCTCAATGCGCGATTACGCAGTTGACTTTCTACTTTAGGGCTCTGCCCGCACTTTCCACTTTCAACTTTCAACTTTCAACTTCCTACCCCAACACCACGTCCATCACCATCATCAGTACAAAGCCGATTGCAAAACCAATGGTAGAGAGGTTGGAGTGTGTACCTTGCGAGGCTTCAGGTATCAGTTCCTCTACCACCACATAGAGCATTGCACCTGCCGCGAAAGCAAGCATATAGGGCAAGACCGGCGTAAGCCATGTAGCAAGAAGGATGACGAGCAGTCCGCCGATAGGTTCTACCACTCCGGATAGTGAACCGATGAGGAAGGATCGCCGGCGGCTGTTGCCGGCAGCACGCATCGGCATTGAGATAATCGCCCCTTCGGGGATATTCTGTATCGCTATACCGAGCGAGACGGCGATGGCTGCGCTCATAGAGATACCTGCTACGCCTTCTTCTGCTCCGGCGAGGACTACGCCTACCGCCATTCCTTCGGGCAGGTTGTGAATCGTTACCGCGAGGGCAAGCATAGCGGTACGGGATAGTTTGGAGCGCAGACCTTCGGGCTTAGATGCACCTACATGCAAGTGCGGCGTGAGTTCATCTATTGCTAAGAGGAACAATATACCCAATAGAAAACCAACCGATGCCGGCATTACTGCCCATGCGCCTTTATCGGCTTCCGCCTCGATAGCGGGAATGAGCAGCGACCAGACACTCGCCGCCACCATCACTCCCGAAGCAAATCCTAACAGGGCTTTCTGCAGACGATCAGGCATCTCCTTCTTCATAAAGAAAACAAACGCCGAGCCGAGCATCGTGCCTAAAAGCGGAATAAATAGTCCGAGAATTATTGATAATTGATAATTGCTCATAGAGTGTAAATTTATTCTATCCGACACAAAAGTACAACGAAAATTATACATATACAAATAAAAAGCAGATTCTCATGCACTTTTTTCACTTACTCCCTTGCATATATAGTTTATTGTGAGTATCTTTGTAACTATGCTTGCAACTCCGCTCGAAATGGAGTGGCTTTCCCTAAAAAAACTGACTAATAAATGTCAATTATTATCAGTTTCAATGTTTAACCCAAACACATTTTCCGTATGAAAAAATCTATTTTACTTCTTTGTGCGTTTGTACTGGTATTAAGTGCAAACGCCATCCCGCAATCCAGAGTGTTGCATTCATTGAATGATGCACGAGATATTCGCGTTGAACGCGACCACGGCAGACAGCGTGCTAAGCATTTCAAGGGTATTCAGCAGAAAAACAATGTGCTGAAAGCGCCGAAAGCGCAAAAAGAGACCTATGTCGTAAATGTAGGAAGTGTCGATTACGATGTTGAGTCGTCGTATGATTACGAGGCGGATGCATATTTGCCCGCAGTCAACTACAAGATTTTCAATGCCGACAGTAGCAAAGTGTTCAAGTTCTACATCCTATTGGAGGCTGGTATGACAGATGTAGAGTCCGGCAAGACCTATACCTTCGATGACATGAGTCAATGGTATTGCTACTGGGAGAACCCGAATAGTCCCATGGAATCCGGCGATTTCACAGATGCTACTTTCACAAAGACCGTGGCTGCGGATGGTTCATATACTTTAGTGGCTTCGGCAACAGATGATAATGGCGATATATACAATATCAATTATGCAGGTCAGCCATACGTTCCCCAAGTAATCGATGTCACTATCGGTGTCATTTATTCCTCCTATTATGCGGAGACTCATGAGGCATATTACCAACTGTTAGATGCAGACAACCAATATGCGTTCTATTTCGACATATATATAGACGAGGGATTGACTGATGTGGAGTCAGGCAAGACATACACCATAGCAGATATGTCTTCATATAGGACATACGGCTACCGTTATGTCGATTACAAAAATCTCGATTTTGCTTCGGCTTCATTTGTTAAGACTGTGGCTGCGGATGGTTCGTTCACTATAACTGCATCGGTGACAACACCTAAGGGCGACACGTATAACCTCTCCTATTCGCAGGGTGCACCGACCATTCGTGAAGAAAGTCTCACGTTAGACGGCTTCTTTATGCAGGACGAATATTCGTGGCTGCTGAATGCGGCGGACGAAGATACTACCGTTTTTGTTTCGTTAGTGGTATATGACGCTTTCACTGAAGGCACATACACGGAAGCGGAATTAGATTCTTATTATACGTTTGTAATTCTCCTCGGAGCAGATACTACGTATTATAATTTAGTCGAGGCATCGATAGCCGTTGCACCTGCGGGAGACAGCATATACACCGCTGTTGGTACTATGTTAGTTGCCAATGAGAAAGATCCGACCGACCAAGTGCTCTATACGCTCAATATAACCGCCCGGGAAGTGGCAGTTGATCCTGTTTCCGACTATGATGACATCTATCCCAAAGAAGCGGATGAAGACCTCAACCAAACATTTGCAATTTACGATGTGGATGATACCTATTTAGAGCAATACGGAAGCGTCTATGTAGAAGCAATCAATGAGGATTTGTATTATATCGTATTAGATATCATGCTGCCGGAAGGTGCCACAGAGTTGGCTGCCGGCGAGTACGATATTAATTACACCTACGGCTACCAAACCGTTTACTCCGGCTACTATTCCATTCTCTATGGCGAGGTTGTTCCATCACTGGCGGCATCGCTCATAGAGGAAGACGGAAAGTTATACTATGACAAGATTTGGTGGATTGTTTCGGGAACGGTAACTATAGACGACAACTTGACCATTACTGTGGATGCTCTCAATTCACTCGGACGCGCCATCAACGTAGTTTTAAACCCCGGAGCAGAGGCAATTGAGAATGTACACGGCGAGACCGTTGCCACAAAACGTATCGAGAACGGTCGTCTTGTGATAGAGAGAGCAGGTCGCCGCTATAATGCGCTCGGTACACACATTGAATAGAGCGATTTGTTGAGTTAAATATAGGCACCGATCATTGGAGTTAAGTGCCAACTACGTGACCTTGTGGTACGTTAAGAAATCAGGAATCAGTAAATGCGCGGGAAAAACTTTTTCCCGCGCATTCATTTGCAATAGTGGAGAACGTCTCCGAACGTTCTGTGGAGATGACACACTAATATTCATAAACTATTGCATAATTGAAAAAAAACGAAAAAAAATGAATATGTGATTTGTTTATTTACAAAATAATTACTAATTTTGCGGACAGATTTAGCAGTTAAATGTAAAAAATGTACAAAAATAAAGTAATATTATGTATAACAGAGAATTACAATCGTATATTTTACATCTAAAGATTGCTTCTTCAAACATTTTTGCTAATTTTGTACTTTGATGTTAAACCTGCCGAGAACGTTTCCGAACGTTCGGGTGGCACCTTGTGCGTTGCGTTGCGCGATTACATATTGAAACAATCAAACCCGTAAGGGTGAGGATTATAAGAAGCGTTTGCTTTACCCTTTATTAGGAAAAATTCGGAACTTTTCCATAACGATAAGAGAATTGCAAATAGTTTCCGCGTGTTTAGCGTGGAGTTACTATTCCTGCATACTTATCGTTAAGGTTTTCCGAATTACCTCCTAATAGAGTGCGCGGCATAGCAGCCTCACGCTTTTGTTTAAAATTTAACCGCTTCGCTTATGGCTGCTGCGAGGCGACAAAAATTACTTACAATATGAAAAAATCTAATTTTGGAGCCTATCTCTGCCTGTGCGGAGGTATTCTTGCCGCCCTTTTGACGAGTGCATCCATGTTTCGTGCCCTCCATTGGCCGGGAGGGTCTTGGCTGATGATTATTGCTGCTTGTCTCACTATCGTGTTTGCATGTTTAGCGGCTTGCTGGTTGGGGAAGTCCGATTCGTTTGCTGCTATTATTGCTGCAAAAGGCAACTGTGCAAAAAACCTGCGTAACACGTTGATTGCAACAAGTATCGTGGTTATTTGTTTGTCTGTAGGAATTATTTTTAGAGTTAATCATTGGCCATACGGTGGAGCTATTGTAGCTTATTCCTCTATTGTTCTGGCTATTCTATTCTTCTTAACAGGTATTTTTGCATATCAAGTAACAAAAAAATAAATGCACCTATTGATTCTTAATGCTCTGCAATAACACAAAGATGCCTCGCATGTAATTCTGCGGGGCATCTGTGTGTTGTATTATGGATTACTTAGGGCGACTTGCGTTCCTCTGCAATTACATGAAATCCTTAGCGCAAGCGGTACATTAGTCCTTTGTACTTTAAATACTATTTAAATGCCATTTAAATACCATTTAAATAGCGCAAGCAGTCCTTAGCGTAAGCGGTACTTTATTTTTACATCATCTCGATGAGGAAGTTCTCGTAGCCTAATTTCTCGATGTAGTTCATGTACTGCTTCTCCCAAGCCATGTGTGCTACTTCGCCGTCGATCCATTTCTCAATGAGTTTCTGGGTCGGTACATCGTCTGCGAACGCAGCGTGCAGACGGCTCAGTTCCTCTACTGCCGCAGGATTGTAGTCCTTCTCTATCTGCTCTTTCGGGTCATCGTAGAAGGGGAACTCAATGGTTTTCATCGCTTCCTGCAGGTCAGCGGGTTTGCAGCCGAGTTCTACCAATCGGTTGAGCACTTCCTCTGCCTCATCCCACTCTTCTTCGGCTTCCTCTTTCCATTTGTCGGCGAGTTTGTTCCAGCCGTTCAAACGGTTGTATGCCGAGAAGGCGAAGTGTTGTTTACTGTTTCCAAACCAACCGGCTCCGTACATAGCCAGTTCTTTCAATGCTTCTTCACGTGTCATAATTGTATGTGTTTTATAAGGTTATTATAAAAGTTTCACTATTTCTTCCTCGATTTCTTCGGGTTTGGTAGTAGGAGCGAAACGACCTACCACGTTACCCTCTTTGTCCACAAGGAATTTGGTGAAATTCCAGCGGATGTCGTTCTCTTTCTTAAATGTCTTGCTAATGCCCTTAAGCATTTTAGCGGTAGCTTTGGCTGTGAATCCCTCGTATTTTTCTTCGGGACCATTTTCTTTGAGGTACGTGAACACAGGGCTTTCATTCTCGCCGTTCACTTCGATCTTGGAGAACTGCGGGAAAGAAACCTTGTATTTGAGTTGGCAGAAGCTGACAATCTCCTCGTCCGATCCCGGGGCTTGCTGACCGAACTGGTTGCAAGGGAAGTCGAGAATAACTAAACCCTGATCCTTGTATTTCTTGTACAGGTTCTCCAACGCCTCATACTGCGGCGTGAATCCGCAACCTGTAGCAGTATTAACAACTAAAAGGACTTTGCCTTTGTACTCGTCTAATTTGACTTCATTCTTTTTGGTGTCAAGCACCGTAAAATCGTAAATAGTCATAATTGTATCTGTTTTAATTTGTTTGCTAATGTTTTCTTCTTCGTTTGCATGCACGCAACTGATTGCGAGGACACAGGAGATAAATACGGAGAGTAATGTCCTCATGGAACAGTGTTTTTATATCGTTTGCAACGCAAAGATACAGCTTTTTCTGCACTTATGCAAATCACAACCCTTTTTTTATAAAATAACTTAACTTTCCACTTAATTCTCCAAAAATCTTAATTTTTGGATGATTTGTTGGGAACGTCTCCGAACGTTCAGACTTTAGTCGGCATTCAATGCCGACTTTATAAAGACGGATATAAGTGCAGCGGAGAACGTCTGGGACGCGGACGGCTCGTCCGCGATCAAATAGTGGAGAACGTCTCTGAACGTTCAAATTAATAACTTAGTGGAGAACGTCTCCGAACGTTCAAAATAATAACTTAGTGGAGAACGTCTCCGAACGTTCTCCACTATTAAGAGACGGTGAAGAACACCGTCTCTACCGCGCATCACCCTTCGTCACTTGGTACTTCCTATGGCGGAAAGGGAGGGATTCGAACCCCCGGAGCCTCTCAGCTCGCCGGTTTTCAAGACCGGTGTAATCGACCACTCTACCACCTTTCCTTCGTGAACCGAACGCAAAATTACCGCTTTTTTCTAATATACACAAGAAAAAAATCTAAAAAAACACGTTTATCAAAATTTTTACATTGTATGCACACCTCTTAATGTTAGTGGATGACGCCTGGGGCGCGGACGGCTCGCCCGCGATAAAATAGTGGAGAACGTCTCCGAACGTTCAAAATAATAACTTAGTGGAGAACGTCTCCG
>CAKZZM010000186.1 GCA_937885465.1 uncultured Bacteroidales bacterium
CATACTTCCACATAATTGTTGACTTTTATGAGTCAACTTTTTTCAGGGAAAGACAGATAGCCTTAATTATGGACAGCAAGGTATTTACAATGTGCATTATGGTGATGTTCTTATAAAATACCCTTCTATTCTCGACTTTAATAAGGAGATTGTACCAAGAATAAATGAAGCTATAGAGATGAAATTAGGTGCAAGGCAAGTTAGAGAAGGCGACATAATAATGGCAGATACAGCAGAAGATGAGACAGCCGGTAAAGTGACAGAAGCATATAATGTTGGAGATAAAGTTATTCTATCTGGACAACATACATATTTAATGCGAAGTAAAATTCAATTCGCTCCAAAATATCTTGGTTATTTCTTAAATAGCAACTGCTATCATAACCAATTACTGCAATATATGGCAGGAACTAAAGTGACTTCTGTTTCAAAAAATGGAGTTAATAAAACATATGTGATATTTCCTCCCACCATTGACGAACAGAAACGGATTGCGGAAGCATTGCAGAACATCGATTCACTCATTGAAGCACTCGATGAGCAGATAGCCAAGAAACAGGCTATCAAAACAGGGGCAATGCAACAACTCCTCACCGCCAAAACACGACTGCAAGGCTTCACACAACCGTGGGTTGAGGTAACTTTTGAGGACGTTGTTAGCCGCTTTGCCACCGGACTTAATCCGCGACAGAACTTCGTGCTTAATTCAGGGGGAACACTTAACTATATCACCATTAAAGATTTCAAGGATGGTGTATTAAGTTTTGATAGTTGTGATAAGATAGACCAAGCAGCATTTGATTTAATACAAAGGCGTGCAGATATTCGCAAAGGCGACTTGCTTTTCTCCAGTATCGGAAGAGTTGGTGATGCTTATGTAATCTCAGAAGACCCGAAAAACTGGAATATAAACGAATCTGTTTTTGCTTTACGCCCAAATAAGGCGAGGATGACATCAGAATTTTTGTACTATATAATCAAAGGTAATGAGGTGTACAACAAATTGCAAGATGCCATAACTGGTTCAACTTTAAGGAGTATAAAGATGAACCACTTGAAGAAAATTGCATTTACTATTCCGTCCGATATTGCCGAGCAACGCGCCATTGCAGAGGTGCTTTACAATATGGACGCAGAGATACAAACCTTGCAGGATGAGCGAAACAAGTACGCCCTCATCAAGCAAGGTATGATGCAAGAATTATTAACCGGTAAAATCCGTATATAATATGTCACAAGTAAACACCGAAAGAGAAACACAAAACCGAATAATACGCTTATTACGCGATTATGATGGTTATAAGTATCTTGGCAACCTTGCCGACACGGAGAACGAACCGTACATTGAGCCTATACTCAAACGCTTTCTTGTCAAGAAACAAGGATGTACCGACAAACAGGCAGAGGAGGCTACAAAGAAACTGCGTGACCTTGTGGCTCAATGTCACGACAAGAGTGCGCTCTATGCCACCAATATGGAGATTTACCGCCTCTTGCGCTATCCCACATCGGTCAGCCGTGGACTTGGCTTGCCAAGTCGGCAGGTGCGTCTCATTGACTGGGACACTCCCGAAAACAATTTATTTCACATCGCCGAGGAGGTCACAGTCAAACGCACCACCGAGGACGGACAGCACCGCCGCCCGGATGTGGTCATCTACATCAACGGCATCGCAGTGGCTATCATTGAACTCAAGAAAGCCACCGTCAGCGTGCAAGAGGGTATCCGTCAGCAGATACGCAACCAAGAAGACGGACAGATAACACCTTTCTTCTCCACCGCGCAACTGCTACTCGCAGGCTCGGAGAGTGAGGGCGTGAGCTATGGCACTGTCCTCACTTCAGAAAAGTTCTATCTCCATTGGAAAGAGCCGGTGGGAGCGCATTATCCTTTACCGACCAAAGACCCTGCGCCATACACAACCCAGTTCCCTGCTGCCGAGTTTAAGAACGAACTCGACCGCTCGCTATTGCAAATGCTTGAACCCAAGCGACTGCTTGATTTCATCTATAATTGCGTAGTCTTTGACGGAGGAATCAAGAAAGTAGCTCGTCCAAACCAATACTTTGCTTTGCAAGCCTGTCGGCAACGTTGCAAGGACAAAGAGAATGGTATCATTTGGCACTCACAGGGTAGCGGCAAATCGCTTACTATGGTTTGGCTTGCGCAATGGATATTGGAGAATATCACAGGCTCGCGTGTCGTAATCATCACCGACCGTGATGAACTCGACCAACAGATTACAGACGGCTTCAAGGACGCTAATTTTACACCTTACCGTGCATTATCAGGAAAGCACCTCATCAACATGCTCAACGGCACGAATGATAAGGAACACGGCACCAACGGCAAAGGTAACGAGCCACAGCAGCCTGACCTTATCACCACACTTGTTCATAAGTTTGGTGTCGGTGGCAGCGCAGAAGCCAACGCCGGACGCACAATCAAAGGCAAACGCTCCGCAGACGAGTATCTGCGTGAGGTCGCCGAACATCTGCCTGCCGATTTCAAAGCCAAGGGCAACTTGTATGTGTTTGTCGATGAGTGCCACCGCACACAAGGCGGAGTACTCAATAAGGCTATGCGCAAGATTATGGGAGACGGTGTTATGCTAATCGGTTTCACCGGCACACCGCTCCTCAAAGTCGATAAAGACCGCCTTACATCTCGCGAAGCCTTTGGCTCGTGGATTTCCACATACAAGTTTGATGAGGCAGTCCGCGACAAGATTGTGCTTGACCTACGCTATGAGGCTCGTTCCGTTCCCCAACAGCTAAACAACAAAGAGGACTTTGATGAACTCTTTGAGTTTCACACAAAAGACCTCACACCAGCCGCAAAAGAGCGCATACAACGCCGTTGGGGAAAAATGCAAAATCTCTTTTCTGCTCGCGACCGTATCGACCGCATCGTTGCACAAGTCATCAAAGACTTCACTTTGATACCTGCACTCCGCGAGGGATGGGGCAACGCTATCATCGTAGCCGAAAGCGTTTACCAAGCTTTCCGCTACTGGGAAGCCTTTGAGCGCAACGGAGCTTTTGCCGGAAAGACGGCAGTCGTTACTTCCTACGAGGGACAAGACCCCTCGTTGCAAGAGGGCTACACCGGCGAGAAGAAAACGGAGGAGGAGTACAAATGCGCAATGTTCAAGCGTATGGTGGGCGACCGCACAGCCGAGCAGTTTGAAGCTTATGCCAAAGAGGAGTTTATCAAACACCCGGCAACGATGAAGATACTCATCGTAGTTGACAAACTGCTTACCGGCTTTGATGCTCCATCAGCTACCTATATGTATATTGATTCTACCTTGCATAACCATACGCTTTTCCAAGCTATATGCCGCGTCAATCGTACCAACGGAGAGCGCAAGCAGTTCGGTTACATCATCGACTACAAAGACCTGTTCAATGAAATTAGTCAGGCAGTCGAGGACTACACCAATGGAGAGTTTGGCGACTTCGCCAAGGAAGATGTGCAGGACTTGCTCAAGAATCGCATCAAAGAGGCTCGGAAAGACTTGGACGCGGCTCTGCAACGGGTACGCCGCTTGTCAGAACCTGTCGCACCGCCCAAATCACTTGACGAGTATTTCGACTTCTTCTGCTACAACCAAGCCCAAGTTATCGAAGCCGAAAAACAGCAGGAAGAAATCTTGCGCAACTTGCAGAAGCGCGAAGATTTCTACGAAGCTTGTGCAAGTCTTGTCCGCGCTTATACTGCTATTGCTCTCGAAATGGATGCCGCTGGCTATACCAAAGAGGAGGCAGAAAGCATCTACCAAGAGGTGAAGACCTTTGACGAGTTGCGCACGGCCATAATGCACCGATGTGGTGATTATGTGGATTTGCGTCAGTATGACGCAGAAATGCGTGCGCTCCTCGATGACTATGTTACAGCCCCACGTGCAGAGGTCTTGGAGAAACTGGACGATTTCTCTTTCCTTGACATCATCAACATCAAGGAAACGGACGATGGCGAAACCGAAATTCTGGTTGATCCCGCTGCCGAGGACGAACTGGGAGGAAAGAAAGGTGTTGCTGAAACGCTCTACCAAAATGTCCGCAAGGTTATCAACCGCAAGCGTGAAACTAATCCGGAAGAATACAAGTATTTTTCCGAGAAGATAAACCGCTTGTTGGAAGAGTTTCAGCAGGAGAAGATTGAGTATAAAGAGTTACTACAGCATATTGTTCAACTCTCGAAACAGCTCAAAGAGAACGCTGCGCCCGACCCACGCCTTGATACCGACCTCAAAAAAGCTCTATATGATAATCTTGGTAAGAATGTAGATTTTGCCATTATGATGTTCAATATCATAGACAGCAAGGCGCAGCCCGGCTTCCGTGATGTCAATTCTATGCGATATAAGATGTTGCAAAAGGAAATTCGCAAAGCCCTCGCTGATACTGACTACGACCCCGATGAGATTATGAGTATCGTTGTAGCACATACAGAGTTTGACAGATGACCATTGACGGTATAGACATACAAGTTGAGTACAAACCCATCAAGAACACGCACCTTGCTGTGTACCCACCTGACGGGCATGTACATGTTTCTGCCCCCGACTACTTGGACGATAACGACATCAGGAGTTATGTCGTTAGCAAGTGGAATTGGGTGCTGAAACAGCGTGAAGCCATTGCCGCAATGCCACGCCAAACAGCACGCCAGTACATCAGTGGCGAAAATCATTACCTGTTTGGCTCGCGCTATCTCTTGCGTGTGGAGGACACTCCAGGCGCAAGTGAGATCCAAACACGAGGCAATGTCATGCTGATGAAACTGCACCGCAATGCCAATCCGCATACGCTCATGCAAGAGTACTACCGTACTTTGCTCAAAGATGTCCTTGCGGAACTGCTCACCAAGTGGACGAGCGAACTTGGCATTTCGGACTACACTTGGCAGGTGAAGACGATGAAAACGCAATGGGGCAGTTGCACCAAGAAAAGCCGTTCCTTGCTTTTCAACCTCGAACTGGCACGAGTGCCAAAGGAGTGTATCGAATATGTGGTTGTTCACGAACTCACACACCTCGATGTCCCCAACCACAACCGCCTCTTTGAAACACTGATGACCCAACGCCTGCCACACTGGCGCGACCGCCGTCAGCAACTCAACGATTTCATCGCCTCCGAATGGAAAGAGTAAAATACACAATTTAATATGGCACAGGCTAAAACGATTACATCATTTTTTATCAAAGGTTCTATGAAAGGACCTCGCTACGTTCAGTTTAATTTTCAAATCTCTCGTCTCTTTGTTCTACCAAGGATAGACTTAGATGTTATTCCAGATTATGAGGAGTTAGACAAACCCTGTTTCTATATACTGACCGGCGAGGATAATGGTGAGAGGATAGCCTATATTGGGCAAGCCGCTTCTTTCAAGCACCGCGTCATAGACCACAAGCAGAAAAAAGAGTTTTGGGACACCGCCTATGTCCTCGTAGCGAGCGACAAGGAAAGTCTTACAACGACCGATGTGCAATACCTTGAGTACAGCGCATTGCGCCACGCGCAAGATGTCGGTGCGTACAAACTCACGGAGAACAAACAAAAGCCCAACAAGCCCACCTTGAGCAAGCACCGCGAGGCAGACCTTGAGCAGGTCTATAGTGAGTTGATACAACTAACCGAGTTTGTCGGTTGCGACATCTTTGTTAAGTCAGAGAATACCAACAATCAGATATTCTATATCAATGCGAAAGGCATTGTCGCTCATGGTTACTACGACACCAACAGCCATCAATTCATTGTGCAAAAAGGAAGCGAACTCGTTGCCGATGCTGTTGAATCGTTCAAGAACAAAAAACAGCGCAACGAGTTAATCGCCCAATCTGCTGAAACGAAAGCCGGGAAAATTGTCCTCAAAAAGGATCTCAATTTTTCATCTCCAAGTGGAGCCTCCGGCTTTGTTCTTGGTCGTCCGTCCAATGGTTGGGATGATTGGAAAGACAAGGACGGTAACAAGTTAAGTTCAATTTCAGGGTTAAAGTGATTTCTAATTTATGAAAACCTACATTATCATCGTAAAGAAAGCCTATAAAAGGCAGTACGCCAAGTTCCTTGATTACTTGTATCAGACCTTTGGCGTAGAGGACAAGTGTTTTCCTCTTGGCGAGATGTCTTGGGCTGTTCTATCCGACAAGACTGCTGACGCACTGCACAAGGAGATGACACCACTATTGCCCAAGGGCAGTCAGTTGTATGTGTTTGGTTGGCTTGGCACGGAGTTATCACAATGGACGGACAACCCTGAAGCCGACACCGTCCTAAATGATATGTATAAGCAGTGCGACCGCAAATACATCCCATTGCTAACTGAAATTCCAAAATGAACCGCAGAGATATATACAACAAATACGATGGTCATTGCGCCTATTGCGGCAAGAAGATAGAGTACGATGATATGACTATCGACCACATTACTCCGTTGTCGAAAAACGGCAGTAATGATTTGGCGAACACTATCCCCAGTTGCCAACTCTGCAACAATCAGAAAGCCGACCGCTCAATAGAGGAGTTTCGCGCTTTCTTGGAGGACATCACTTCGACACTGGACGAAAACAAGCAGTATCGGATTGCACTCCGATACAAGAAGATTGCCATAGTGAAACCGCAACCCATTGTTTTCTATTTTGAAAGAAACTGATATGAGCCAAATATCTTCATTAACAGAGGCTGAAAAGGACGGCTTGACACTGGAGTTTGTTGAAGCCATCCACGCAGGTTTCCCCTCACCGGCTGCCGACCATGCCGGAGAACGCATTGATATTGTCAGCGAGTTGTCCTCTCACCCCGACACGACCTTTTATGCTCGTGTCAGCGGCGAGAGTATGCACGATGCCGGTCTCTTTGACGGAGATATAATTGTCATTGATAAGTCGCTTGAACCCCATAACGGCGACATCATTATAGCTGCTATTGATGGGGAATTTACCGTCAAAGAGTTCCGCCGTGATGATGAACACAAATGCGGCTGGCTCATACCGCACAATCCCGATTTTCAGCCTATCCGAGTAACCGCTGAAAACAACTTCTCCGTTTGGGGAGTTGTTACTCATTGTATTCACAAGACCCGCCGATATTGATGTACGCACTTGCCGACTGCAATAATTTCTTTGTCAGTTGCGAGCGTGTGTTTCGCCCTGACTTGTGGGACAAGCCCGTCCTCGTTCTGTCAGGCAATGACGGCTGTGTCGTCAGTCGTTCCAACGAGGTCAAGGCTCTTGGTATCAAGATGGGTACGCCTCTCTACCAAATCAAAGATTTAGTCGAGAAGCACCACATCGCCTGTTTCTCCTCAAACTTTTCTCTTTATGGTGACCTCTCATCGCGAGTTATGTCCTTGCTGCGCAACCACACCACGCGCTTCGAGCAATACTCCATAGATGAAGGCTTTATCACCATTGACCATATTCCACCTAAAGAACGCAAAACCTACTGCGAGCATATCGTCAGAGAGATATATCAAGGCACAGGCATCCCTATATCAATGGGTATTGCGCCTTCCAAGACCCTTTGCAAAGTAGCAAGCAAGTATGCAAAGAAATTCAAAGGCTACCATGGAGCGTGCATCATCGACTCGGAGGGCAAACGCCTGAAGGCTCTTGAAAAGTTTGAGATTGGCGATGTATGGGGTATCGGTCGCAGTGCCAACGCGAAACTGACGGCTTTGGGTATAACCACCGCCTTACAGTTCACCCAACTGCCCGAAAGCAAAGTGCGCACCATTTTTCACATGCCCGGAGTACTCACTTGGCGTGAACTCAACGGCACCGACTGCATCGACACCTCGGAACTCGTATCGAAGCAGTCTATCACCACATCGCGCACTTTTGCCAACGCCATTACCTCGCTGCCTCTAATGGAACAGCAATTAGCGAACTTTTGTGACAACTGCGCTCGCAAACTGCGAATGCAACATTCTGTTTGCTCGCAGGTCATCGTTTTTGCTGTAACCTCACGTTTCCGTACCGACATCGAGCAATGTCAGATTGTGGAGACAGTCAATCTACCTGTGCCGACATCGGACACGCGCGAACTGCTCGCTTATATCCTCGCTTCTTTCCGTCCGTTATTCCGTGAGGGCGTGCAGTTCAAGAAAGCAGGAGTAGTATTCACACATATTGAGCCGGAAAGCGCAGTCGTTGCTGACCTCTTTGACGAGCGCAACCGCACACGCGACAAGGTTCTGCAACGCACTATAGACAATATCCGAAACAAGATAGGTAATGATTCGCTCATCTTGGGAACGCAGTTGCCACCCAAATCGGAACAGGGGAAGTCAGTCTATAAGACCGACCACAAAAGCCCTCTCTATACAACTGATATTTCGCAAGTGCTTACAATCAAACTATAGTTCCACAGGGCGTGGACGGGGGAGTGCGGAGGGTTTTCCTTTACAACCATTTTAACATTGACTCCGTACTCCCTTTTTTGTGTCTTTTCCGCACCCCCATTAGTGCCATACCTTTGCACAAAAAAGCAAGGATATGGCACTTTCTCTTTTGACATCCGTACCTGCAACGTGTTACACATCGCAGTTGCAGGAAATAGTACTCTCCACCTCCGCCGCGAGCGTCACACTCACCATCACCCACCAAGCGCAGCTCTACTACAGCGGCAACGGGCAGACGCGCGTTTTCCAAGCCACCTACAGCACACGCTCTAACCGCGCCAAGATTTACGACATCGGCTCGCTCCTCGAAACCTTCATGCTCAATCGGGACGGGGTGCAGCAGTTCTATTTCACTTTCACGGACGGCACCGACACCCTCGAAGAGACATACGCCGTCATCTACTGCAAGCAGCAACCCGTACGCTCTGCCGCTGACCTCGCCTCTTCGAGTTACATCACCAACTACCTCACGCGCCTCGTCTATCTCGGTGCGAACGACCAACTACCATACTTCGCAGGCTTCGGTTCGCCCGGGGGTTACACCGTGCGCACCATCACTTACTCCGTAGTCTATCGCAATCCGGACGGCACGCTCGGTACTTACTCCATGATAGCCGGAGGTCGTGCCGGATATGGTATATCGTATGTCATCTCCTCGCCCGATGCCATTCGTGAGATGTTTGCACCGGTCATTCCGCAAGGGGCAGTAATTCTCTCTTATTCCCTCAAACAAGGCAGCCGCACGGCACGTTTCTTCGTAGCCGAACAAACGATAGTGCGGCAGTTCGTGTTCCGCAATGCCTACGGTTGCCGCGAGTACATCTGTGTACCCACGGCACGCACGGAGAAGACCGAAACAAAAAGCAGCACAGCCGTTTGCAGCGACACGCTCACGCAGTACGACATCACCCACACACGCTCCTACGAAGAACAAACGCCTGCACTCCAACGCGCTGAAGCACGCCGTTTCGGGGAGTTCCTGACCTCGCACTTCACAGCCGTACTCATTGACGGCACCGAATATCCCATACTCATCAAGGACTACGAACTGAAAATCTCCGACAACGCCGGAGAGAGCAACACCGTCAAGTTCGAGTGGCAGTTCACCTCGCTCCGCACGCCGCTCATCAGCGAGGACTACGACCGCATCTTCTCGCCCGAGTACGATGATAATTTCGTATAAACATCCGAATTTCTCACAAATTATCCGAATTATGCCCGGTACCGCCCAAACATCACCACAAGTCACAGCCACCCAAGCGCAAGAGGCTCGCCAAAAGTACATCCTCGCCTTCAATCAGACGATGATACAGATTTGGCAAGAGCGCATCACCTTGCTCGATGTCA
>CAKZZM010000187.1 GCA_937885465.1 uncultured Bacteroidales bacterium
GCAGGCGGGCAATCATATTGCCTTGAAACTGCCAAGAAAGGAGCGGCGGATACTATCCGCCTGAAACAGACGAAGCTTTCTCGGCAGAGTTGATGTCCGCATTAAATGCGGACGAAATAGAATAACATTCCGTATAAGCCAGCGGGAAAGAGGCGGGTAGCAGGGCATGGTGTGCAACGGTCAGCCCATGTGACTGCAAATAATCATGGTACGCAGTCTCTGTCCAATGTGCATATTCACGGAAACCAGTCAGAGCCATCAGTCGCGCTTTCAGCCGCTGCCGCAGGGTATTCTCTCCATGTACGTATGTCGGTGCAATCAACATGCCGTCAGGACGCAACACACGTTTTATCTCGCTAATGGCAGCATCGGGGTCAGGCATGATATGCAGGGCATTGGCGATAAGCACAACATCAAACTGCCCGTCCTCGTAAGGCAGACATGTTGCATCAGCCTGCTCAAAACGCAAGTTGACACCTTTGGCTCTCAATCGGTTGAATTGCTTGTCGTTATTGGCTACACGCAGCATCTCTTCTGCATAATCTGTCGCCAAATAGGAATGTGCGGCTTCTGCTGTATGAAAGGCAATAATACCTGTTCCGGTCGCCAGTTCCAGCACCTCTTTGCCTTGTATGGCAGTGCGTATGTGTGCATACATCTGCTCGTAAGCCTCACGCTCTTCGAGACGGGTGAAATTATAAATATGCGCTACTTTATTCCAGTAATTCATCTTGCAAGTATAACTAAAACTTACTCCTACTACTTCGGCTTTGTGCTATGGATTCCGCGTATGATCATCAGAACTCAAAGCGTTCGAGTTTCAGTTGGCCGCAGGCTTCCATCTCTGTGACATGTTGCTTGAACTCCGGTGTGGCGGAGTGGGCATCAAGAGATGGTTGGTCTGCCCATGTTTCGCAAATCATAAACACATCCGAGCGGGTCGCGCTTTGGAATACGTCGTATGCGATGCAACCGGCATGGTTGCGGGATTTCTCGGTCAGAGTTACTGCCGCGCGTAGCGCGTCTTTGTACTTCGCCGCATCTGCGGCTTGAAAAAAGCAATTTAAGCGTATCATATTAGTTGGTATTTAGTTTCAAAATAATGTCGGTTCGTTTTTGATGAGCATGGAGGTCTGGACGGAGGGTTTGATGGTGTCCGTTTTCTGCACATGCCCCAGCAGCAACGGAGAATTGGGGTCGTGGAGACGGTAGTTCTCCAACGCTTTCGCATGGTCTTTGTTTGCATAGCAATACCGGCAGCCGTTCGGGCAGGAGTTGTAATCGCCTAATCCCCGGCTCTCCATACATGCACATCCAAGGCGGTTGCCTTTGTGTGCATGGTGTTTGAAATGCAAGCCTAAAGCCTCGCTGAAGATTTCCGTTGTCATACATCCGCTGCGATGAATACCAAACGCCTCATAGTCCTCGCGTGTAGCGCATGTTTGCAAGTATAAGCCATGCTTCTGGGCGATGGCACCCAATCCTTGTGCTAACGTGCGCTTCTGTTCGTCGGTCAGCGGACGCAGTTCGGGCATATTGACTTCTAATTTCTTATACATCTCCACGAAACTGAAGATACAGCGGCTGACGTATGGTGCAAGAAATTAGAAGTCAATAT
>CAKZZM010000188.1 GCA_937885465.1 uncultured Bacteroidales bacterium
TGGTGTTTCGTTGCGAAGATCCTCTAAATCCCGATAGGGGGGGGAATTTGCTGATTATATGCTCGTTGAACAGACATAATAATCATGGCAGTTCGTAATGAAAATGCAAACTGCCCTCTTCGGGCTTGAGGGAGAAGAAGCCTTGCTTAATAATATCCAAACCTAAAATGACAGGTGTATCATTAGTAGGAAGAACCAACACATCCTGTTCAAATACTTCGCCCGATGGGAATTCAATTTGGCAATTAGCCACTTTGACAGAGACCGTTCCCGATGCAGACTGCATATACATACCCTCATCGCGTGACTCCAACTGAAGCCAAGCCGCCAGTTCTTCGCTTACGCCGGACATCTCTGCACCTGTGTCCCATAGTGCGAGTTTAGTGTAAGTCGCTTTCCCAACAGGGGTATTGCGCAAAAGTACCGGCAACAGCAGCAGATTGCTCTCCTTCGGTAAGTTCAAGTCTAACATCTTGTGAACCTTTTATGCGGCTCACCTTGACGCGGTGTACATAGTTTTCGGGGATAACAATCGAATATCCGCCCATGTGAACCTGTTTCATAACACTTCTATTTAATTTCGCTGCAAAGTTAATGCCATTTAAGCATATATGCAAATGAAATGTGTAGTTAGATGACAAAAACTGCACATCCGTCCTTCGTCCTTTTGAGAGACAGGCTGCCGCCGTGTCTCTACCGTATTTCAACACTCTCGTACTCCATCAATCCTTTACCTTCATCCTGCACAGCGATGGCGAGGGCGATGACTTCGGGGTACGCAGCCGTCTCGGCTGCGGTGGTGTCCGACGATGATGACGCAGGCAAGATGTCAGTTTTTCCATCCTCCGCAGGCGAGACGCCTGCGCTCCCGGTAGCCGCATTCGAAGACCGCTTACACTGATGCGTACCCTGCAAGAACGGTTCAATATAATTCCTGTCGCGAATTTGTTGTGCGGCTGCTGCTACACCACCATTGCTCTCCGTTTTGAGTTCGAGGATATAGGTGAACTTTGGTGTATAAAGCACTATATCGGGTCTGCCGCCTGCCTGCATACGCTCTACCTCAACGCAGAATCCCAAAGCACGCAGAATAATAGTTATAATCAGTCGATACCGTTCCTCAATATGCATCACACGCTCAGCATATTTAATGTTCGAGTACGGCACATCTGCCACCTGCGCTTTGAGTAAAGCAAAAGCAGAGGGAACATCGCCGGTACTTAACGCCATTGCCAAACGCACTTGTGTGGAACGCAACTCACCTGTGTCACGAAGCATTACAGACGGAAGTACCATCTTATACAAAGCTTGACGAACTTCCTCGTTCGGGAAACAAAGCGTATAGGAAAAATCATTGAAGTCTTTGATGGTCAGATAACCCGACTGATACATAAACAACCCATATTCATTGGTTGTTATGTCTGATGTCTCTAATGTAAATCGGTCAATCAAGTAGTTATCGGCATAATCGTTGATACGCTCCACCAAATCCGGCACGAACTTAGTAAGTATAGTAGTCGCACCCGACGATGCCCAGAAATTATCCAACTCTTGGCTATTGATAGCATTGAGTACGCTGAACGGATTATATACATCCACCATATTTCGTTTGCTGAAGTGGTAGCCGTCATAATTGGCTTTCAGTGCCTTATATGTTTCCTCAATGGTCCACCCTCGTGCCTGAGCCAACTGCGCTATATGGTCTGCCAAACAGGTGTGTAGTTCATCCTCCGTAATGCCGCACAAAGCTACAT
>CAKZZM010000189.1 GCA_937885465.1 uncultured Bacteroidales bacterium
AGAGCGTGCGGCGGAAGAGCGGCGAGAGGAAGAGGTTGGCATAACCGGCTTTGATAGTCTGAACTTTCACTCCTGTCTGCTGCATGATTTCGATGCCATAGGCGAAGGAGAAAGCAATCGCCTCCTGTGCGGCGCGAAGCAGATGTGCCTTGGTATGACGGTTAAAATTGATACCATGGATAGAGCAGCCCACCTCTCGGTTTTGGAGCATTCGCTCGGCTCCGTTGCCAAACGGCAGAATAGAGATGCCTTCGGCTCCGACGGGAACTGTCTCCATCAGGGAGTTCATCTCGGCGTACGAGATACCTTCAGGTGCTACCGTACGGCGCATCCACGCATTGAGGATGCCCGTGCAGTTGAGGCAGAGCAAGATACCCGTGAGACCGTTCACGTGCACGAAATTATTGATACGCGCGAGCGGGTCTTCTTCTTTGCCCGTCGTGATACCATAGACGACACCCGATGTGCCACCCGTAGCGGCTATCTCCCCCTCGCGCATCACATTGAGCGAGAGGGCGTTATTGGGCTGGTCACCGGCGCGATAGGCAACAGGAATACCTTCCGCTAAAGAGAGGTCAGCAGCAGCTTCGGCAGTCACACGACCCTGCATGGAGAACGAGGGTACGATGGTCGGCAGTTTGGCGCGGTCAAGCCCGAGTGCGTCATCCCAGTACATCTCGCTGAAACCGCTCTCGGAAGTGAGTATCTCGCCTGTGAGGCGGTAAGCAATATAATCGCCCGGCAGCATGATTTTCGCCGTGCGGGCATAGATATCGGGTTCGTTATCCTTGACCCACCGCAGTTTGCCGGCGGTGAAGTTGGTGCCGTACTGTGTAGCACGGCTGTCACACCAGATAATAGCATCGCGGAGCACCTTGCCCTCCGCATCCACACAGACCAGTCCGTGCATCTGATAACTGATTCCTATACAGCCTATTTCCTCCGAACGTATTTTAGTTTGTGCCCATAGCAGACGCAGTGCTTCGCGGACATAATTGTACCAGTCTTCAGGAGACTGTTCTGCCCAACCTGCTTTAACGGCTTTGATCGGTGCTTCCGTCTCTGGATAATGCGCTGAACCGACGATAGCACCTGTCTCGTGATTGACTAACGACACCTTGACCGAACTGGAACCAAGGTCGATACCTAAAAGGTAATTCATAATTTACGATTTAACTATTTACGATTTGACTATTTACGATGTACGATTGATTTCGGAATGTCGGTATTTCGGAATGTCGGTATTTCGGTATGTCGGTATTTCGAGGTCGGTAAGCCGGGATTTCGGTATGCCGTCCCTTTGTACATTGTACATCTGTCCTTCGTACTTTATTATATTTCTTTTACTTTGAGCGACCGCAGCCATGTCACACCGCCGGAGGGGACGCTGTCGTGGTGGAAGAGGTAGCGTTTGCCGCCCCAGAAGCACACCGAGCCGTGGGTTGTCCACCCTGCCACGGGTTCCAGCCATGTACCTTTGTACCGGAAGGGACCATAAGGGTTATCGCCGACGGCGTAGCAGATACGGTGGGTGTCACCGGTGGAGTACATGAGGATATAGGTATCGCCATCGCGGTACATCCATGAGGCTTCAAAGAAATGACAGATATCCTCCGCCAGCATCCGGTTACCGTTTGCGTCCAGCATCTCTATCTCGCGCGGTGTCTCGGCGAACTGCAGCATGTCGTCGCTCATCTTGGCTATACGCGGACAGATACAGTGTTCCGTGCCTTTGGGCAACACAGGGTTCTCAATCAGTTCGTTGTTACGATAGCATTGCAGTTGTCCGCCCCATATACCTCCGAAGACGCAATAAACCTCACCGTCATTGTCCTTGAAGAGGCAGGGGTCAATGCTGTACGAACCGCGTATGGGGTCTGCTTCGGGAATGAACGGTCCTTCGGGACGCTCGGCTACAGCTACGCCAAGACGGAAAATGCCGCATTTGTCCTTGGCAGAGAAAACCATATAATAACGTCCGTTCTTATCTATCACATCATTGTCCCAGAGCTGTTTGCTTGCCCATGGGATATCATCGAGGTCAAGCACTTTGCCGCAATCGACAGCCTGACCATGCTCCACATCATCGAGCCGCAGCGCATGGTAGTCGCGCATCATAAAGTGGTCGCCGTTGTCGTTCTCGGAGGAATGAGCATCTATGTCATGCGACGGATAGATATACAACTTGCCTTCAAACACATGCGCAGACGGATCTGCCATAAAGTCATCATTAAAAATGTAACGAGGTTCCATTTTTGTATTTACGATTTAACGATTTACGATTTACGATTTACGATTGATGTACGATTTTCTGCATTCGCGGTAATTTACGATTTAAGCCTTAGTCCTTAACCTCCTTCGTAAATCCTTCGTACATCGTACATTAGTCCTTCGTACTTATTTATTGTTCTCTTGCTGCCAGGGCATCGTTGATCTCATCCATGCGCTCGTCAGTCAATTCGTATTTGGAGATGATCCACATAGCGAGCAGCAGGAGCATAGCGGGTATAACACATACTAACCAGAGGATACCCTGCTCCGCCAAGGGCGACTGGCTCAGGGTATTGTTCTGGTCAAAGCCTGTCCAGGCGAGCACGAGTCCGGGCACTACGCCTCCCAACGCCATACCGGCTTTGTAGAAGATACCGGTGAGGGCGTTGACAATACCGGCAATACGTTTGCCGGAGGTGTATTCGCCGTACGAGATAACCTCAGGCACCAGTGCCCACATGTAGCCCGTTGACACGATGACACCGGTCGATTTGACGAACTGGGCGATATAGACAATCCATAATTGCGTCTTCAGTATCGGTACCATCGAGACGATATACAGCAGTGCCATGCCGAAGACAGCCACGGAAAGGAAGGTATAGAACATCCGCTTCTTGCCCAATCGCTTCTTGATAGCCGGTACCAGCGGCATGAAGATGAACGCAGGCACCGAGCCTAATGCCATGAACAGCGACATGTCCGCACTCGTGCCGTGTACGTTGTAAATCATATAATACGACCCTGCGGAGTTGCCCACCGCCATCATGGCAAACGCGGTGATGAAGAAGAACGCCAACACCCGCAGCGGACGGTTGCGTTTGAACTCCGTGAACAGGTCGCTGACCTTCACGTTCTTGGTCTCCTCCGCATTCATCACCACTTTCTCCTTGCAGGTGAAAAAGCAAAAGAAGAGCAACGCCAGTCCCACTCCGGCATAGATAGCCATCGTCCAGAACCACGCGTTGGCGGAAGCCTGCGAATGAATCTGCCCGTCCGGCGAGAGCCATGCCACGATAGCGGGAATACCTGCCGCCACACACAGACCGCCGATGTTCGCCATGAACATACGCACCGAGGTAAGGACGGTGATCTCGTCCGTGTCACGCGTCAGCGAGGCGTTGAGCGCACCGTAAGGCACGTTAATCAACGTATAGAGCATTGACATACCCACATAGGTAACGTATGCGTATGCTAACGAGGGCGAGAAGCCGCTCCAGAAACACAGTACCGCAAAGCCCGTCAGCGGCACTCCCGCCAGCACGAGGTACGAACGGTACTTGCCCCAGCGAGGCGTGTGTTTGTCGATGAAGGTACCTACCAGCGGATCCCACAGCACATCCACGATGCGCACGATAAGGAACATAAACGCCGCCTTGGACGGTTCCAGTCCATAGACGTTCGTGTAGAAAATCAGCAGGTACATGCAGATGGTCTGATAAATCAGATTCTGCGCCAAATCACCGGAACCGAAGCCGATGCGGGTCAACCATTTGTTGTTTGCCATTTTATCGCTCATTTTATTTGTCCTTTGTCCTTCGTACATAGCGATAGCGGTACATCTGTCCCTCGTACATCTTGATGATTTCCTTCACCACCGATTTGGGGTTGTAGTCGCGGTCGAAGAGTGTGGCATAAGCATGACGACCGGGGATAGGCCAGTCGTTGAGCCATGAGTCGGCATCGCCTGCCGCCCAGAAGGTCACACGGGCTATCTGCTCCGCGTGCTGGCGGTAGAGCAGGAAGAACGCCTGCCAACGCTCGCCGATCAGGTCCTCCGTCGTGCGGTCCATGCCCTTGGCATACGGGTCCAGCTCAGGTGTGTATTCGTAGAACTGGGTCACCTCGGCGCCGGAGAACGTATCGGGGTTCGGCAGCACATTCAGATCCAGCTCGGAGATGATGACCTTCACACCCGTAGCGGCTATCGCATCTATCGCACGGTCGTAGTTGGACAATTTCGGCCAAGTCAGTCCGTTATGGCTCTGCATACCCACCGCGTCGATGCGCAGACCTTTCTTCTTGAGATCGCTGACCATGCGGCACACCGCCTCGTATTTGGCGGGAACGGACATGGAGTAGTCGTTGTAATAGAGTTCGGCATCGGGGTCTGCCTCGTGCGCAAAACGGAATGCCAACTCGATGTAATCGTCACCGATGATACGCTGCCACGGACTCTGCCGCCGCGTGCCGTCGTCCTCAAAACACTCGTTGCACACATCCCATCCGGCTATACGGCCTTTGTAACGCCCTACCACCGTGCGGATATACCAATGCATCCGTTGGATCAGTATCTCCCGTGAGACCTCTTTGCCGTCTTGGTCAACAAACATCCAGTCGGCGGTCTGCGAGTGCCAGATGAGGCAATGCCCGATCACCTGCATCCCGTTCCGCTCGCCGAACGCCACAAACGCATCGGCCTCGCTCCAGTTCCACACACCCTCTGCCGGTGAGAGGAACTGCGCTTTCATGCAGTTCTCCGCCACCACGGAGTTGAACTGGTTACACACATGCTTGTGAGCCGCCGACTGCGGATTTTGCACAATCGTATTATTGACCGCACAACCGATTCGGAAGTGCTGTCCCACCGTCTCGCTCAGAGTCTGTGCTTGCATATTGCATCCCCACAGCGTCAGAATAACGGATAACAGGATAGAAGATACGTGAACTTTTTTCATGGCGTTAATCAAATTCCGAGTGCAAAATTACTGCTTTTCCTGCATACGCGCATAACAAAACGTCTCATACTATTCTTTTTTTGTCTCCCTTGCCTTATGCATCCGCCAAGTTTGGCGGATTTTCTCTGCTATGAGGCACAAAAAAAACAGACTCACGATTTTTGCTCGTAAGTCTGTCTTTTAATTATTTAACGTGCCGCA
>CAKZZM010000190.1 GCA_937885465.1 uncultured Bacteroidales bacterium
TCTCAAAATAATCAATACGTACAGAACGAATAAACAGGATTTTTGATACAAATGGCAAATCAAAATATCCTATAAATAAACAATTTACATATACTCCCTGCGTCTCAAACGCCATTTAATGAGATGTGGGAAAGTTTAGTAAGTTAATTGTATGTTGGTTTTTGTTGTCTACTGGTTATCCTAGACGACCTACACCGCTTACGCTATCTTAGAAGGGATAAGGGGATACAAACGACAAAGCGGCACCCACATAGTGTGAGCACCGCTATAAAGCAGGTAAAATAGTATTTTGCTAAATCAAGTTCTGCGAATCCCCCCAGGTTTCCCCGCTTATTCGTGGCGAATCAGCGCGGTTTGTATGGAGTTTGCAGGGGTTATATGTGAGGAAATGGGGCATTTAGATTTAGCTATTCAATAAATCACAAAACATCAAACGAGTTGCCAGATGGCGAGGATTGCGTTCGCGCTCTTGCAGGTCTGCTTCGTCCTTGGGATGTTTAGTGTATAAGTCTTCTTGTAACTCCGATGAAAAGAGAGGTGTAAAACAGCGGTAGTCTGCTTTGGATTACCGAATTGCACTAAATTCTAAAATTGCGGAGTGATTTTGTGTAAAATTGCGGAATAAAATCGTAAAAAGTTGCGGAATAATTTGTGTATATCATTTATTTTTACCACCTTTGCACCCGGATTTCAATCAACAACAATATGGCAACGGAAAGAGCGTACAAAAAACGCATTGCAGACATCATTTTAGAGCGTTGTTTACAAGGCAAAGGTGCTATCCTGATAGAAGGTCCCAAATGGTGCGGTAAGACCACAACGGCAGAGCAGTTTGCACGTAGTGTGCTGGACTTAGGAAATAGTGCTATTCTCGCCAATGCAAAGACAGCCTTGCAAGTCAATCCGGATATACTACTGAATG
Organism: uncultured Bacteroidales bacterium; assembly: GCA_937885465.1. Taxonomy (GTDB): domain Bacteria; phylum Bacteroidota; class Bacteroidia; order Bacteroidales; family Paludibacteraceae; genus Colicola. The sequence continues at coordinate 923 of CAKZZM010000190.1, forward strand.
GTGATACGCCACGTTTGATTGACGAATGGCAGCTGATGCCGCCGATATGGGACATGATACGCTCGGAGGTGGACAGACGAGGCAACGAAGGGCAGTTTCTACTAACCGGCAGCAGCATGCCTCTTGATCCCAACAGCACCCATCATAGCGGGACAGGCAGGATCGGTCGTATTCGAATGCGTACCATGAGCCTATGGGAGTCCGGTGAAAGCAATGGGTCAGTAAGCATGGACGATTTGTTTGCCGGAAAGGAAATGCCACCGCAAAACAGCAGTCTGACCATCGAGGATATAGTTTATCTTATCTGCCGTGGAGGATGGCCACGTGCCACTTTCCTAAGCAGGAGTACAGCACTAGACGAGGCTATCGACTATTACGAAGCTATCTACAAGGTGGATATTCATCGTGTGGACAATGTGAACCGCAATAGCGAGCGAACCCGCTTGCTGCTACGCTCCTACGCTCGTCACCAAGGAGCGGCAGTCAGTTTCCAGAAACTAAGCAACGACATCAAAAATAACGACAACCAGGACATCAGTTACGAGACCATTGCTGATTATGTGAACGCCCTAAAGAGTTTGTTCGTGATAGAAGACATGACCGCGTGGAATCCTAATCTCAGAAGCAAAACAGCTATACAGTCGTCAGATACACGCTACTTCATCGATCCGAGCATTGCTACGGGTGCATTGCATATCAGTCCGAACGACCTGACAAACGATTTGCAAACACTCGGGCTCTTGTTTGAAACAATGGCTGTGCGGGATTTGCGCGTGTATGCAGATGCCTTACAAGGGGAGGTGTATCATTTCCGCCAAGCTGACGGCCTGGAATGCGACGCCGTACTGCATCGCCGTAACGGCAGTTATGCGCTGATAGAAATCAAGTTAGGCGGCAATGATGCAATAGACCAAGCTGCCAAGACCCTGCAGAAAGTATCAAACAGAATAGATGACACCAAGATGCCTCGTCCATCGTTTATGATGGTACTGACCGCCGTCGGTGAATATAGTTACTGCCGTCCGCAAGACGGCATTTGGGTCGTACCTATTGGCACCCTCCGTCCGTAATTTTCGGTAATCCAATATGTCAAAGATCGTGCGGCTGCGTCGCGCCTGTTCCGCTTCAGGGTTACTATACCCTTGCTATACCCTTCCGCTATCCATACATACGAAAAGACGGCGCGCACGATTAGTGCACACCGTCTATAACGCTGCGAACGTGTTGTTTTTGCTTACCTCGCGCCCATTCGTATGGGGGGGGGGTAATTTGCTTATTTTCAATTGGTTGCATAGGATTTTGGGGTTCATTTGGGCTGAATGTTGTAGATGGTATTAGCACGCTCTACAAATGCCTTATACGTATCTAATAGTTCATTGTAATAGGGATTGTCGTTCCGCAAAATCATACCGATATAGACAATATATCCTTCAAAATTCAATTCCTCAGCTTGGATGGTCAATTTGTCGTGGTGTGGATAACTATTGAACCAACGCTTATACAAACTGTCGCCGTAGGTCATCAGCACACGCGTGCAGTACTGCTTGAGTTCCTCGCCCGGATGATGCAACTGGTCTTTCCCGAAATATACCTTGGTCGGTATATGATACATAAAATCGTTCATATTGTGGTATGTTTTGATTGTTTCGTTAATTCTGTTTTCCCGGTTAGCAGTCGGTGTAATGGAAGAATTAGGTACGATATTCGGCAAAACTAAATGGCAGAACAGGTATTTCTATGCGTGGTCAACGCCTCCCGAGCGTTGCATTTTAAATAGAGAGTACCGAACCCGATGGGTTGGTACTCTCCTTTTGTTAGCGATGGAAGTTTAGGGTTGAACGTTCGGAGACGTTCTCCACTATAGTATGAACGTTCGGAGACGTTCTCCACTATATTCGTTTTGTGCGTAAGTGGAATTTATAATAGTTTTTCTAATTCTTCGATTGGTGGAAGTAATTTCTTCAGATGCTCATCCATATCTGCCGAAGTTTTATAGGTGGCAACTCCCATCGGGCGGTCGTAATCTTGAATAACATACTCGACAAATTTCTTGTTGGCACTTTTGCACAAAAGGATGCCTATTGACTGATTTTCATTCGGTTTACGCACCTCGTCATCCAAGATTTTCAGATACCCTGCCAATTGCCCAAGATAGGCGGTTTTGAAAGGACCATCTTTGAGTTCTACGCAGACGAGCGCAGACAATTCGCGATTGTAGAACAACAAATCAGGAAATTCCTCAACTCCAAATTTCTCCAAGTGATATTGATTACCGACAAAAGTAAAGTCTTTGCCGAATGTCATAATGAAGTTCTTGACATTATTTATGATACCCTGTTCAATAACTTTTTCATCGCGGTCTTTATCACGGACAAACAACTCCTCTGTATTGATGTAATCTAACAGATATTCATCCTTAAACATCGTTATCGTGCGAAACGCCTGTAATTGATCAGGTATGGTTTTCTTAAAGTTGTTGGGTAGGTTACCGCGATGGTGATACAAATCTTCTTCAATCAATTTTGTCAAATCGTCCACCTTAACTTTGGTGTCGTATGCAAATTGGATATAGAACAACCGCTCTCCGTAGGTTTTTGCTTGTGAAATGATTGCGATATGGTGTGAGAAACCAATGCTCATAAATGCCGCTATGGGGAAATCTGCGTCAATGGCAAATCTAACCTCCGGCAATTTGTTGGTTGAGATAAGCGGTTGGTTGTCAGCATTTACCAATTCGGCAGTTCCATCTGCCGAATTTAGCATCATTTTGGCAGTTTCATCTGCCGAATTATGTTGCTCAATTTGTTCCCATTGCTCATAGAACATACGCATATTCTTCAGGTTGCGAGAAGAAAAACCTCGCAGTCCCGGCATCTCTTTGCGCAACTGCTCACTAACGGCTTCTATAAAACCTTTTCCCCAATTCTTATTGCGCGTATTGGAGGAGATAAACTTGCCTATGCCATAGTAAAGGGCTAACTGCTCTTGATTGACAGATTGTAATGCTCGTTGCTGACTTTGCAGGATAGCATCTTTAATCACTTGCACTGCATTAGTCAGTTCACTATCGGCAGATGGTATTGTAATGTTTTGGTTCATAGGATGGAATTAGAATATATTTGCCTCTAATTTACTAAAGTTTCCCACATCAGAGAATCAACAAGCCGCTCCCCACTATTGAGAGACACCCTCCCGGGATGTCTCTACCAATGAACGTTCGGAGACGTTCTCCACTTAACGCCGACGACCATAGAGGTCGAAGATTTGAGCTCCGCGATGGATGAGTATCTCTCCGTTGCGGAGTTCTTTTTGTGCCACAGGCTGCTCTGCTGCCGCCTCGTCCACGTTGGTCTCACTCTCAGGCATCGCCATACCCTCAATCACAACATCGCGAACGAGGATATACTTACCGCTACCCGATGTGTGCTCATGCCACGGCAGCAGGCGCACATGCAGCGTCTCGCCCGCAGGGATGGTTAGGGTCACGGTGAGGTATATCTCATTCATTGCCTTATTAGGTAGTGCTGTCTGCGAAGCCTCGTAGATTGTGTGTACATCGGTGAAATTGACGCCAATGCCTGTATTGATATGAATCTTCATCGCCGAGGTGGAGTATGCACCTAACAGCATAGCGATACGTGTGATACGCAGTTCCATCGTGGATGGTGCCGTGACTGCGAAGTCGATATAGCGGGACGCGTTTTCGTCGATTTCATCGGTAGGCCAGTTGGTCTTAACTCCGGACTCATTGGCGTTGTGGAAACGAATTACGTTATCACCGGTATTACCATTGATATCAACATCTGTCACGATGGAGTTAGCCTGCATCAGGCTCATCGTCATCTCGCCGGAGACCGGTCCTTCTGTCTCCGCAGCCAGCGGATTAGCGGACGGCATAGCATGCAGTTCCCACGTTGCCTTGACGGGTGAACCGCCGGCAAGAGAGATAACCGATGCCGTTACATAAACAGCTACACGTTGGTCGCCGTTAGTGGCGATGATGGAATCGCGCTGATTGCCCTCACTGCTATAGGAAGCCTTGATATAGACGCGTTGGAAGAGTGTGGAACCCTCGTACTGCGCCTGCTGCCCGGCGGCATACGAGTCGTCCTCGCCCGTGAGCGATATCTGTACGTCGCCGGAAGCCGTGAGGCTGACAGTACCCGTAGAGGGCTCCAGACCAAAGCCGGTGAACAGAACCTCGCGCTTAACCGCCATACCCGAGTAGGTCTCGCCCATCTCGATAGCCGTGGGGTTAGCAGTGATAGTGGTAGGTATATCCACATACGGCGCCAACGCGGGGATAGAGTCCTTAATCATCTGAGCCGCGCGGCGAGCGATGAGGTTAGCACCCATCGTGGCGAAGTGGGTGTTATCGCCCTGACAGAATAGTAGGTCGGTGCATTGTGCCTCACCATATTGCAGGTAAATCTCTGCGCTGGCGGTGGTCATGTCGAGGAAAGGCACGTTCATCTCCTGAGCCACTTCACGCATAGCCTGCACGTAGTCCATCGAGTGGTCTGAGGCGGGCACAGAGGCCGTCTCGTTGAGCACGCCGTTCTCTATACACCAGAACTTATCACCCAGGTCGTGCAACCCGCTACGACGGATGGTGTTGCCGCTGAAGTACTTGCGTGCCACCGGTGCCATAAGGATAGGATTGACCTGAGCCGCACGCGCCTCGTTGATGTATTTACGCAGGTATGCCTTGTAAGTGGTCTGCGGATGGGTGCCGCGCAAGTCAGTCTCGAGTGCATGACCAATAGAGGTATAGTAGGCATTGAGCGTATCCACGTCCATGCCGTTGTTCTTCTCATCGTTGTGGGCAAACTGGATGATAAGGTAGTCGCCGGCAGCGAACTGCTGCGGTACGGTGCCCCATTGAGCGGCACCGGTGTAGAAGGTGCGACTTGAGCAGCCGGATTTGCCGCGGTTATTGACCGTTACGTAGTTTGCGTCGAAGAAAGCACCGAGGTAAGTAGCCCAGCCGCGCTTGTCGGTAGCGTTCTCGTCGTAAGTCTCCATGGTGGAGTCACCAATAGTGTGAACCTTGATGATTGCTTCGGCAGAAGGCAAGAGGAGTGCCGCTGCCATAAGGGTAAGGAAAAATTTCTTCATGATAGTTATAGTTTACAGTTACAGTGCGGGCAGAGTCCGCAACTATGTTGCTACTCGTGTAGTATAAAGCGTTTGTAGTATGAAACGAGTAGGGTGGTGACGGGGAGTGCGATGATCATACCTATAATACCGAGAAGAGAGCCCCAGATAGAGAGTGTGAGGAGCATCAAGGCGGGGTTCATTCCCGTTACGTTGCCCATAATCTTTGGAGTAAGAATCATATCTTGCGTCACCTGAACGACCACGAATACTGCTGCTATGCAGAGCAGCACTATCCACAGCGGTCGCCCTGTTTCTACAGATTGCAGGATACCAAGCAGGATGCAGAAGGGGATACCGAGTGTCTGCATATAAGGCACGAAGTTGAGGGCACCTATAATAAGTCCCATGACGATACCCATAGGCAGACCTATAATTTGAAATCCGATTGCAAAGAGTATTCCTACAATGGCTGCTATTGATGCTTGTCCGCGGAAGTATGCACTCATACCGCTTTCGAAGTCTTTCATCATCATCTCTGCCCCGCCTCTATATCGCTGCGGAATGAGGCTCGACCAAGATGAGGCGATCTGCTCGTGGTCGAGAAGGATGAAGAAGATATACATAAGGCAGACGAAGATAACAAATATCCCGCTCAGCATATCCATGCTGCCTGTTACCCACGACCAGAGAGTGGGTGCAATCTTCTCTATCGCTGCCCTAACATCGCTATTATGTAGTATAGCATTGACATCCATCGAAGAAATGGCACTTTCTATATATTGCTCCATTTCCGGACTAATCCAGTCGGAGGCATTGAAGTTCTGCACAAATTCTTGAATATAGATGCTGAGAGTAGATATCTCCTTTACAATGAGAGGAACGACGATTGCTATTGCACCTATTATCACCCCTATCACTACGAATAAGGAGATGAATACGGATAAGGTTCGATTTTTCAGGCGACATTTGTACTGAAAGAAACTGACGAGAGGTACCATTTGATAGGCAATCAGTATGCTGATGAAGAAAGGCAGCAGCACATCGCCCAGTCGGCGCACAAGGAAATATAGTGCGACAAGCACGATAATGATTATCGTTCCTCGTATAAGTGAGTCGCGAGTGTAAGCCATTATTATTTACGATTTAGGAGTATTCGATTTATTTAGTGCTATTTGGTAGGCTTGTTCGTAGTATTTGAAGAAGTGTTTCCACTCTGCTTTTTCGGCGGTATCGGCAGCACCTTTTCTCGCTTTTTTTATCTCGTTATCGTTCATCTGTGCAAAGCGATAGAGTGCGCTTGCTATATGTTGTATCATATCGTTCCAATTGGAGTCGGTGCGCGGCACTACTTCCACGCCGTGTTCTATGTCGGCATCTGCTCCTTTGTGACTCTCTACCCATTGACCGAAGCCGGAGAGGTTGGTGGTTATTGTAGGAACACGGAAGGCGGCAGACTCTAAGGGGGTGTATCCCCACGGCTCGTAGTATGAGGGGAAGATAGTTGCGTCCATACCGATAAGGATGTCGTAGTAGGAGAGGTTAAAGATGCCGTCATCGCCGTTGAGATACGAGGGTACATAGACTACCTTGACGCGAGAGGATGGTATGTTCCATAGTCCGAGTTGCTGGAACATACGTATTACGGGGTCTGCCGTGTAGTTGCAGAGGCGGTGGGTTGTCCAGTGGTCATCTTTACCAAGCGCAAATTTAGGTCCGCTTTGCCAACCGGGTATCATCATAAAGGCTACGATGGTGCGCTTTGGTTGCATATCGCTCAGGCGTTGAATGCTATGCAGGAAGGCATCTATGCCTTTATTCTTCCATTCAAATCTGCCTGATATGCAAACGAAGAGTGTATCTTCGGGCAGCGAGTATCCGCACACCTCTTCTGCTACATGTCGCAGTGCTTTTCTCGCCGTATTGCGTTTGCGTGTAAAGTCAGTACCTTTTGGCACGAAATCGGGTTCGAAGCCGTTTGGTGTTACTATATCCGGCTTTTTGTCGAGCAGTTGTTCGCACTCTCGTGCCGTTATGTCGCTCACGGTAGTGAAGCAGTCGGCGTTATGGGCGGCTTCTCTTTCGGCGGAGTGTTTCGATACCATATTCAGTTCCTCTGCCATTTGATTGCCGTCGTAGTGGTGAAAATAGTCATAAAGAGGCTTGCCGTTGCCTGCTATTGACCGCCCTATGCAGGTGGCGTGGGTGGTGAAGAGAGTGGCGATGCGCCGGCAGTACTCTTTTAGATAGAAGATGCCGAAAGAGGTCTGCCACTCGTTGAAATGTGCGACGGCAGGTTCGTCAGCGTTAAGAAACCGATTAAGGCTGCAAATGACCTCACCCGCATAATAGCCAAAGAGCGACGACTCGTCATAGTCGCCATAGGCGGCGTGTGAGCGTACACCGAACTGCTCCCACACATGGGCATAGATGCTATCTTTCTTAGGGTACAGACTGCGAAAATCAATAAGCACGGCGAGCGGTTCACCCGGGACGCGCCAGCGGCCTATCCTTACATGCAATCCCTCGTGAGAAGCAGCATTACGCCACCCTGAAAGGATGTTATTCTCTTCGATGAATGTTGAAGCCGCAACCGCACCGAATATAGCTTGCAGGTCCGGACCGATGAATATTACTTTATCTTTTGCCATCCGCTGCATTGAAGCAGCGCGAGTACTGAGAACGGCGTAGATACCGCCCACGCGGTTACATACTTCCCAACTTGTTTCAAAAATATACATTTTTGTATTCACGATTTATAGATGTTCTCCACTATTGAACGCTCGGAGGCGTTCTCTACTGTTGAGAGACACCCTCCCGGGGATGTCTCTACCGTTGAACGCTCGGAGGCGTTCTCTACTTATAAAACAACAACTGCTTCGATGCCGCTGATAGTATTTACTTGCTCAGGGGTACCCGCTTGGATATTATTTTGGGTGTGAATAAGTCCACGGCAGAACAATCCGTCTGCTGTTGTCCAATAGACGCGGTTGCCGTTGGCATCGACACATAATGCTTGTCCGTCGGCGTTTTGGTCAAGCATTACGATGTTGCTTCCGTTTATATTACAAACATAAAGTGCGTTAGACTTTGAGGATGTAGTGCCGATGAAATATATTTTTTGTGCAATGCGGTCGATTGCAAAATGCTGTATGTTGTAGTCTTGCAGGACTGCTCCGATTGCAGATGTTGTACCACTGCCTATATCGCTGTAGTTAAAGCGGTAGAGTCCGTTATCGTAGGCGTAAAAGCAGATGGAGTTATAGATGTCAAAACCGCCGGATTGTCGGCCTGTAGTAAGCGAATAGCCTATCTCATCGGCAGAGAAGAGATGCAGTGCTCCATTGGCAGAAAAAGGTGCATTGCGAGTGTCGGAGAGAGTTGTATAGACTTTATCTTCGGCAGTCCAGAATAGAAGTCCGTCACGCAGTATGCCGTTTTGGAAAGTTTGTCCTTTGCCAGTCAAGGCGTTATAGGCAACAATAGATGTGGTGTTTGCGCTCATGTCGTATAAGCATATTTGTCCGCTGAGAGTAGTGTCGCCGAGGAAGACGAATAGCAGACTATCTTGCAGAGCAAGGGATATGTCGGTGTTCCGGCTAAGATCTATTGTTTGGTGAGCAATGGCGCTTGTCAGCAAGTCGTCAGTCGTGGGTTGCTCATAACCTGTGCCGTATATGCGCTGGCGGTAAAAGATATTATCTGCTGCAAAGATAAGCGTTGGTGCCGGATTATCGTGAACATAGAAGGTGGTATCAATAGTCCAATCTATATCTCCCTGCTTGATGATGCACCTAACAGGCAACTTCGTGCTGTGTCGGCGGAAAAAGAGTGTGAGAGAGGCAGAGGTGGTGTCGCCTGACGTTATTGTCGCCTCTGACGGCAGGAGCCAAGTATAAGAGAGTGAGTAGGAGAAGGGGTTGTATAAGCTCGCTGTTAGGGTAACAGGCTCGTAATAAAGAATCGTTGTGTCGGAAGCGGTGATGGCGGGGACGGTATCGTATATGCGGATAGTTGCTGAATAGGTACGGCTGTTTTTGTTGTCAACCTTCAATATAACGCTATATTCACCCGGCTGCTTATACACTTTTCTCGGCGATTTATAGGTTGAAGTCGTTCCGTCGCCGAACGTCCAAGACCACTCTTCGCCTTCGCTTGTATTATTAGTGAATACTATTGTTTCGCCTGCCCGAGGTTCTGTGGGAGAATAGGTAAAAGAAACATCGTCCTTTTTACAGGACACAAAAAAAAGAAGTGATATAATTGCGAATAGAGATAGTATTCTCGATTTAGCAATGTTAGTGGAGAACGTCTCCGAACGTTTTATCTGCATAGTGAATGAATTACAAGTCGCAAAATTACTGCTTTTTGACCAATTATACAAGTTTTAGTTTTTATTTTTTCATTACAGGATACTTATAAAATTTAGTGTGCGCACGTTTTTTACAAATTTATCCACTCTATTTCCGAGTCATGTCTGAACCAAGTCAGTTGTCGCTTGGCGTAGTGTCGGGAGTTTTGTTTGATAAGTCGAACGGCTTCTTCAAATGAGGTTAGTCCGTCAAAATAGTCGAATAGCTCTTTGTAACCGACCGTTTGCAAACTATTCAAGTGTTTGAGCGGATAGACGGAGCGTGCTTCTTCAAGTAACCCATCGGCAAGCATTTGATCCACGCGGCGGTTGATGCGGTCGTATAACTCCGGTCGTGGGCGGTTGAGACCTATTTTTCGTATATTGAACGGTCGCTTTTTTTTCTGTCCAATGCGGAAAGTAGAGTAAGGCTTGCCGCTGAAAAGCGACACCTCTAAGGCGTGCATCAGTCGTTGAGGGTTCTTGGGGTCTGACATTGTCGAAAAGTAGGCGGTGTCAACTCTCTTGACTTCCTCTTGCAGCCATTCTAATCCGTTATCTTTATAATCGCTTTGTACTTTTCGGCGTAGGGTAAGCGGAATATCGGGGATATTGTCTAACCCGTTACATACCGCGTCGATGTACATCATAGCACCGCCTGCCATTAAAACTGTATCTTGAGTTTTGAACAGTTCTTCAAGCAGTGTTAATGCCTCTCGTTCGTACATCCCCGCGTTATAGTCTTCGGTAATGCTTTTTGTTCCGACAAAATAATGCTTCACTCGTGCCTGCTCGGCAGCGGTAGGAGCCGCTGTACCGATAGGTATCTCACGATAAATCTGTCGGCTGTCGGCATTAAGGATAGGGCAAGAATATTGCTCAGCATAGCGCAGGCAATACTCCGTTTTGCCTACTCCTGTCGGTCCGACGATTACTATGAGAGACTTGTTTGAAATAACTAATTAACAATTATTGTCACCAATGGTTCATTACAAATATTTTCCGTAAAGACTTTGGTAACCGTGTTTTCGGTCTCTGCCCGCAAAGTGGAGAACGTCTCCGAACGTTCAATGTTAGTGGAGAACGTCTCCGAACGTTCAGACTTAAATGCGAACAAAACACACTTTAGGGTTCTGCCCATTAATAGTGGAGAACGTCTCCGAACGTTCTGACTTAGTTAGAACATAGAGCCGTCGTCGAAACTGAGGTCTTGGAAACCTTCACTGTCGAGGTCTTCGATGTCGTATTCTGAGTCACCGTAGAAATCATTGTCGAGGTCATCGATATCACTACTCTTTAAGCCTGCGGTGAGAGAGTCATCGGCGTGAAGTTGCTTGGGGGCTTTACCGATCGACTCAACGCACTTAACGCCTGCAATATTGCCCTTTTGAATTTCAACTAACGAGCCGAAGAATTGGCGGTCAAACAGGGGGTCGAAGACATAAACGAGGCGTTGCTTTTGTTCGAAAAGTAAGTCTGACAGGCGAGTGTTTTCCATCGTCATATTGTCATACTCATAGCTGCCGTCCATCTCGATGAGTGTTATCTCCTGACCTTTTTCCCAACGCTCGTTGCAGATGAAAAAACTCGTCATCTGGTCATTAGGATAGCCCGCCGACTCAAGAATGGCATTGTGCAAATCGAGGAACGAAGCATCTGCGTCAGCTTCGAAGGTGCGACGAAAATTATCAGATTCATCGCTTAAAAATGTAATACGGTATATCATGGTTATTTACGATTTGTTCATTTAGTGGAGAACGCCTCCGAGCGTTCAATGTCATTTGCGATATAGTTTATTCTGTTATGGCGAGCAGGTAGCGTTCAATGGTTTTTTGCACCACTTTACCCTTTCCGTTGCCGTTATTTACTACTATGGAGAATATCCATTGTTTGCCGTTGCCTCTCTCTATATAACCTGTATATGCTCTCAGGTGTGCTATGCTTCCTGATTTGGCATGCACTTTCCCTTGCAGTCGGGTGCCATAGAGAAAAGTTCGTATTGTACCGCTTTCGCCTGCAACGGGAAGCGAGTCGTAGAAATCGCTGTATGCATTGCAGCCCCGCATATATTTTAGCAGACCTACAAACATATTCGGTGCCACGCCGTTCTGGGGTGCTAACCCGCAGCCGTCAATTTGTATAGTAGTTCCCCAGTTAACACCTCTCTGTCGCCAGCACTGTTCTACGACGGCGCGTGAGTGCAGAATGGACGCGGGTTCGTAACTTTTTTTATTGCCTCGTTCTAATCCTAATGTACGGAAGACGGCTTCAGCATAGAGGTTGTTGGAGTGGATATTGGTCTCTTTTACCACCTCGCGTAGGGCGGGAGAGGTGTGTTCGTATAGTAACGTTCTCTTTTTGCTATGCGGTGGCAGTACCTTGATGAATGTGGCTTGTTGCTTAACCTTAACTCCTGACTGCTCTAATGCTCCTTCGAAATGGCGTGCGAGTAGCAGCCCGGGGTTGGGAATGTCGCCCTTTACTCCGAAAGTGCCGAGATTAGAGGGCACGCTACCGGTCAGAACGCGCTTATCGTCAAAGGGTACGCCATGTACATACGCACCATCGTAGGTTATTTCGGTGCAGCGAATATGATTTTCAAACTGCACGCCATCGACCTTTGGTTCGGTGGAAACGACATCTGCTATTGTTCCAATCGCACGGGAGCGTAGGACAATATTCATCGTGTTGTCCAAGTAGTTGAGACTGAACACTCCCATCCCGTAATAATTTCCTGCATCTTCCCACAGCCATCCGCCATTGAGAGCATCGCCATTATCGAAAGCGGACATATCGGCTATCACGGCTCCGTCAATCTGCGTTATACCTTGTTCTTTTATCGCTTTCACCCATTTGCGCAAGAAAGCCTTGTCCCCAATTTTTTGTGACCCGAGAGTAGGGTCCCCCGTTCCGCGGATATATAAGTCACCATGCAGGATGCCGTTTTCTATTGTTCCGTCCGTTTCTAAAAAAGTACTCCATCGGTAGTCCCCGCCAAGCAGTTCGAGTGCCGTTGCCGTAGTTATCACTTTCATCGTAGAGGCTGTCGGAAGTAAGTGTCTTTCACGATAGGAGTCAATGATCTCACCTGTTTCAGCATCAACAACCAATACCCCTACATTGGCATCACGCGTCAGAGGATCGTTCTCAAATATGCGTTCCGCTGTGCGGGAAGGTTCCGCATCTTCTGCAAAGACATTTAACCTTTGCTGACAAAATGCCGACAGCAGGACAATAATTAATATCTTGTAATTTTCGAATTTCAAATTGTCTCGTTGTTGAATAGTTTTTTGTCGTTATAATACCTCTCCATTATCTTATCGTGTTTCCAAAATCCGTATAGTGCCACAATCAAGCCGCCGATGAAATCAAGAATAAGGTCAATCATTGAATCTTTGAGGGCATCGTGTCCACAAAGCGGAATATCTTCGGGGGTGATGATGGAACCGGTGGTGGTAAGCATGAACTGCTGAGTGTTAGTACCCATAAGATGATCGTAGCTAAATTCAATTATTTCCCAACAAGCACCTAATCCGATGGAGAAAATAACAAGAAAGAGTGATAGGAAATATTTGTTCATGTAGATATACTTGTCATGCTCCGCCATAATGATATGAATAAGCCAGAAAGCAATCATAGAGGACAAGAAACCTGACTCAGCGTGGAGCAATTTGTCCCACCATGGCAGCCTGCCGTAGAGGTCTAAGCCGTCACCGAGGACAAGCGATGAAAAGCAAAAAATAACGATTGTGCCGCTGAGCAGCCATGGAACCTCAACATGAAACCGCACTTTCAAAATTCGAGGCAGTTGCAGCACGATAAGCATTGCGACATATTGCAGCCCGCGGAATGCAATCTCTTCCCACGACTTAGTGCCTAAAAAAACAAGATATGCGATGTTACCAATAGCCATCGCAACCGTTAGCCAGAAGAAAATTATGTTTGCGCGATGTAAGCGCCTGTATCTATCGTTTTGCATAACAAATTTCCCGTGAATATGACGACTGAAACATTAATCGGGCGATGTGCTGCCGCTTCACGTTCTCCACTATTGCCATACCCGTAACACAAAGGTACTACTTTTATTTAATGCCCGCAAGAAAAATTAAAAATATGTAGCAAATCAAAAATTAAAAATCAAAAATTAAAAATTAAAAATTAAAATTTTGTTCTATCAAAAAAATATAGTAACTTTGCGAGTAAAGAATATGTAAATTAGCGGTAGAATGGACATGCAAACCTTTTCTCCCAATTTGGAAGCGCAGCGTCAGTTGGAGAGTCGTGCAACAGAGGTGCTTGAATTGCTTGGTGAGGATATACATCGGCAAGGGTTATTACGTACACCTCATCGCGTGGCTTCGTCGTTACAGTTTCTGACAAAAGGCTATTCGGAGGATGCAGAGGAGATATTGCGCTCGGCTCTTTTTGAGGAGGATTATAATCAGATGGTTGTGGTTAAAGATATTGAGTTTTACTCTCTTTGCGAGCATCATCTGTTGCCGTTTTTCGGCAAGGCTCATGTGGCATATATACCCAATGGTAAGATAACAGGGCTGTCGAAAATAGCGAGAGTGGTAGATGTATATGCGCGGCGCTTGCAGGTGCAGGAGCGAATGACGACACAAATAAAAGAGTGTATTCAAAAAACTCTCAATCCGTTAGGCGTAATGGTTGTCATTGAGGCAGAGCATCTTTGTATGCAGATGCGCGGAGTGCAGAAGCAACACTCTCTAACCGTAACTTCCGATTTTACAGGGGTGTTCAATCAGCAACGGACGCGAGACGAGTTCATCGGGCTCATAAAGTGATAAATAAGAAGTTACGGGCGAAGACTTACCTCTATCGCACTTAGAATGAATAAAAGACTAAACAAGATAAAATAAAATGCGAAATATTATTCTATGTGGGGCCCCGGGGTGTGGTAAAGGGACCCAATCAGAGTTTATTGTAGAGAGGTATAACCTAACTCATTTGAGTACGGGTGATATAATGCGTGCTGAGGTGGCGTCAGGCAGCGAACTCGGCAAACTCATTTCCTCTTATACAAGTAACGGGCAGTTGGTGCCGGATGATGTAACGATACAGATTCTTGAGCAGCATATTGACTCGTTGCCTTCCGATACCAAAGGACTTATCTTCGACGGCTATCCTCGCACGTTGGCGCAGGCGAAAGAGTTAGAGGCATTGATGGAGAGAAGAGGTGATTCAACGGCTGTTCTGATAGATATCAATGTGCCTGAGCATGAGATTATTCGTCGTCTGATAGAGAGGGGAAAGACCTCAGGCAGGGCTGACGATAATATTGAAACGATAAAGAAACGATTGATCGTTTATCATGACCAAACAAGGCCGGTTGATGCTTATTACGACTCTCTTGGCAAGTATGCTCGTATAAAAGGCATGGGAACTATTCCTGAGATTTTTGAGCGAATAGTCGAGGTGATGGATAGGATGTACTGATGACCAATTTCATTGATTATGTAAAACTCTATTGCCGTTCGGGCAAAGGTGGGGCAGGCAGTAGCCATTTCCACCGCGCTAAGTATGTGCCTAAGGGCGGTCCGGACGGCGGAGACGGCGGACGAGGCGGTCATATCATATTGCGCGGCAATTCAAACCTGTGGACGCTTATTCATCTGAAGTATCAAAAGCACATCTTTGCGGGTGACGGAGGACATGGCGGTGAGTCCCGCTCGTTCGGCAAAGACGGGGAGGATAAGATAGTAGAAGTGCCCTGCGGAACGGTGGTGTATGATGCCGAAACGGGAGAGTTTATCTGCGAGGTAAAGAATAACGGAGAGCAAATAGTGCTCCTCAAAGGTGGCAGGGGTGGTTATGGCAATTGGCATTTCCGTACTGCCACCAATCAAGCTCCGCGTTATGCGCAACCGGGTGAAGACCGACAAGAGAGGTCTGTGATTCTACAACTGAAGGTTCTCGCCGATGTGGGATTGGTAGGTTTTCCTAATGCAGGCAAATCAACATTGCTATCCGTTGTGTCGGCAGCAAAACCGGAGATAGCCGATTATCCGTTTACCACATTGACACCGCAACTCGGCATAGTGCGTTATCACGACGAACGTTCGTTTTGTATGGCAGATATCCCCGGTATCATCGAGGGGGCAGCAGAGGGCAAAGGACTTGGACTGCGTTTCCTCAGACATATAGAACGCAATTCAGTACTCCTTTTCCTCGTTCCTGCTACGACTTACGACCTTAACGGCGGTATTGCCACTCCTGAGGCTATTATGCGTGAGTACGATATTCTGCTTGACGAACTGCGTCGTTATAACCCGCAACTGCTTAGTAAGGCTCGCATTCTTGCTATCTCAAAATGTGACACGATAGACGATGAAACGCGAGCTAAATTGCAGATATGGTTTACAGAACATCCGCTGTATAATCCTGATGCCGTTGCTCTTGCGCCTGAGTGGGGAAATGATGAAGAGGCGGGCAGGATACCTGTTTGCTTGTTTTCTTCGCTTGCTAATCAAGGACTCGAAGAGCTGAAGGATATCATCTGGACGGAACTGACCAAAGAATGTAATCAGGTTATTGAGATTTCTCATTCACCCATTGATGTGAAAGTGGTTGAGAAAGAGGAGACAGCGAAGCCGACAGAGAAAGAGCAGCATACCATCTATATGAACGAGGTTGACGAAGAATGGGATTTGAGTAAATACAAAGGTATAGGTTGGGACGAATAGAGCAAAGAACAAACGGGTGAAGCCCTAATATAGAGACTCATAAGAACATTCGGAGACGTTCTCCACTATTGAGAGACGCTAAAGAATAGCGTCTCTACCACCAAACATTCGGAGACGTTCTCCACTATTATAACATACGTTATCACTCATCGCTTATAGTTAAACTTCTACTCATATTATTGCAGTTGATGGCGACTGTGTCGCCTCCGTTTTCATCGGCTACTATAACTGCTGATGAGGGTAATAGTTTCATTATGCCTCATGAGGACATCCCTCAGGCGGTGGAGCAGCAGGTGTTGCTGGTGGTAGAAGCGCCGGTGGCACATCGCTCTGTTACTGCGCAGCATAATGCCGTTTTTGGGCGTGAGGCAGAGCGGGCAAGATGCAGAAGGACAATAAGCACACTGCGCTCACACAAGGAAATACCGCTCTCTCTCCCAAAGCAATATATCGATTCCCCTTTTTCTTGTTTTTGGTGATAGAAGAGCAAAGAAAGCCATATTTGGCTGTCGCGCTCTATTCATTATCACGTATCCGAAGCAGACTCGATAGTATCGAAGTCTGCATCGGTTGTAACTATATCGAATTTAAAAACAAGAAAATTATGGATACTAATGTAGGTGTAATCATTATGGGAATCGTTATGTTTCTCATAATGTGCAGTCCGATCGTAATCTTCCGAGCAAAAGGTAAAAAGAAGGAAGATGAAAAAGTAGAGGACAATGAGACTGAAAATAAATAAAGAAGAAAAGCCGCAGCGATTTCTGCTGCGGCTGTTTTTTATGATTTGAGCGATGTGTTCGTTATATACCTAAATTATAGTTTTTTGTAGTAGAAAGACATATAGATTGTTCTTATAATAAGGTGTGAGAAGTAGGCAGCATAAAGTGCTTGTGTGCCAATGAGCGGGTAGAGAGCGACATACGTTACCACGAAGCCTATTGCAGCATATATCATGCATCTACGTATGGGGACTCCCGCTGTGGCACCTATATAAATGCCTTCTAAGACGAAAGCGAGTGAAGATACTAACGGCATGAGGGCAAGCCATATATAATATGCTCCGGCTGCGGTAAGTATTGTTTCATCGTTTGTCATAATGCCGATCAGCGGTTCGCGGAAAACACCGTATATGGCAGTAAAAAGAACACCTATACCGACTGCCCACAACAGCAATACTCTTACTAAATCGTCAACAGTTTTCGTCCTTCGCCACGCCTGCTCCTTTTCTGTACTTTCTATGTTTTCGAGACTCGATAAACTCCTATCACTTCCGTACTCGTTAATATCGGCACTCTGTACACCGAGTTTGCCTACTAATGCCTCACCGGCGTATGCAAAACCGTCAGCGAAATAAGAAAAGAACATAAATAGTTTCATTAGTATTGCGCTGACAGCCAACTCGGTATCTCCATAGTCAGAGGCGATGATTGTATAACCGACATAGATAACCATAAAGCAGAGTGAGCGGACAAACAGGTTTGCATTGAGCGACATGAGTCGGCTAATTTGAGTCCATTGGAAAGCATCGTGAACGGATGTGCGAAGATTAGCGGCTAATATTGTTATCTCTTTATGATATGCAATAGCGAGTATGGAGAGGGCAGTTATCAGCCCTGCATATTGCGCAATCAGTGTTCCCCAAGCAACGCCCATAGCACCTAACGGGGTATATACGGCGAGCAAGAAACTTGCGGCCATATTTACCACATTGACAACAATATCCACAATCATTGCCGCAATGGTGTTCTGCATACCTATAAACCAGCCTTTGAGTGCCATGAGAGCAAGTGTGGCGGGGGCTGCCCATATACGTATGAAAAAATATTGGCGTGCAAAGTCAGCAACGGCATCAGAGCAGGGCATCAGATAGAGTACTGCTGTTACGAAGAACCATTGCAAAAGTAGAATAATCGCGGCACCTATGAAAGCGGTACCGGTTGATTGGAGGAGAAGGGTTACTGCCGCTTGTTTGTCGCCCCTGCCGTATGCCTGTGCCGTCATACCGCTTGTGCCAACGCGTAGAAAACCGAAATTCCAATAGAGGAGGTCGAAAAGCATTGTGCCTACTGCTATGCCACCAACAGCGGATGCGTCAGACAAGTGCCCCGTAATAGCAACATCCACTATGCCGACAAGCGGAATAGTAATATTTGCCAATATACTCGGAAGGGAGAGACGTAAAATAGAATGGTTGATATCCTCAAAATATGACTTTTTCACTTTGCAAAAGTACTGCTTTTTTGCAATATGAAAAAATATTTGTAATTTTATCTTGTTCACTTCGTTATTTTTTTGTAACTTTGCAATATTGAGTGTTAGTGATTCTGTCAAGTACGGGAAAAACGGAAAGCAAGGAAGAATAAAGTAGAACCAAATAAACCCTAAATATTTAATCCATTATGGTAAGTTTCAAAGAACTCGGCTTAGTTAACACCCGTGAGATGTTCAAGAAAGCCATCAACGGCGGATATGCAATCCCCGCTTTCAATTTCAACAACATGGAGCAGTTGCAGGCTATCATCAAGGCTTCTGCTGAGACCAAATCGCCCGTTATCCTTCAAGTGAGCAAAGGTGCTCGTCAGTATGCAAATCAGACTTTGCTTCGCTATATGGCGCAAGGTGCGGTAGAGTATGCAAAGGAACTCGGTTGGGAGCATCCTGAGATATGCTTACACCTGGATCACGGAGACAGTTTCGAACTCTGCAAGAGTTGCGTTGATTTTGGTTTCTCAAGTGTGATGATTGACGCTTCCTCGCTGCCTTATGAGGAAAATATAGCCTTGACAAAGAAGGTTGTTGATTATGCTCATCAGTTTGACGTTACCGTTGAGGCAGAACTCGGCGTGTTAGCAGGTGTAGAGGATGAGGTTCAGGCAGAAGAGAGCCACTACACTCGTCCTGAGGAGGTTATTGATTTTGCTACTCGCACAGGTTGCGATTCTCTCGCTATCTCTATCGGTACCTCTCACGGAGCTTATAAGTTCAAACCTGAGCAGTGTACTCGTGATCCGAAGACCGGTCGTCTCCTTCCTCCACCATTGGCATTCGATGTTTTGGACGCTATTATGGAGAAATTGCCCGGCTTCCCCATCGTATTGCACGGTTCATCTTCCGTTCCGCAGGAGTATGTGGATATGATCAACCAATATGGCGGCAAACTGCCTGATGCCGTAGGTATTCCTGAGGAGCAACTACGTAAGGCTGCCAAGAGTGCCGTATGCAAGATTAATATCGACTCCGACTCTCGTCTTGCTTTCACCGCTGCCGTTCGCAAGGTGTTTGCCGAGAAGCCGGGAGAATTCGACCCGCGCAAATACTGCGGTCCGGCACGCGACCTTATGGAGGAGTTGTATAAGCATAAGATTATTAATGTTCTCGGTTCTGACGGCAAGTCAGAATAAGCAACCGAGCGGCATATACGATACGGAGAAAAAGCGGCTCAAAGCCGCTTTTTCTTTTATCACTCTTCACTTGTCACTCATCACATGTTTAACTCTCGGCGTAGTCGCCGAGCACTTATCACTAAAACCATGAAAAATAATCTTTCTATTATGGCACTATCGTTGCTTTTGGTTGCTTGCGGTAATGACAAACCTAATTACAATTCGGTTGACGATTACCCTGTTCGGCAAGGCTCGTTAGACGAAATGGTATATTCGCCAAAAGCAACGGAGTTTTCTGTATGGAGTCCGAATGCAGAGCAGGTAACCCTTAATATATACTCTGATGCCCTGACAGACGAAGCGTTAGAGCGCATACCCATGAAGCGGAAAAAAGACGGTACTTGGACTGCCAAAATTAATCGCGACCTTAACGGACTATTCTATACTTTCGCCGTTTATGACACGAACGCCGTGTTTCCTATGGAGGAAACGCCGGGTATATTCGCAAAGGCAGTAGGCATAAACGGTAAGCGTGCTGCTATTCTCGATCTTAAAACAACTGATCCTGAGAATTGGCAGGACGATAAGAGACCTTACTTCGGCGAGCGGCAAGATGCTATCGTCTATGAGATGCATCATCGTGATTTCTCTATTGACCCGTCGGCGGGAATCGCTCATGCAGGTAAATTCCTTGCCCTTACGGAGCGAGGTACTACAAATAAGGCAGGGCAGCCGACCGGTATTGACCACCTTAAGCAATTAGGTATAACTCACGTACAGATTCTGCCTTCTTACGATTTCGGTTCAATAGACGAGCGTGGCGCAAGCGAAGAGGCGCGGGTACTGGAGAGCGGTGCTGCCATCGGCGGTTCATATAATTGGGGCTACGACCCTATTAATTATAATGTGCCGGAGGGGTCGTATTCTACCGATCCTTATGCCCCTGCTTGCCGCATCATTGAGATGAAGCAGATGATACAGGCACTGCACGAGGCCGGCATTCGCGTGGTGATGGATGTGGTATATAATCACACGTACGATGTGGCGCACTCTGCTTTCACGCAGACCGCCCCCGGCTATTTCTATCGCACTCGTTCTGACGGTTCACTCGCTAACGGATCAGGTTGCGGCAACGAGACTGCGTCTAACAGACCGATGATGAGACGCTTTATCCTCGAATCAGTGCGCTATTGGGTGGAGGAGTATCATATTGACGGCTTCCGCTTTGACCTTATGGGTATTCACGATATAGAAACGATGAGGGCAGTGCGTGCTATGCTTGATGAGATCGATCCTACTATTCTTCTCTACGGCGAAGGCTGGGCTGCTGAGCAGCCGCAGTATGCGCAGGAACTGCTGGCAATGAAGGCAAATATATGTCAAATGCCGGGCATAGGTGCTTTCTGCGATGATATGCGTGATGCCTTACGCGGTCCGTTCTATGACGATAAGCAGGGTGCTTTCCTCGCAGGTCTGCCGGGTTTTGAAGAGAGTATTCGCTTTGGTCTTGTCGGCTGTATCAATCACCCGCAGATAGATATGCAGAAAGTAAATTATTCAAAAGAGGCATGGACGCAAGAACCGTATCAGTGTATCAGCTATGTGTCATGCCACGACGATATGATGCTGACCGACCGTCTTAAGGCTTCCATCAAACTCAAAGAGGGGGAGATGCAGAGGTTGGATAAATTGGCGCAGACCGTGGTGCTGACTTCACAAGGTACGCCTTTCCTGTGGAACGGAGAAGAGGTGATGCGAGATAAGAAAGGTGTGCATAACTCGTTCTGCAGCCCTGATTCGGTCAATGCTATTAACTGGGATTTGAAAACGGAAAACAAAGATTTGTTCGACTATTATTGCAGACTTGTAGCGTTGCGCAAGGCTCACCCCGCTTTCCGCTTAGGTACGGCAGAAAATGTTGTGGAGCATCTTGAGTTCTTACCTGCGGGCGATTGCGTTGTGGCTTTCCGCCTAAAAGAGTTACGGGATATTGATGAGTGGCAAGAGATAGTGGCGGTGTTCAATGCTCAACCGCAAGAGGTGACATTCACTTTGCCTGAGGGAGAATACAGGAAAGTACTCAATAACGGAGTCTTCGAAGAGAGCGATGCTAAATACACCGAGTCTGTTACCCTCGCTCCTCAAACCGCAACTATTCTTTACAGATAAGAACTGCTAATCTTATCAGAGGCAATATAAAAATTAGAGTCAGTCAGAAAGGCTGACTCTAATTTTTATCGCCTATAATAAGAAAATTAAAAAAAATAAAAAAAAATAGGGTAAAAATTTGCGTATAACAAATATTTGTAGTAATTTTGCAGTCCGATATTATGGGCAAGTAGCGCCTGTTTTATTCGCACATATTTGATAAATAGCAACTTATCTCCGGAGAGTCGGCGTTTATAATGCCCGATTATTTGGAGAGAGTTAATGCGCTGCGAGTTTCGCAGCAGTGATAAAAAATAAACAATTAATTTTAACAAAGGAAATGCCTACAATTCAACAATTGGTTAGGAAAGGAAGGACGGTATTGGATGATAAGTCCAAGTCTCCTGCTTTAGACAGTTGCCCGCAGCGTCGTGGCGTGTGTGTTCGTGTTTACACCACAACCCCGAAAAAGCCTAATTCGGCGATGCGTAAGGTGGCTCGTGTGCGCTTAACCAACCAGAAAGAGGTCAATGCCTACATTCCGGGTGAGGGTCACAACCTGCAAGAGCACTCAATAGTAATGGTGCGCGGCGGTCGTGTGAAAGATCTTCCGGGTGTTCGTTATCACATCGTTCGCGGTACTCTTGATACCGCCGGTGTTGCTAACCGTCTGCAGCGTCGCTCTAAGTATGGTGCAAAGCGTCCGAAAGCAAAGAAATCCTAAAACTAACTAACGTGAGTTACGCACTCGCATGATGATTAACAATGGGTTGAAGGTTGAGTACTCCACGGTGAGGAGGAAGCGACTTAAACAACCAAAAATGAAAGAAGAGTGAATATCAAAACAAAAGGTCAAGCTTATGACTTTCGGCTTTTGACTTTCCACTTTTGACTTTCTACTAAAAAACACATTAACAACAATGAGAAAAGCAAAACCAAAGAAACGCGTGATCCTTCCGGATCCCGTATTCGGAGAAGTGATGGTGGCAAAATTTGTTAACCACCTGATGCTTGACGGCAAGAAGAATACCGCTTACAGCGTGTTCTATTCAGCCTTGGATGTTGTTGGCCAGAAGATGGCTAACGCTGAGAAGCCTGCTCTTGATATATGGAAACAGGCATTGGACAACATCACTCCTCTCGTAGAGGTAAAGAGCCGCCGTATCGGTGGTGCCACTTTCCAAGTGCCGATGGAGATTCGTGCCGACAGGAAAGAGTCAATAGCGATGAAGAATATGATTAATTATGCTCGCAAACGCGGTGGTCACTCGATGGCTGAGAAGTTGGCGGCAGAAATTATGGATGCCTTCAATAACCAAGGTGGTGCCTTCAAGCGCAAAGAAGATATGCACCGTATGGCTGAGGCTAATCGCGCTTTCGCACATTTCCGTTTTTAAATTTTAGGTAAAAAAGAAGTGAATTCTTAAGTAAAGGTATTAGTCAAGAAAATGGCAAAGCACGATTTACATTTTAATAGGAATATCGGAATCATGGCTCACATTGATGCCGGTAAGACGACGACATCAGAGCGTATCCTTTTCTATACGGGTTTGACCCATAAGATAGGTGAGGTGCACGATGGTGCCGCCACGATGGATTGGATGGAGCAGGAGCAGGAGCGCGGAATAACAATCACTTCAGCTGCGACTACTGCATATTGGAATTATGAAGGTCAGAAGTATAAGTTCAACCTGATTGACACTCCGGGGCATGTGGATTTCACTGCTGAGGTAGAGCGTTCGCTCCGTATCCTTGATGGTGCGGTGGCAACATTCTGTGCCGTAGGTGGCGTTGAGCCGCAGTCTGAAACGGTATGGCGTCAGGCTGATAAGTATAATGTACCCCGTATCTGCTATGTTAATAAGATGGACCGCTCCGGAGCAAATTTCTTCGAGGTTGTTAATCAGATTAGGATGGTACTCGGTGCTAACCCGTGCCCGATACAGATACCGATAGGTGCAGAGGAGACCTTCAAAGGTGTGGTTGATCTTGTAAAGATGAAAGCCATTGTATGGCACGATGAAACACAAGGAGCTGAATATTCCACAGAGGATATACCTGCGGATCTTGTGGCAGAGGCTGAAGAATGGCGTGATAAGATGCTTGAGACCTGTGCGGAGTTTGACGATGTGTTGATGGAGAAGTATTTTGATGATCCTTCGACTATCAGTGAGGCTGAGATTAAAGCCGCTCTCCGCAAGGGAACACTCTCAATGCATCTTTTCCCTGTTATTTGCGGTTCATCTTTCAAGAATAAGGGTGTGCAGACAATGCTTGACGCTGTTTGTGCTTATCTGCCTTCACCGCTTGATATACCTGAGATTCGCGGTAATGATCCTCGTTACGACAACGAGGAGGTTGTTCGTTACCCGTCGGATGACGAGCCTCTGACCGCACTCGCATTTAAGATTGCCACCGACCCGTATGTAGGCCGCTTATGCTATTTCCGCGTATATTCGGGTAAACTTGAAGCAGGATCGTATATCTACAATCCTCGTTCAGGAAAGAAAGAGCGTATCTCTCGTATCTTCCAGATGCATAGTAACCATCAGAATCCTGTTGATTTTATCGCAGCCGGTGATATAGGTGCCGGTGTAGGTTTCAAAGATATCCGCACAGGTGACACCCTCTGCTCTGAGGATAAGCCGATAGTGCTGGAGTCGATTGATTTCCCTGCCCCCGTTATCTCTATCTCCGTAGAGCCTAAATCACAGGCTGACCTTGCCAAACTTGACAATGGTCTTGCTAAACTTGCGGAGGAAGACCCGACATTCACCGTTCGTACTGACGAGCAGAGTGGTCAGACTATCATCTCCGGTATGGGTGAACTTCACCTTGAGATTATCATTGACCGTCTGAAGCGTGAGTTCAAGGTGGAGTGTAACCAGGGTCGTCCGCAAGTGGCATATCGTGAGGCCATTACCCAACCTGTTGAACTGCGTGAGGTCTATAAGAAGCAGTCGGGTGGTCGCGGTAAATTCGCTGATATCATCGTTCGCGTTGAGCCTGCTGCTGATGAGGATCCGGCAGGTCTGACATTCGTGGATATAGTCAAAGGCGGCAATGTGCCTAAGGAGTTTATCCCCGCAGTTCAGAAAGGTTTTGAGGCAGCGATGAAGAATGGCGTTCTCGCAGGTTTCCCCGTAGATAAACTTAAGGTTACACTTCAAGACGGTTCGTTCCATCCCGTTGACTCCGATCAACTTTCGTTTGAGATTTGCGCTCAGATAGCGTTTAAGAACGCTTGTGCAAAGGCCAAACCGGTGTTGATGGAGCCTATTATGAAGGTGGAGGTCGTTACTCCGGAAGAGTCGATGGGTGATGTTATCGGAGACTTGAACAAGCGTCGCGGTCAGGTAGAAGGTATGGAAACAAGCCGTACGGGCGGTCGTGTCGTTAAGGCAAAAGTGCCATTGAGCGAGATGTTCGGCTATGTATCGGCATTGCGAACCATAACTTCAGGTCGCGCAACCAGTTCGATGGAGTTCTCTCATTACGCCGAGGTAAGTTCAACAATTGCAAAGGCAGTGCTGACAGAGACCGGCGGAAGAGTAGATCTGATATAATTTATTAATTAACTGTTTGTTGTGGCGAGAGTGCCGAGTAAATGACTCTTTGGCTCGCTCCACAACAAACGAAAAACAAACAAAAAGATGAGTCAAAAAATTCGTATCAAACTGAAAAGTTACGACCACAATCTTGTTGACAAGAGTGCAGAGAAGATTGTTCGTACAGTAAAAGCAACCGGTGCCGTAGTGTCAGGCCCTATTCCACTGCCGACGCATAAGCGCATCTTCACAGTCAATCGTTCTACTTTCGTTAACAAGAAGAGCCGTGAGCAATTCGAATTGCCGAGTTACAAACGCTTGATTGACATCTATAGTTCTAACTCAAAAACGGTTGAGGCTTTGATGAAACTCGAACTCGCGAGCGGTGTAGAGGTTGAAATTAAAGTTTGATAAATGTGCAAAGGAACAATTTACGATGTACGATGTACAAAGTAAAATAAACAAGAGAGTGCTGCACTGAGACCTAAACTCTTTGTAGCCGACTCGAAAGATTACTAATCTATTAACAAAACATTTGAAATGCCAGGATTAATTGGAAAAAAGATCGGAATGACTTCGGTCTTCGGTGCTGACGGGAAGAACATTCCTTGCACCGTTATTGAATGTGGTCCTTGCGTTGTAACGCAGATTAAGACTGTTGAGAAAGACGGTTATTCTGCCATTCAGTTAGGTTTTCTTCCTAAGAAAGAGAAGCATACTACAAAGGCAGAGGCAGGTCATTTCAAGGCAGCGGGCGTTCAGCCTATGACCCACTTGGTTGAGTTCAGTGGTTTTGACGAGGAGCATAAGCTCGGCGACACTATTACAGTAGAACTCTTCAAGGAAAACAGTTTTGTGGATGTAGTAGGCACATCCAAAGGTAAGGGATTTCAGGGTGTTGTAAAGCGTCACGGCTTTGGCGGTGTTGGTCAGAAGACTCACGGTCAGGACGATCGTCTTCGTGCTCCCGGTTCAGTGGGCGCTTGCTCCTATCCTTCTCGCGTATTCCCCGGTCTGCGTATGGCAGGACACATGGGGTCAGAGAGGGTTACCACCCAAAATCTACAAGTACTAAAAGTGATACCTGAGTACAACCTTATCATGGTGAAAGGTAGTGTACCCGGTTGTAAAAACTCAATTGTTTGCATCAATAAGTAATTATGGAACTGAAAATTTTAAACATCAAAGGTGAGGACACAGGAAAGAAAGTGTCGCTCAACGATGCCGTTTTCGGCATTGAGCCTAACGATCATGCCATTTACTTGGATGTAAAACAATTTTTGGCAAACAATCGTCAGGGTACCCACAAGTCAAAACAGCGTTCAGAGATAGCGGGTTCTACTCGCAAGTTAGGTCGTCAGAAAGGCGGCGGCGGCGCTCGTCCGGGTGACATCAAGTCGCCGGTAAGAGTAGGCGGTGGTCGCATCTTCGGTCCTGTACCTCGCAGTTATCGCTTCAAACTGAACAAGAAACTGAAACAACTTGCACGCCGCTCGGCTCTGTCGCTTCGTGCGCAGCAGGAGCAGATTTTAGTGCTTGATGCAGTGCAGTTCGAGGCTCCAAAGACAAAAGTCTTTGTAGAGATGCAGAAGGCTCTTAACATCGCTGATAAGAAAGCATTATTCGTAATGCCTACTTTCAACGAGAACCTCTTCCTCGCAGCACGCAATGTAGAGAAAGCGAATGTGATTAATGTCAACGAACTTAACACTTACGCTATTATGAACTCGAATGTCGTTGTACTCCTTCCGGAGTCAGTAAAGGCTATCGAAGAAATGTTTAACGCTTAAGAAAGGTCACAACTATGGCAATTATTATTAAACCTATCGTAACTGAAAAGATGACCGACCTTGGCGAGAAACTGAATCGCTACGGCTTTCGGGTTGAGAGAACTGCCAACAAACTTGAGATAAAGAAGGCGGTTGAAGAAATGTATAATGTAACAGTTGTAGATGTAAACACTCTTATCGTTGCTCCTAAAATTAAGAAGCGCTACACAAAGGGTGGTGTTATCTCAGGTAAGTCGTCTTCTTACAAGAAAGCGATAGTTACTGTTGCAGAAGGTGAAACAATAGATTTTTATAGCAATATTTA
The DNA here is from genome assembly GCA_937885465.1 of uncultured Bacteroidales bacterium. Classification (GTDB taxonomy): domain Bacteria; phylum Bacteroidota; class Bacteroidia; order Bacteroidales; family Paludibacteraceae; genus Colicola. The sequence goes on from CAKZZM010000190.1 coordinate 28,254, forward strand.
ACTATGGCTGTTCGAAAATTAAAACCCACTACACCTGGGCAAAGACACAAGATTATAGGTGCGTTCGACACAATTACCGCGAGCGTTCCTGAGAAGTCCCTCGTGTTCGGCGGCAAGCGAACGGGTGGTCGTAACAACACAGGTAAGATGACCATGCGTTATATTGGTGGCGGACATAAGCGGAAATTCCGCGTAATTGATTTCAAGCGCAACAAGGATGGTGTACCCGCAACAGTTAAGACGATAGAGTATGATCCGAACCGTTCGGCTCGTATTGCACTCTTGTTCTATGCAGACGGTGAGAAGCGCTATATTCTTGCACCCAATGGACTGCAAGTAGGTCAAACCGTTATCTCCGGTGCAGAAGTTGCACCTGAGGTGGGCAATGCTCTTCCAATGGCAAATATGCCGTTGGGTACTCTTATTCACAACATCGAACTTCGTCCCGGTCAGGGTGCGGCTTTGGTTCGCTCGGCAGGCGTGTTTGCACAACTCACTTCTCGCGAAGACAAGTATGCAATCGTTAAACTGCCTTCAGGCGAACTCCGTAAGATCCTTGCATCCTGCAAGGCTACGGTAGGTGTTGTCGGTAATAGTGATCATGCTTTGGAGAAATCCGGTAAGGCAGGTCGTTCTCGTTGGCTCGGTCGCAGACCTCATAACCGTGGTGTTACCATGAACCCTGTAGATCACCCGATGGGTGGTGGTGAGGGTCGCCAATCAGGTGGACATCCGCGTTCAAGAAAAGGTTTGCTCGCTAAGGGCTATAAGACTCGTGCTCCGAAGAAACAGAGCAACAAGCTCATAATCGAAAGACGAAAAAAATAACCTACTAAAGTAAGACACAACTATGAGTCGTTCATTAAAAAAAGGACCGTATATTGAGCTGAAATTGGAGAAGAAAGTGCTTGACATGAATGAGAGCGGCAAAAAGTCCGTTATCAAGACGTGGTCTCGCGCCTCTATGATTTCACCTGATTTTGTCGGTCATACAATAGCAGTTCACAATGGAAACAAGTTTATCCCTGTGTATGTAACGGAGAATATGGTAGGTCATAAACTCGGTGAGTTTGCTCCTACTCGCATCTTCCGTGGTCACTCGGGTAACCGTAAGTAATCCATTGTATTTTATCACTAACAAACAAAACAGATTAAAACAATGGGTGCTAGAAAACATAACTCAGCCGAAGCAAGAAAAGAGGCTCAAAAGTCTCTCTATTTTGCCAAACTCATGAATTGCCCGTCATCTCCTCGTAAGATGCGTTTGGTGGCAGACATGATTCGCGGCAAAGAGGTTAATCTTGCTCTTGGTGCATTGAAGTTCTCTACCAAAGAGGCTTCTCGTAAACTCTATACTCTTCTTAAGTCTGCCGTTTCCAACTGGGAACAGAAGACCGGCAAGAAAGCCGATGAAGAGGTGCTATATGTAACAGAGATATTCGTTGACGATGCAGGTTCGCTCAAGCGCCTTCGTCCCGCTCCTCAGGGTCGTGGCTATAGAATCCGCAAACGCTCGAACCATGTTACGGTATATGTTGATACAAAAAATACTAACGAACAAAACTAACAAGTAAGATGGGACAGAAAATCAATCCAATTAGCAACCGCCTCGGTATAATCCGCGGTTGGGATTCCAACTGGTTCGGCGGTAAGAAATATGGAGATACTATCCTTGAGGACAGCAAAATCAGAGAGTATCTGAATGCCCGTCTTGCTGAGGCAAGTATTTCTCGTATCGTAATAGAAAGAACTCTGAAACTTGTAACTATTACTGTCTGCACTGCTCGCCCCGGTTTCATCATCGGTAAGGGCGGACAAGAGGTTGACAAACTGAAAGAGGAATTGAAGAAGATCACCAAGCAGGATGTTCAGATCAACATCTTTGAGGTGAAAAAGCCGGAACTTGATGCTGTAATTGTAGGGCAGAAGATTGCTCGTCAGTTAGAGGGTAAGATTGCTTATCGTCGCGCTGTAAAGCAGGCTATTGCTTCTACAATGCGTATGGGCGCTGAGGGCATCAAGGTGCAGGTAAGCGGTCGTTTGAATGGAGCGGAGATGGCTCGCAAGGAGATGTATAAAGAGGGGCGTACCCCGCTGCATACTCTTCGTGCTGACATTGATTATTGCCAGGCAACGGCAGTTACCAAAGTGGGAGCTATCGGTGTTAAAGTGTGGATTTGCCGTGGTGAGGTTTACGGAAAGAAAGACCTTGCTCCCAACTTCACGCAGAAGAACGATAACTTCCGTGGCGGAGATCGTAAGGCAGCCGGTGAGAAAAGAGGCTTTCGCAGGAATAAGAAGTAAGCCTAATGTGCAACATTTTAAGACAAAGTAATTATGTTACAACCGAAGAAAACTAAATTTCGTCGTCAGCAAAAAGGGCGCATCAAAGGTAATGCGCAACGCGGCTGCGAATTAGCGTTTGGCGACTTTGGTATCAAATCACTTGGTACAGTGTGGCTCACCGGACGTCAGATAGAGGCAGCGCGTGTGGCTGTAACACGACATATGCAGCGTCAGGGACATGTGTGGATTCGCGTCTTCCCCGACAAACCGATAACAAAGAAACCGTTGGATGTTCGTATGGGTAAAGGTAAAGGTAATCCCGAGGGATTCGTGGTACCTTTGGCTCCCGGAAGAATAATCTTCGAAATCGATGGAGTTCCGTTCGAAGTAGCCAAGGAGGCTCTCCGTTTAGCGGCACAGAAACTCCCAATCACAACAAAGTTTGTAGTTCGTCGCGACTATGATCCGACTCAAAATGTATGATGGTTATGAAAGCAAATGAAGTAAAAGAACTGACAACTGCAGATTTGCAGGACAGATTGGTTGCTGAGATAGCACGCTTAGAACAGTTGCGCTTGCAGCACGCTATTTCTCCGCTTGACAACCCATTGCAAATACGGGAGTCTCGTCGCTTGGTAGCGCGTATTAAAACTGAATTGCGTAAAAGAGAATTAACCAAGTAAAAACGGATTGTCTCATGGAAAGAAATTTAAGAAAAGAAAGAGTGGGAGTTGTTACCAGCAACAAGATGGAAAAGACAATAACAGTTGCTGTTAAATGGAAAGAGAAACACCCCATGTATGGTAAGTTTGTCAATAAGACAAAGAAATATCATGTTCACGATGAGGAGAACACTTGCGGCATAGGTGATACCGTTCGTATTATGGAAACCCGTCCTACGAGCAAGACCAAACGCTGGCGTTTAACTCAAATTATTGAAAGGGCTAAGTAATGATACAGAATGAATCTCGTTTAGTTGTTGCCGACAATAGTGGTGCGAAGGAAGCACTCTGCATCCATGTTCTTGGCGGTACAGGCAAGCGTTATGCGAGTCTTGGCGATACAATCGTTGTAGCCGTGAAGTCGGTTATCCCGTCTTCTGATATGAAGAACGGAACGGTCAGCAAGGCAATCGTTGTTCGCGTGAAGAAAGAGGTTCGTCGTGCAGACGGCTCGTATATTCGCTTCGATGATAATGCTTGTGTACTTATCAATAACGCCGGCGAACTTCGCGGTAGCCGTATTTTCGGACCGGTAGCACGTGAACTTCGTGCAACGAATATGAAGATTATTTCTCTTGCACCTGAAGTGCTTTAAGTATTCACTCTTAAAATTAACAAAAGCAATGGCTAAGTTACACATTAAAAAAGGTGATACCGTCTATGTAAATGCAGGTGCGAGCAAGGGTCAGACAGGTAGGGTCTTGAAGGTCCTTGTAGAAGAGAAGCGTGCAATCGTAGAGGGTGTCAATATGGTTTCGAAAAGTCAGAAACCGAATGCAAAGAACCCGCAAGGTGGTATTGTTAAACAGGAGGCTCCAATCCATATTTCAAACCTCAACCCCGTAGAAGACGGTAAGTCGGTTCGCGTGGGTCGCGTGTTGAAAGATGGCAAATTAGTGCGTGTCTCCAAGAAAACAGGTAAGGAATTATAATTATGAATACAGCAAGTCTTAAGCAGGATTATAAGGAGCGCATCGTTCCTGTCCTCATGAAGGAGTTTGGTTACTCTACAGTAATGCAGTGCCCCAAACTTGAGAAGATTGTCCTCAATCAGGGATTGGGTATGGCTGTAGCAGACAAGAAGATTATAGAGGTGGCAGTTGCCGAAATGACCGCTATTACCGGTCAGAAGGCTGTTCAGACAGTGAGCAAGAAGGACATCGCCAACTTCCATGTTCGTAAGAAGATGCCGATAGGTGTTCGTGTTACTCTTCGTGGAGATCGTATGTACGAGTTCTTGGAGCGTCTTGTCCGCGTGGCTTTACCTCGTATCCGTGACTTTAAAGGTGTTGAGAATAAACTTGACGGGCGTGGCAACTACACACTCGGCATTCAGGAGCAGATTATCTTCCCTGAAATCAATATCGACAATATCACCAAACTTCTTGGTATGAACATTACATTTGTTACCACCGCGAAGACCGACAAAGAAGGTTTTGCTCTTCTTCGCGAATTTGGTTTACCTTTTAAAAAGTAAAATATATGGCAAAGGAATCGATGAAAGCCCGCGAGGTTAAGCGTGCTCGTCTTGTGGCCAAATATGCTGCCAAGCGTGCTCAACTTCTCAAGGACGGAGATTATGAAGGTCTCCAGAGTCTCCCGAAAAATGCCTCTCCCGTTCGTCTGCACAATCGCTGCAAGATTACGGGTCGTCCGAAAGGATATATGCGCCAGTTTGGTCTGAGCCGTATCCAATTCAGAGAGATGGCAAGTCAGGGACTCATCCCCGGCGTAAGGAAAGCCAGTTGGTAATGATGAGAGAAGCGTGTTTTGGTAGTTTTACTGCCAAAACACGCCAATTTGTCGTTTTTTGCAAAATTTTACCCTTTTTGGTATGATAATTGACCCTAATTATCAGACAAACAAGGTATGGTATGCAAAAACGGCATAGGGTATGCTGTTTTGGCATATTCTTGGTGTGAAAATGTCAGCAACATAGAGGTTGCGGCAAAAAATAATAATAAATATTGTCCCGATAGGCGGGATCAATTTAACAACATTATGACAGATCCAATCGCAGATTATCTCACTCGTTTGAGAAATGCAATCAAAGCAGGTCACCGCGTGGTGGAAATTCCTGCTTCCAATCTGAAGAAAGAGATCACTCGAATCTTGTTTGAGAAAGGTTATATTCTCTCATACAAGTTCGTGGAGGATGGCCCTCAAGGTACTATCAAAGTGGCCTTGAAGTATGATCCGGTTAACCATGTTAACGCCATCAAGTCTTTAACTCGCGTATCAACTCCCGGCTTGCGTCGTTATGTAGGCTATAGGGATATGCCCCGTGTGCTCAACGGTCTCGGTATCGCAATCATCTCCACCTCTAAGGGTGTGATGACCGATAAGGAAGCGTTAGGTCAGAAACTCGGCGGTGAAGTTCTTTGCTATGTTTATTAAAAAGAGGAGGTAACATTATGTCAAGAATCGGAAAATTACCAATTGCTATTCCGGCAGGTGTAACAGTTACTGTAGATGCAGAGAATGTTGTTACGGTAAAAGGTCCCAAGGGGACGTTGTCTCAGGCAGTCAATCCTGCAATAAGCGTTAAGGTTGATGGTGCTGAGTGTCATGTTACTCGTCCTAATGACGAAAAGGAGAACCGCGCAATGCACGGCTTGTACCGCGCTCTTATTCATAATATGGTTGTGGGTGTATCAGAGGGTTACAAGAAGGTGCTTGAGTTGGTAGGTGTAGGTTATCGTGTAGAGAACCAGGGCAATCTGCTTCAGTTTGCGTTAGGCTATACTCATCCTATCTATCTTATGCTTCCCCCCGAGGTGAAGGTTGAAACGAAGTCAGAGCGTAATCAGAACCCGCTCGTTATCCTTGAATCTGCTGACAAGCAGTTGATAGGTCAGATATGTGCGAAGATTCGTTCGTTCCGTAAGCCGGAGCCTTATAAAGGTAAGGGTATTAAGTTCCAAGGTGAAGTTATTCGTCGTAAAGCCGGTAAGTCAGCCGGTAAGTAATTAAAAAGGCAAAAGTTATGAATCACAAAATAGAAAGAAGACTTAAGATTAAGGCTCATATTCGTACCCGTGTACACGGTACGGCAGAGCGTCCTCGTCTGAGTGTGTTCCGTTCTAACAGTCAGATATATGCTCAGGTGATTAATGACGAGGAGGGTAAGACTCTTGCCTCCGCTTCATCTTTGGCTATCAAGGACAAGATGACGAAGACAGAGAAGGCTGCCGTGGTAGGTAAGGCTATTGCAGAGGCAGCAAAGAAAGCAGGTGTAGAGGCTGTTGTGTTTGACCGCAACGGTTATCTCTATCACGGTCGTGTTAAACAATTGGCGGATGCTGCTCGTGAGGCAGGTCTGAACTTCTAATAGAAAGGTAACAGAAATGAATCGAGTAAAAACCACAAATGACCTTGAACTTCAAGAGCGTTTGGTCGCAGTAAACAGGGTAACAAAGGTTACCAAGGGTGGTCGTACATTCACCTTTGCCGCCATTGTAGTTGTAGGAAATGGTAACGGCATAGTAGGTTGGGGTTTAGGTAAGGCTGGTGAGGTTACCGCCGCCATCTCCAAAGGCACAGAGGCTGCTAAAAAGAATCTTATTCAGGTGCCGATATTGAATGGTACCATACCTCATGAGCAGATTGCCAAGTTCGGCGGTGCCCGCGTATTCTTGCAGCCCGCATCTCACGGTACCGGTGTGAAAGCCGGTGGTGCTATGCGTGCCGTGCTTGAATCGGTAGGTGTAAAGGATGTGCTTGCAAAATCAAAGGGCTCATCTAACCCTCATAACCTCGTTAAGGCTACTATCGCTGCATTAGGCGAGATGCGTGATGCACGCACCGTAGCACAAAATAGAGGTGTGGATCTTGCAACGGTATTTAATGGTTAATGGTAATGTGTAACGAATAAAAAGAGTTAAAAATTATGGCAACAATAAAAATTCAGAAAGTTCGTAGCACTATCAAGTCTTCTCAGAACCAAAAGCGCGTTATGGAAGCTTTAGGTCTGCGTAAGATGAACCATGTTGTAGAGCATGAGGCTACTCCTGCCATACTCGGTATGGTGGAAAAGGTTAAGCACCTTGTAAAAGTTATTGATTAAATCAACTTGTCTGTCGTGCGATAGGATAATCCGAGTGCGTCAGGCGTAAACAAAACAAAAAAATGGAATTACATAATTTAACCCCCGCAGCAGGTTCGACCCATTTGTCAAAGCGTGTAGGTCGTGGTGCCGGCTCGGGCAAAGGCGGAACTTCTACCCGTGGTCATAAAGGAGCAAAATCTCGCTCCGGTTATTCAAAGAAGATCGGTTTCGAAGGCGGTCAGATGCCTATTCAGCGTCGTTTGCCGAAGTTCGGTTTTAAGAATATCAACCATGTAGAGTATAAGGCAATCAATTTGTCAACCCTTCAGGCTCTTGCTGAGGCTAAGAATCTTGAGAAGATAGGTCTGCAAGAACTTATCGATGCCGGTTTCGTAAGCAAGAATATGCTTGTTAAGATACTGGGAAATGGCGAGTTGAAAGCTAAATTGGTAGTAGAGGCTCACGCCTTCTCTAAGTCAGCCGAGGCTGCTATTGCTGCCGCCGGTGGTGAGAGCAAGAAACTATAATTATTAGTAAGTGTCGTTTCATTCCCTATTTTGGGAATGAAATGACAGAATTTTATTACAGTTATGAAGTTTATTGAAACATGTAAAAATATTTGGAAGATAGAAGATTTGCGTACTCGTCTTGGGATAACGCTCTTGTTCGTGCTTATCTACAGGTTTGGTTCGTTTATCGTTCTTCCGGGTATTGACCCGACGGCGTTGTCTGCTCTTCATGCTCAGACGGCGGGCGGTTTGATGGCTCTTTTGGACATGTTCTCCGGTGGTGCGTTCTCTAATGCGTCAATATTCGCGTTAGGAATCATGCCGTATATCTCAGCATCGATTATCATTCAGTTGCTGACGATAGCAGTGCCTTATTTTCAGAAGATGCAGCAAGACGGCGAGTCGGGACGTCAGCGAATGAACCAGATAACAAGGTGGTTGACAGTGGCTATTCTGATTATCCAAGGTCCGAGTTACTTGGTTAACCTTTCCGTCCAGATGGCAGCCGTCGGTGCTCCGATACAGGTAGGATGGAACTGGTTTACAATCTCTTCTACTATCATCTTGTGCGCCGGTTCAATGTTCGTGATGTGGCTCGGTGAGCGTATTACCGATCGCGGTGTTGGAAATGGTATTTCTTTCATCATCTTGATTGGTATCATTGCTCGTTTTCCGGGGGCTATCATTCAAGAGTTCTCTTCTCGTTTGAACGAGGGTGGAGGTTTGATGGTATTCCTTGCTGAAATTATAATTCTGATACTTGTGATTGCAGCAGCGATAACATTGGTTCAGGGTACTCGCAAGATACCTGTACAGTATGCAAAGCGTATGGTAGGTAACCGTCAGTACGGCGGTGTGCGTCAGTACATCCCGCTGAAGGTTAACGCAGCGAATGTGATGCCTATCATCTTCGCGCAGGCTATAATGTTTATACCTATTATGATTGCCGGTTTCACAACGGATGGTTCGGGTGCTTTCGTTCGTGCCTTCTCTGATAACAACGGCTTCTGGTATAACCTTGTGTTCTTCCTTCTCATTATTGCCTTCACCTATTTCTATACTGCCATTATTGTCAATCCTCAGCAGATGGCTGAATCCTTGAAACAAAACAATGGTTTCATACCCGGTGTTAAGCCGGGTAAGAAGACTGCCGAATATATTGACACCATCATGTCGCGCATTACCCTGCCGGGTAGTATCTTCCTCGGAATAATAGCTATTCTTCCGGCATTTGCTCGTATGTTTGGCGTGTCAATGTCGTTCGCTCAGTTCTTCGGCGGAACATCGTTGTTGATTATGGTAGGTGTTATTCTGGATACGCTTCAGCAGATAGAGAGTCATTTGTTAATGCGTCACTACGACGGTTTCTTTGATGACGGTTTCCGCATCAAGGGGCGCTCGGGTGCAATGGCATATTAATTACAAAGTAACTAAGTGCATAGTGCCAAGAAATGATTTTTCTCAAGACAGACGAAGAGGTAGAATTGCTTCGTGAAAGTAATCGCTTGTTAGCAATGACTTTGGCAGAAGTAGCCAAAGTCATTGCGCCGGGTGTAACGACGAAGCAGTTGGACTCATTAGCATACGAGTATATCAAGGATAATGGCGGTGAGCCGTCATGTTTAGGCTATGAGGGTTATCCTGCTACGCTGTGTATCTCCGTTAACGAACAGGTGGTACATGGTATTCCGTCTGATAAGGTCGTTCTGAAAGAAGGAGACATAGTGTCGGTCGATTCATGCGTTAAACTGAATGGTTTCCACTCTGATTCGGCTTACACCTTCCCCGTTGGAGAGGTATCGCCGGAGGTGATGACTTTGTTGAAGACTACGAAGGAGTGTCTGTATCTCGGTATAGAGCAGGCGGTAGCCGGTAAGCGCGTTGGTGACATCAGTTACGCCATTGAGCATCATGCTGCTCAGGTCGGTTTTTCCGTAACACACGATTTCGTAGGTCATGGAATAGGTCGCGAGATGCATGAGGACCCTGAGATACCCAACTTCGGCAGGCGCGGTAATGGCGTTGTATTGAAAGATGGCATGGTGATTGCCATTGAGCCGATGGTGCTGATGGGGAGGCGCAATACCATTATTGAGAACGATGGTTGGACTGCTCGTACGGCTGATCGCAAACCTGCGGCGCATTATGAGTTATCGGTATGCGTAAGGCGCGGGAAAGCAGATATCCTCTCAACCTTCGATTATATAAAGGAAGTGTTAGGAGAAAAATTTATTTAAGTACCAAGTGACCAAGTACCAAGTGACCAAGTACCAAGTAACCAAGTACCAAGTAACCAAGTACCAAGTGACTAAGTAATAATTATGGCAAAGCAGGATGCAATAGAAGTAGATGGCACGATAACCGAGGCGTTATCAAATGCTATGTTCCGAGTAACATTAGAGAGCGGACATGTTATCATCGCACATATCTCAGGTAAGATGCGTATGCATTATATCAAGATTTTGCCTGGAGACAGGGTGCGTGTGGAGATGAGTCCGTATGATTTAACCAAAGGAAGAATTTCATTCCGTTACAAATAAAACTTTACTCTCATGAAAGTAAAAGCATCAATCAAGCGTCGTGACGACGATTGCAAGATCGTTCGCCGCAAAGGGCGTCTTTATGTTATTAACAAGAAAAACCCAAAGATGAAGATGCGTCAAGGATAAGCGCTTTTCATACGGGAAAATTAACAAAATTATCCAAAAGTAAATAATATGGCTATAAGAATTGTCGGTGTAGATTTACCCCAGAATAAGATAGGGGAGGTCGGTTTGACTTACATCTACGGAATAGGTCGCAGTAGTGCAAAGAAGATCCTTGCCGAGGCAGGCGTTGACCCAAGCATCAAAGTGCAGGATTGGACAGACGACCAAGCAGCAAAAATCCGTGAAATCATCGGAGCAAGTTACAAAGTTGAAGGTGATCTTCGTTCGGAGGTACAACTCAACATCAAGCGTTTGATGGATATTGGTTGTTACCGTGGTGTTCGTCACCGTCTCGGTCTTCCTGTTCGTGGTCAGTCCACGAAGAATAATGCCCGTACTCGTAAGGGTAAAAAGAAAACTGTTGCTAATAAGAAGAAGGCAACGAAGTAATCAACCAAGAGTGCAGAGTCGCTTGTCAGGCAGCGGGCAATTAATCATTAACGGAATGAGCCCCTATTGCCCAAATATATTGTACAAAACGACAAGTGCCGCATGCATCTCAAAAAAATTCATTAAACAGTTATGGCAAAGAAAACAGTTGCAACGAAAAAACGCGTTGTGAAGGTAGACGGTGTTGGTCAACTTCATGTTCAGTCTTCTTTCAACAATGTTATTGTCACGGTTGCTAACTCAGATGGTCAGGTTATCTCATGGTCGTCTGCCGGTAAGATGAGTTTCCGTGGCTCAAAGAAGAACACTCCTTACGCAGCCCAGATGGCAGCGCAAGACTGCTGCAAGACGGCGTATGACCTTGGTCTGCGCAAAGTGAAGGCATTTGTAAAGGGTCCGGGTAACGGTCGTGAGTCTGCTATTCGTGCTTGCGTGGCAGCAGGTATCGATGTGGTAGAGATAGTAGATGTTACTCCAATGCCTCATAATGGTTGTCGCCCACCAAAGCGTCGCCGCGTATAATAATAAATGATAATTTGTAATTTTATAAATCGTTAATAATTATGGCAAGATATATAGGACCCAAATCGCGTATTGCTCGTCGTTTTGGTGAGGCTATTTTCGGTCCGGATAAGGTTCTTAGCAAGCGTAACTACGCTCCCGGACAGCACGGTGTGAACCGTAGAAAAAAGAATTCTGAGTACGGAACTCAGTTGGCAGAAAAGCAGAAGGCTAAATACACTTATGGTGTGTTAGAGCGTCAGTTCCGCTTGTTGTTTGCGCAGGCACAACGCGCAAAAGGTATTACGGGTGAGATTCTTCTTCAGTTACTCGAATCTCGTCTTGACAATGTAGTATATCGTATGGGTATTGCTCCTACGCGTGCTGCTGCTCGTCAAATGGTAAGCCACAAGCATATCGTGGTTGACGGCAAGGTGGTAAATATTCCGTCTTTCCAAGTTAAGCCCGGTATGATTGTAGGAGTGAGAGAGAAAGCAAAGTCTCTCGAGGTAATTGCCGCTTCCCTCGAAGGTTTCAACCATGCTAAGTATAGTTGGATTGAGTGGGACGGCACTCAAATGGCAGGTAAGTTCCTCAATGTTCCGATGCGTGAAGAGATACCGGAAAATATTAAGGAGCAACTGATCGTCGAATTGTACTCTAAGTAATAAAGAACTCGGCATCGTAGGTGTCGTGTACATAACACTAATCACTGTTTGCGTTTGTCGTTTAGGCAAATACTGACGACAAAAGCAAATTTAGTCAATAAAGATTATGACAGTATTAAATTTTATCAAACCTGACAAGGTTGTCATGTTGGACTCATCAGAGACGAAAGGCAAGTTTGAATTTCGCCCATTGGAGCCCGGTTATGGTATTACAGTGGGTAATGCTATTCGTCGTGTACTGCTTGCCTCGTTGGAGGGCTATGCCATTTGCTCGGTAAAGATCAGTGGCGTAGATCATGAGTTCGCTACGATACCCGGTTCTATTGATGATGTTACCAACATCATCCTTAACCTGAAGCAGGTGCGTTTCCGCAAGATAGAGGGAGTAGAAGAAGACACTGAGACGGTAACTGTATCCGTGTCGAATATGACCTCTCTGCGTGCAGGCGAATTAGGCAGATATCTCGTTAATTTTGAGGTGTTGAATCCTGATTTGCAGATTGCGGAGTTAGATTCGTCAGCCAATTTTGACATCACCATTACCATTAATAAGGGTCGTGGTTATGTTCCGGCAGACGAGAATAGAAGTGTTGCAGATGAGATAGGTGTACTTGCTATCGACTCTATTTACACTCCTATACGCAATGTGCAATATGCCGTTGAGCCGTTCCGTGTAGAACAGCGTACTGACTATGAAAAACTGACTCTTAATATTGAGACAGATGGTTCTATTTCGCCTAAGGAAGCTTTGAAAGAGGCTGCGAAGATTCTTATCTTCCACTTTATGCTCTTCTCAGATGAGAAAATTATCATTGAGGAGCAAGAGCCTACCATCAATTCGGCATTAGACGAGGAGATACTCAAGATGCGTCAGTTGCTGAACTCTCGCCTTACCGATATGGACCTCTCTGTTAGAGCACTCAACTGCTTGAAATCAGCGGAGGTCGATACTCTTGGTCAGTTGGTTAAGTATCATAGAAGCGACTTGCTCAAATTCCGCAATTTCGGCAAGAAGTCTCTTACAGAGTTGGATGAGTTGCTCGAACGCAACGGACTTGCCTTCGGCATGGATATCAGTAAATACAAACTTTAATTGTTGTGCATTAATGCGCAATGTAGTAAATTTTAGAAAACAATGAGACATAATAAGAAATTCAATCACCTGAGCCGTACTTCCGAGCATCGTGCAGCAATGTTGTCGAACATGGCATGTTCGCTTATCATGCACAAGCGTATCTCTACCACTACGGCAAAGGCAAAGGCTCTCCGCGTATATGTTGAGCCCTTGCTGACAAAGGCAAAAGAGGACACTACTGCTAATCGTCGTCTTGTCTTCGCCAAACTGAAGCAGAAGGCTGTTGTAACAGAACTCTTCCAGAATGTAAGCGAGAAGATAGCCAATCGTCCGGGCGGTTATACTCGTATTCTTCGCACAGGTCATCGTCTTGGTGATGCTGCTGAGATGTGCATTATCGAACTTGTTGACTACAACGAGAACATGCTCAAGGATGCAAAGAAGGCCGCCAAGAAAACCACTCGTCGCGCCGGCAAGAAAGCCGCTCAGAAAGCAGAGGCAGCCCCTGCAGCAGAGAAAGAAGCCGAGTAAAATGTTACTAAACGGTAAACAAAACGGGAGACAAATTTGTCCCCCGTTTTATTTGTATAAAAGAAACAGCGTATTCTTACACACTATCATTCCGTCAGGTCTTTGCCGTTCATGATAATCTTCTTCGAGTGCTTGATTGAATTATCCTTCTGCGGCGTAATAGTGCAGTTCTTGAAAGTTATATTTTCTACATAGTCCATACTCATTCCTTCGCGTACTCCGTAGAACGACACATTTTCGAACAGCAGGTCGTGTACCGGAAGTCCTTTCAAGCCGGTCATATCAACGGCCTTATGCGCATTGACGCAGGTTATGCTACGGAAAACTATATTACTCCACTCAGGGTAGAATTTTGACTTGTCATCAGAATCGGTAGCACCTCGTCCGCCTGCGGAGCGGTCAGCATAGCCGGATTGGAAGAAGACGGCCGATTCGCGAATATCTTTCATTACTATGTTAATGCAGTAGATATCCTCGCACCATCCGCCTCGTCCGGGGGCAGACTTAAAGCGGCAGCCGATATCTGTTCCGTCGAACATACAATCTTTGACCACGATACGTTGCATGCCTCCGGAGAACTCTGAACCGATAACGAATCCGCCGTGTGCACGATATACCGTATCACCAATGATAAGGAAGTCTCTTTGCGGACCTGCCTCAACACCTTTCTCTCCCACGCCGCCTTTCATACATATACCGTCGTCACCTGCGCTGACATGGCAACGGGCAATGAGTGCTACTTGCACATTTCCCGGATCCATAGCATCGCCGTTCTGCGCCCACCAAGGGCAGTCAATAGTAACATCCTCAATGATAAGATTCTGAATACGCGTGGGTACGAGGTGGAACTTAGGACTATTGCGCAGTGTCACACCTTCAATAACTACATTTTTAGAATCGGTGATGTTAATGAGGTGCGGGCGCATCTTTTCTTGTATTTCAGGTGTGGCGGCTATGTTAGGTACGCCCAATTCGGGGTTAAGGTTGAAAGGATACCAAAGGCGGTAGGTCTTATCGTCTTGCTTGAGCGTTCCTCCCATAGCAAGTGCAGCATCCCAAACATCGGGCAGTTTGCCGTCGCGAACCACTTTCTTCTCTTTGATGGGACGCCAGAAGAAACCTTGACCATCAATAACACCGCTGCCGGTAATACCGATATTCTCGCATTTGGAAGCGCGAATCATAGCGTTGCACTTCTTTGAACCATCACGAGGGTCATTCTTTTGAACATATAATTCCTTATTCTCAGAGAAGACGATTACTGCGCCTTTCCTAAGATTAATATCAATGTTCGACTTGAGAACGATAGGCCCTGTCTTCCAAGTGCCTTTTGGCACGATGAGGTGTCCGCCACCGAGTTTGGAGAGACTATCAATAGCAGCAGCGAAAGCATCAGTGCAAAGGGTATTGCCGTCAGGTATGGCACCGAACTGCGCTATATTAAGTGCATTTTTAGGGAACTCAACGGGGGTAACACGCTCTAACTCTACGGGGAGATTTTCGTAATAATGGTCGTAGCGCGACTGCGCAATGGCCACGACTGTGCTGAGCATAAGGCACAAGGCGGTAGTAGTGAGTGACTTCATGGATATATAAAATTAGGAATTGAAAATTCGAGTACTTACTTTGCGAAAAGTGCGAAAATATGCAAAGGTTAAATGAAATTACAACTTTTCTTGCAGTTGTGCAAGAAATGTGCCATAAAAAATTAAAATTAGAAGTTAAAAATGCAAATAAGGATATTATGACTTGTTAAAATCGTTTTTTTTGAGTACCTTTGCGCAAATTAAACTTATGGTAGAACACCTGCTGATCATCGCTGCTGAAATCAGAAAGTTATGGTAGATGTCCCATCTAAAACGACAATAAATCAATGAAAAAAATTATTGCTATGGCACTTGCTGCTTGTTCGCTGACTGTTGTCAGTGCTGCTACACAGAAATCAGATAACCCCTTTCTCAATTATCAAAATTGGACTACGCCTCACGGCACTTATCCTTTTGACGAGATTAAGCCTGAGCATTACCGCCCTGCGATAGAGGCAGGTATGCAGGAAGGTCTTGCCGATATTGATGCGATAGTTAATAACCCTGCTGCTCCCACTTTCGAGAACACTATTGAGGCGTATGTGAAAGCGGGTAGAGGGCTTAGCGTTGTGCTCTCTTGCCTGTTTAACCTCACTAATGCAGATACCAACGATGAGTTAGATGCAATAGAAACAGAGATAACACCTAAATTATCGGAATATAGGTCAGCTATCCTTCTCAATGAGGGTTTATTCAGCCGCATTAAGGCTGTATATGCGCAGAGAGAGAGATTGCGCCTGACACCGGAGCAGGCGAAGATGCTCGATGATATTTACGAGTCGTTCGCTAATAATGGTGCCAACTTGTCGCCCGAAGATAAGGTTAAGTATAAAGAACTGTCGAGCAAGTTGTCGAGCCTCACTCTTGCCTTTGGGCAAAATAGTCTGAAGGCTACAAATGCTTGGTCGATGCTCTTGACGGACGAGTCGCTGCTTGCCGGTCTTAATGACGATACCAAAGCGTTACTAAAGAAAAATGCAGAGTCAAAAGGGTATGCAGAAGGTTGGCTCTTGAACCTGAAGCCTACAACCTATATTCCTGTTATGCAGGATCTTGATAATAGAGATATCCGTCGCGAGTTATATACAGCCTATAATAGCCGTTGCATCGGCGGTGAATTTGATAACACTTCCGTTATTATTGATATTGTCAATACCCGCCTTGCTATAGCGCAGTTGCTCGGTAAGCGCAATCATGCTCAGAAATCGCTGCATAAGACGATGGCAGAGGAAGAGAAGAATGTGTATGCACTGCTTGACAGATTGCGCGATAATTATCTGCCTGTTGCGAAGCAGGAGGTGCAAGACTTGCAAGATTATGCTACTGCTCACGGGTTATATGCGCAGTTGCAGCCGTGGGATTGGTCATATTACTCAAAGAAATTGAAAAACGAGAGATATTCTATTTCTGACGATGACCTGCGCCCGTATTTCGAGTTAGAGAGCGTGAAGCAGGGAGTTTTCGGTTTGGCTAAGCGCCTTTATGGAATCACCTTTAAGGAGAATAAGAATATACAGGTATATAATCCTGAGGTGTGCGCATACGAGGTGTATGATGAGAAGGGGCAGTTCCTTGCTGTTTATTACGCTGATTTTCACCCGCGTGACGGCAAACGCGGCGGTGCGTGGATGAACGATTTCAAACCGCAGTGGCGAGAGGGGAAGAAAGACTCTCGTCCGCATATCGTCAATGTGATGAATTTCACTCGCGCCACCGATACCAAGCCCGCCTTGCTCACTTATGATGAGGTAAGGACATTCCTGCATGAGTTCGGACATGGCTTGCATGGTATGCTCACCCGCTGTCAGTATGAGTATCTTTCAGGAACCAATGTGCCCCGCGACTTTGTGGAGTTACCTTCTCAATTCAACGAGAATTTTATAGATGAGAAGGAGTTTCTTGATACCTTTGCTAAGCACTATAAGACGGGTGAGCCATTACCTCAGGAGTTGCTCGACAGGATGCATGCTTCGCAGACTTATCACGCTGCCTACGCCTGTGTG
This sequence comes from uncultured Bacteroidales bacterium, assembly GCA_937885465.1. Classification (GTDB taxonomy): domain Bacteria; phylum Bacteroidota; class Bacteroidia; order Bacteroidales; family Paludibacteraceae; genus Colicola. Next base: position 45,281 of record CAKZZM010000190.1, read on the forward strand.
CGTCAGCTCTCTTTCGGCTATCTTGATATGGAGTGGCACTCTCTGACCGAGCCGTTTACTGTTAGCGGATGTACGGATTCTGTAAATGCCGTCGTTAATTTCGGCAACGAGGCGATGCGTCAGGTGCAGATTATGCCTGATGTCCCCGGTACGCAGATGGAGACAGCCTTTACTCACATCTTCTCCGGCGGGTATTCGGCAGGATATTATTCGTATAAGTGGTCGGAGGTGCTGGATGCGGATGCTTTCAGCGTGTTCCAAGAAGCAGCAAAGAAAAACGGCTCCATCTTCGATAAGAAAGCCGCTGCCTCCTTCCGAAAGAATATCCTTGAGCGCGGCGGAACGGAGAATGTGGCAGAACTATACCGTCGTTTCCGCAACGGCGAACCATCCATCGAACCGCTTATGATTCGCGATGGTATAAAAAAGAAGTGATATAGAGCGATGTGTTGAGTAAAAAACGGTACGCACCTATTAGCATTGGTGCGTACCGTTTTTTATTTAGTTTGCATTGCCGCGGAGAGCAATTATGCGGCTGACATATTTGCCTATAATGTCAAACTCGAGATTGACGAGAGTACCTTCGGTAATATATTTGAAGTTGGTGTTCTCGTGTGTGTAAGGGATGATGCAGACGGATACATAGCCGTCGGAGCCCTGTACATCAGGGTCGCAGACGGTAAGCGATACGCCATTGATAGAGACAGAGCCTTTGTCCACACAGAAATATCCGCGGTCGATCATCTCAGGCGTAGAGAGATAGCGGAAGCGGTAGTACCATGACCCTTCCGTCTCTTTGACCTCGGTGCAAACCGCTGTCTGGTCAACATGTCCTTGCACGATATGCCCGTCAAGGCGTTCGCCGGGCAGCATTGAGCGTTCGAGATTGACATAATCGCCAACCTTCGCTTCACCGAGATTGCTGCGATTGAGAGTCTCTAACATAGCTGTTACAACATATTCCTTCGTCGTTTTGTTATAACTGACAACGGTGAGACATACGCCGTTATGTGAGACCGATTGGTCAATACTAAGGTCTTCATGATAAGGATTGAGAAGGGTAAAATGTTTATTCCCCTCTTCTTGCTCGATTTTAACGATACGAGCCATCGCTTCAACTATTCCGCTAAACATAATATAAAAATTTACTTTTTAAATATCGTTTAAATGGTGTTTAAATGGTGTTTAAACGCCATTACTTGAAATATTTTCCCACGACGGGTAAACCACTGAGCGGGAAATCTTTTTTGATAAGTATTGCAGCATATACGCACAGCAGTATCGTTCCGAAGAGCATTTGTGCCCAGGTAGGGGTAACAAAGTGCGCAAAGGTGTGGTATAGGGCGATTATCACAATAGTGAGCAGAGTATATCCGCCGATACTCTTAAGGTCGTAAGGTATAGGCAGGTAGTGCTGACCAATAAAGTAAGAAAGCAGCATAATAATAAAGTAGGATATTGTGTTGGATGCTGCGGATGCCATATAACTATAATGCGGTACAAATATTATCTGCAGTACTGCCGTTATGACTAATCCAAGCAGTGAGAAGTATGCTCCGAAGCGAGTCTTGTCGCTCAATTTGTACCAAAAAGAGAGGTTGAAGTATATGCCTTGAAAAACGTACGTCCAAAGCACGATAGGTACGACTCTCAGTCCTTCCCAATAGGTGGGGGCTATGATATGGCGAAGCAGCGGCAGCCACACTATCATAGCGATGAGGATAAGCAGGGAGAAGATGATATAATACTTCATTGCATCTGCGTATGCGGCGACAGACTCTCTGTCTTTATGTTTGGAGAAGACGAATGGTTCGTATGCGTAGCGAAATGCCTGCGTGAACATCATCATCACCATCGCCACTTTGAAGCAAGCTCCGTAAATACCGAGTTGTGCCTGTGCATCCTCGCCCGAATAGAGGAAAGGAAAAATTATTCGGTCGAGCGTTTGGTTCATAATGCCGGCAACTCCGAGCACTAAGAGTGGCAGTGAGTAGCGCAGCATCTTGCGAAGCAAGGCGAAGTCAAAGGCTGAGTCTTTCGTCCCTGCCCTACATTCGATGATAGCGGGTGTCAGGCAGAGCGTCTGAATCGTTGTCGCGAGTATATTGGCGACAAACACCCATCCTACACCATAGTCGGCATTGTACCAAGAGTCGATCCATGCATGTCCTGCCAGTTTCGGGCAGATAACGAGGAAGAAGATGTTGAAGGCGATGTTGAGGAAGACGAATAGCAGTTTGAGTGCAGCAAAGCGCATCGGGAGTTTTTTGTACCTTAGCCAAGCAAAGGGTATTGAGGCGAAAGCATCTTGCGCCACCACAATACCGAGCATGGCAATAAACTCCGCATGGTCGGCGTAGCCGAGTGCAGAGGCTATCGGGTTGCGGAAGAAAACGCAGCAAAGGGCGAAGAGTAGCGAGGTGGTAAAAAGCGAAATGAGCGTGGTGGAATAGACCGTCTTAGGGTTATGCCCATCGCGATTGGCAAAACTGAAGAAGCCCGTTTCCATACCGTAAGTCAGGATAACAAGCAGCAGGGCCGTCCATGCATAGAGATTAGTTACTATGCCGTAGTCGGATGACTGCTTGAGAACATAGGTATAGAGCGGAACGAGAAGCCAGTTAAGGAACTTCCCGACGATACTGCTTACTCCGTATATGGCGGTGTCTTTCGCCAAGGATTTCATGTCAGACATGATGAGAGGAAAATTAAAGGGTACTTCTAAAAATTACTTTATTGGGATTTCGGAATTTTTCTTGAGTAGATTTTTGGCTTGAATGAGGGAGCAATGCGGGCATTGTGACCGAGTGAAAGTCAAAAAGATACCAAGAAAAAGCCGAAAGACTAATAAAAGTTTAAATTATGTTTATTAATAGGGGATAATCTAAAACGTGGAATTTTTAGAAGTACCCTAAAATTATTATTGCGCAATATCTCTACCATTGAACGTTCAGAGACGTTCTCCACTATTATTCGTGATGCGTGTGGATTACGCTTTCCCCGCTACGCAGATCACTATTTCGCCCTTTGGCGGGGTTTGGGTGAAATGTGCAATCAGTTCTGCGAGTGTGCCGCGTTGTGTATCTTCGTGCAGTTTGCTTATCTCTCTTGATACGGACGCTCGTCTGTCGTCACCGAGATATTGAGCAAGTTGCTCAAGTGTTTTGACGAGTCGGAAGGGCGATTCGTAGATGACGATAGTATGTTCGAGTTCGGCTATTGCTTGCAGACATGTCTGTCTGCCTTTCTTTTGCGGTAGGAAACCCTCGAAGAAAAAGCGGTCGTTTGGTAGTCCTGATGCCACAAGTGCCGGAACGAAAGCCGTAGCACCCGGTAGGCATTGCACCTCTATTTCTGCTTCCACCGCTGCGCGGACAAGGAAGAACCCCGGGTCGCTTATGGCGGGTGTGCCGGCATCGCTGATGAGGGCTATCGTCTTACCTGCTTTGAGGTCTTCAACAACACTCTCCGTCGTCTGATGTTCGTTAAACTTATGGTGGGAACGGAGGGGCGTATGAATATCAAAGTGCTTAAATAGAACACTCGATGTACGCGTATCCTCTGCAAGCACATAGTCAGCCTCTTTGAGAATACGCAAGGCACGGAGTGTTATATCCTCGAGGTTGCCGATGGGGGTTGGAACGAGGTATAGCATTACCAGCGGCGTTTGAGCAGGTTAGTGAAGAGCATATAGGCGTTCGACTCCTTGTCCCAAGCGGGGAAAGTCTTTGCTATATATGACTCGGCAGCATCAAGAGAGGAGAGGTTATTGAGCAGGTCGATAGTCTTGTTCATTAACTCTCCGTTTCCGCTAAATAATTCCCTTTGGAAAAGGAATCTATCACCGAGAGATATTGCTTTTTTCAAATCTTCAATTTTTGGAACGACGGAAGAAAGCGTGTCTCCTTGCTGCGCTGCATCGAGCAAAGTCTGCTGCGGGTGAGGACGATTAGGTTGTTGTTCATCAACTTCTTCTTTGGGCTGCTCTTTGGGTTCTTCTTTGAGTTCTTCTTTAGGCTGCTCTTCCTCTTCGATAAACTCAACTTCTAATTCAGGCAGACCTGTCTCCTCGTCGGTGGCGATAGTGTCCTCTTCTTCTGCACTGATCTCAATATGCTTCGCCATGGCGTTATTAACTTCCGCTTCTATTTCTTCATGTTCGGGAGCGATAGCGGGTGCCGGTTGAATAGAGACGGGTGCCGAATTGACTGCACTTAATTCAACTTGTTTTAAGTCGTGTTTTATCTCGATAAGAAGCCGCTCAATCTCGTTAAGTCGTTTTTCGTTTTCTTCGACCTTGCGCTCTGTTGCGGTGAGATATTGTTCAATATGGGCGAGCCTTTCTTCCGCTTCGGCATGCCGGCGTTGCATTTCAGTAAGGCGAACCTCTAATTGCTCAAAATATTTAACTAATTCTTCCATAATTATTCTGTCATTTGTTTTAGTTTCTTTAGTAGTGCAAACATAATGATGGAACTTATTAAGCAGAGTGCAATAAGTATAGCCCAGTTATACATCAAAGGAATCTTATTCCACAATGCCGACGGGATACGACTCAGGTAGTTACCGATAGCTGTAGCCGCAAACCATCCACCCATCATCAAACCTTTGTATTTAGGAGGTGCCACTTTGCTCACAAACGAGATTCCCATCGGAGAAAGTAATAATTCAGCAATAGTCAGTGTAAAATAAGTGGAGATTAACCACATAGGTGAAAGAATACTCTGAGTATTTTGTCCTAAATCCATCGGAGAAGTGAGAGAGACAGAGGCCATTGTGATAATGCCAAAACCGAGAGCGGCCACTAACATACCCCATGCGATGCGGGCGGGAGCACTAACAACTTTACCGCGCTTCTCCAATGCAGCGAAGAAAGCCATACTGAATGGAGTCAAAGCCACCACAAAGAACGGGTTGAATTGCTGGAAATCAGAAGGCTGAGCGGCGATAGGGTCGTCCATTCGCAAGAATAACAATATGGCACCGCACCACAAAGCCAAGGTGCTCAGACCGCATATTATACGATTTTTCAATTCCTTTGCCTGGACGGTGGCGAAACCTGTATAAACGGATGCCGCAATTAGAGCCAACGAGAAGATATTGAAGCCGAAACGCATAGGACCTGTTATTGCCAGATTTGTATATTTCTTAGCGAAGAATGTGAGGGCAGAACCATTTTGATGGAACGCCATCCAGAAGAAGATAACTACGCCGAATACTAACAAGAGGGCAATGATGCGGTCTCTGGTCTGCTTCGGGGTTAGTTCAACAACATCACCCTTGTTATCCGCTGCCTTCACTTGCTTTGCAGTTATATCAGCATGCTTGAACCAACTGCGGCAAGAGAAATAAATCACAGCAGATAAGATAATGGAAACACATGCTACACCGAAACACAAGCCGTAGGCATTATATAACGCTTGAAGATACTCGGGGGCTTGATTTGCTGCATCATATACAAATCCGTATTTCCCTAAATGCCAGTTAGTAATCCATTTCGCCATAGATGGAGCAAACATCGCTCCGATGTTGATTGCCATATAGAACAACGAGAAGGCGGCATCACGACGATCCGCATATTTAGGGTCATCGTACAAGTTTCCTACCAATACTTGCAAGTTACCTTTAAAAAGGCCTGTTCCCAGTGAGACTAATCCCAGACCGCCGAACATAACCAGCTTGCCGGTCAAATCCGGCATAGTGGGGATTGCCAGTGCCAAATAGCCGAGGAACATAGTGATCATACCTATTACCACGCACTTGCCGTAACCAATCTTATCGGCCACAAAACCACCGAGCAGCGGGGAGAAATAAACGATAGCAAGGAAAATGGCGTAAACATGTCCTGACTCTGACTCTGTCCATCCGAATTTGGCCTGCATAAACAATGTAAAAATGGCTAACATCGTGTAGTAGCCGAAACGCTCGCCTGTGTTAGCCAGTGCCAGAGCGAATAAACCCTTTGGTTGATTTTTAAACATAATATTTTAGTTTTTAATTATTTCATTCCAGTTGTGTTTGTCTTCTGCGCGTCCGAATTGGATATCGCGCAGGGCATGGAATAGGCGGCAGCAGACCGGTCCCGGAGCTTCGCCGTATTCGTAGGTGGTGTTTAAGTCGGGGTCGATGATGCGAGAGATGGGCGAGATGGCGGCACCTGTTCCTACGGCTGCCGCCTCTTGGAAGTAGTTCAACTCCTGAACGGGTATCTTCCGTTCTTCCACATCTATATCGAAATCGTGGCATAATGTGCGCAGCGAGCGGTTGATGATAGAGGGAAGGATACTCTCGCTAAGCGGCGTAACATACACTCCGTCGCGCACTCCGATGAAGTTAGCACCTCCGCACTCGTCAATATACTGATGTTCCTTAGAATCGAGGAAGAGCACGCCTAAACCTTTCTCGTGAGCAGGCTCTGTGGCACGGAAGGAAGCGGCGTAGTTACCGCCGACCTTGTATTGCCCTGTGCCGCGCGGTGCCGCGCGGTCAACATGCCGATTGATGATAAAGGGAGTTGTGCCGAATCCGGCGGGGAAATAAGGTCCGATGGGGGTGCCTATAACCATAAACTCGAACTCGTGTGCCGGTGCTACGCCTACCTTAGGCGTTGTGCCGATAAGGATAGGTCTGAGATAGAGTGTTGCTCCCGTGCCGTAAGGCGGGAGGTAATCAATATTCTCACGAATACACATGCGACATGCCTCAACGAACGTCTCTTCCGGCAATTCTGCCATATACATAGCGCGGGCAGAGTCGTTCAAGCGTCGAGCATTTTCGTAAGGACGGAAAAGGCGAATAACGCCGTCCACGCCGCGATAGGCTTTTAGTCCTTCGAAAGCTTGTTGTGCATATTGTAAGGCTGCTGCGGCGGCATGAATGGTGATATTCATATCTGATGTGGAGTACAATTCGCTCCATTTGCCGTCTTTATACGAGCAGCGAATAATCTTATCTGTAGGGGTATATGAAAAGGTCAGTTTGCCCCAATCAATCTGTTTCATTCTGATTTCTAACTTAGGTCTTAGCCCGCTATACCGCGCTCTGAACAATCATCGAGATGCTAACAACATAGTGGTCTCAGTTCAAACATCTGTTTCCGGTCCGAACCGAAAAAGAGCGTCTAAAATACTTATTCCGTCGCCCCAACATGTGTCAATATTCTGTCCGCTCCAATCTGCGGTAGCGGCAAGTCGGGAAGCATAGTTGTTCTGAGGCGGGCAGTTGTTAAGTAGTGAGGTTGCTATATAGGCGGTGTCGTTATTCAGGTCAAGGAGGAAGTGATATTGCTTTTGATATATTGGTAGTATATAATCTTGATAAAAATCGAAATAAGGCGTATGTTTGTAGGCACTGAGGATGGCGTATCGGTGTTGGTGTTGCCAAGGAGCGGCATTGCTTATTTCTACATCTCGCGTCAGTTGTTTGCTGCCCGCCTTTTTTACCGGAACCGAAAGCGTCAGTTCTTCGCCCTGCGGGGTTATTATCACGCAACGGTTACGGTAGGTCTGCTTCGGAAATGATTCCATCACTTCAATCTGTATGTTTTCCGGGGCGCATAGTTGAGCGGTAGCGTCAAAATAGCATTCAAACCACCTTTTAGGTGCCCAATATGCCGTTGGCAAAATAGCACTCATCACTTCTCATTTATTGGCATCTCTTCCTATGCGATTCCAGCGTATATGCCCGTGGAACCAAGGTTTGTCTTTTTCAATAGAGAGCCAAACAAAGCGCGGCGTGCCTACTATATGGTCTTCGGGGACGAAACCCCAATAGCGTGAGTCGGCACTATTATGACGGTTGTCGCCCATCATCCAATAGTAGTCCATCTTGAAGGTATATTGTTCGCCTATGCGGGCGTGACTATGTTCGTAGGTCTCTATGACGCGCTTGTAAATGGGGTAGTTATCCGTAGTGAGAGTAATAGTGGCACCTTTCTCAGGAAGATAGATAGGACCATAATTGTCTCTTGTCCAGCGGATAATACTATCACCTTGCAGGAATGTTGCGCCAAGCGGGAAGACGGGGTCGTTGGGACGCACCGGTTCGATGATAATCTTCTCTATATGCGAGTTATTCTCTAACTCCTTTTTCATCTCTCTCGTAAGTGGGAAGTGATAGACGGGTTTCGCGGGGTCAAGCCCTACATACAGAATCTCTTGTAATCCGATTTGCGTATTGGGATTGAGGTTGCGATAGTCGTCTTTGCTAATACCTAATTTGAATGTATAGTCCTTCGAAAGCCTTACGCCGTCGGTCTGCACATAGTAGTTATATTGCACCTCTTCGTGGTCGGCCTCAATAACGCCGTTGATGAAGATTTGATTGTCGATTATTTGTAGTGTGTCTCCCGGTGTGCCAACGCATCGTTTGACATAGTTTTCCCGCCTGTCAACGGGGCGATATACTATCTCTCCGAATACATCTTTTCTCTTCTCAATTATCCTGCGTCCTACTTCACTGTCGCCTCCGCCATAGAGGTAACGCAGGGTGTAGATATCCGGGTTCTGCATATTAAGGCAGACGGTATCGCCGGTCGGAAAATTGAAAACGACGATATCTCCTTTCTTCACTTCTCTCCAACCTTTCATGCGGCGGTATTCCCATTGCGGATGCTCTATAAAACTCTTGCCACCGCCGAGCCATTTAGGAAAAGTATGCTGCACCAGCGGGAAAGAGAGCGGAGTGTTGGGGATGCGAGGTCCGTATGCTGCCTTGCTGACATAGAGAAAATCACCCACGCGCAGACTTTTCTCAAGAGAGGACGATGGTATCTGATAGTTCTGAAAAAGAAAGAGATTAATGAAATAGACAGCCACAAGAGCAAACACTATTGCGTCTATCCAAGAGAAGATAGTGTATAGTGTGGAATTCGCCTTCGGGTTGGCAGGTTCGTTGGGACCGGAAGGCTTAAATTTGCGCCACCAACTCCATGGGATATATTTTGTTATAAAAGTATCTGCTATTACAGGTAGGAGCAGAAGCCACCAAAGACTTTGCAGATGACCGATACTTACCCAAATAATAAAAATAATATACAAGCTGCACCACACGCATGCAGCAATGCGACTTTTGCGTGAAGAGGCTTTTATTCGTTCTTTAAAACTAAGCATAACAATTTTTAAATTCTAACTTTTAATTGACGAAGATCGTCACCGTTCTGACTACTCGAATTCCATGAGGTAGGCTTTGATAAATTCATCGATATCGCCGTCCATCACGGCACCTACATTAGACGTCTGATAGCCTGTGCGGTGGTCTTTGACGCGCCTATCATCGAAGACATACGAGCGTATCTGACTACCCCACTCTATTTTTTTCTTTCCAGCTTCGACCTTTGCTTGTGCCTGACGGCGTTTCTCAAGTTCCAACTCGTATAGTTCAGAGCGCAAGTGCCGCAGGGCATTCTCTCTATTCTTCGGCTGATCGCGAGTTTCAGTGTTCTCAATAACTATCTCATCGTCTAAGCCGGTGAGGGGGTTCTTAAATTTATAGTGCAAGCGTACTCCCGACTCTACCTTATTGACATTTTGTCCGCCTGCCCCTGACGAGCGGAAGGTGTCCCATGAGAGTCCAGCCGGGTTGATGTCTATCTCTATCGAGTCATCGATAAGAGGCACAACGAAGACTGACGCAAACGAGGTCATGCGCTTGCCTTGCGCGTTGTAAGGTGATACGCGGACGAGGCGGTGTACGCCGTTCTCTGATTTTAGATATCCGTATGCCATATCGCCCTCTACGGTGAAGGTAACGGTCTTGATACCTGCCTCGTCACCATCTTGCAGGTTGGTAATCATTGTTTTATAGCCGTGCTTTTCGCAGTAACGCTGATACATACGCATCAGTTGCTCTGCCCAGTCTTGTGCTTCTGTGCCCCCTGCGCCTGATACTATCTTCAGTACTGCCGGCATCTGATCCTCCTCGTGCGAGAGCATATTCTTCATCTCTAATGCTTCTACCTCTGCGAGGGCGTGGGAATAGGCATGATCCACCTCTTCCTCATCGCATATCCCTTCGCGGAAATATTCCATTGAGAGCGACAACTCCTCTGTAGCGGAGCGCACACCTTCGTAGCCATCAATCCATGCTTTTATCTGCTTCACTTTGCGCATCTGAGCCTCAGCTGCTTTGGCATCTTCCCAAAAGTCAGGGGCTTGCGTGCGCAACTCCTCTTCGGCAAGTTGTTCGCGTTTATCGTCTATCTGAAGATAGTCGCGCAGTTTGTCTGCGCGATCTTGTAATTCTTTTTGTTGTTCTGCTGTTATCATAGTTACTTTATCAATCCGCCAAGAACATTATATGTTTTTCCGTTTCTAATAATCAATATATTTCCGTTGAGGAATATTTTGTGTCCGTTAGGTTCGTTACTGTTTCTTTCGATATTATCTGTTGCCGTGTTATGTTGCACGGGTGTCGGCATTCCGAGCAGATAGTAGATTGCGTTTTCAACAAGCCGCAACCCGTTTTCGTTGAGATAAGCGGTGGAGTATTCAGACAGTCCGATCATCAGCATTCGCTTTGTCAAAACGGTGCCATTGCAGTCCGTTCCTTCGGGAAACTCGGCAATCGTGGTATAGTTGCTATTGGAAAGCGGAGAAGCAAACACAGTAAAACCCGTGGTGTTAGTCCATGTGGAGATAGCGGTTACGGCATTAGTCTGACAGGCAGTGAAGACCATCAGTTCCTGCCCCTCGAATGTCAGTCCGTTGAAAAGGTCGTGGTTCGGGTCGCTCACCGTAATGCCGAGGTCTTGTGTATTGACTGCCGTACCCCAATTCCAAACGGTGTTCTTAAACAGAAACGGTTTGAGGCAGAGCATAGGCTTGTCGTAGCCTTTTAGTGTTGAATAGGCGGGGGCGGCGGAGTTGGGTTTAGAACCGAGTACGATGATATCAGCCTGATTATAGTTGTTGTCAGATGCGGCGGCATCGAAGATAGTAATGTTGATAGAGTCTGACTCGTTTAGCCATGAGAGCAGCAGTTCGTCTTCTGCCGCCTTGGGGGTGGTTACAAATGCCACTCTTTTCAGCGTGTTGGACTTTACGTGCAGAACGGCTTGTGCGGATGCCGATTCGTTATCATCGGAAACGGTTGTTATTGTTATGATATGCGTGCCTGTTTCTGTAGGAGTACCCGAAAGAGTGAGAGTCTTGCCGTTATTGCTTATCTTATGTGTGATGCCGTTTGGTTTGGCAGAGCATGTTAGTCTGTTGGCACTGCCGCCCCATTTGAACACTATCGGCTCGATAGAGTCGCCTGCAACCACCCGTTGTTCGGCATTGTCGGATATGCAGGTAACAGTCGGGTGCAATGTCCCGTCCGTTTCATAGCAACCGAGGTCGGGCGCACTGCCGGTATAGGTATAACCAAGGTCCACACCTGCGTCTATAAGGTCGCTTCCGGCAGCAAGGCGCATCAGCGGCAGTTCCTGCAAGGAACCGTCGGATAAACGAGGAGAGAGAATAAGAGAAGTGTCAAGAGAGAGAAAATCAGCAGCGGTACAGGTAACGCCGCTTGTGTTCCACGAGTTGTGGTCGTTAGCACCTACTGTTTGCGCCCTGTAACTATCGCTGCCTTTGCTGCCGAGTGTTACGCAGTTGCGCAGGTAACTCGTGCCATAGTTAGTGCTGAAGCCGTAGTTGTTCTGATTGAGATAAGCAGAGCAGTTATATACCCACATCGTGCCGCCGTTGTTGTTATGGTCAAAGCCGCGGGCATAATTGCCGATAGAGAGGCAATGGTGAATTTCTATTTTGTGGTCGGTGTAGTTGCCGCCCATTTTAAATCCGTTGCCGTTACCTTGATTAGGATACTGACTGAGACTGACGGTTATAGTATTACCGTAGCGGTCGGTGAGTGTCGTTCCGACTTTGCTGTCGAACCACGCTTTGTCGGTTTGGTAGCGGGGGTGGTTCTGCATATTGTAATACGGCGCACCATTTTGGTAGCAGATGCAGTCTTCAATTATTGTTTTGCTGTTTGATACTCGTTGGAAGAAATCCCAGCCGTCGTCGGAGTTATTCCATGATCGGCAGCCTATGTAATGGTTGCCGTTACCGGTAAACTGCTTGTCGGCGAAACCGTCAGCGTTACCGCCGAAGTTAGCGGCATTACCCGACATCGTTTGATAATCAAAATTATCGTGCGAGTCAACATTCTTGATGATATTGTCGCCTCCGATTTTCATTTGGCAGCCGGTGTCGGCAGAGCCATAGATGTCAAGATTTTCGAAAAGGCAGAACGACCCCTCGTTGTAAAGGTTATTCTTGCCTGAGTAACGAAGAGTGAGGTTTTTGAGGTGCAAGTAGGTGCACGATTTAATGGTGAGACCTCTCGTACCGTATGCCGTTGAGCGGAAATCGAGGATAGCGGGATAGGTGCCTTCGGCATTTATGCCTTCGTAGCCGGAGATAACTATTCTTGACGACACCCTGCCGTTAAGGTTTTCGATTGTTGTTTTGCCGAGGTCGTACTGCCCGCTGAGCAGGTACAATGTGTCGCCGGCATTTTTTAGTTTTTTCAGGCCGTTGCTTAATGAGCACGGGTTAGAATAATCATTACCGTTACCATTGCCGTTAGGCGAGGCGTAGTACGTGCTTGCACTCGATGAAATGCAAACAAACAATGCCGAAATAATGCACAAAGTACCGCAGCGAAACAGCTCGCCTAAAATGTACGATGTGCGAATTGCGTATGCTATTTTTGCCGCTTTCATAACTGTAGAGAATAGTGGAGAACGTCTCTGAACGTTCAAAATTAGTGGAGAACGTCTCTGAACGTTCAAAATTAATGGAGAACGTCTCCGAACGTTCAGACTTTAGTCGGCATTTGATGCCGACTTTATAAAGACGGATATAAGCGCAGTGGATAGCGTCTCCGAACGTTCAATCATAACTGTTGAAATTTTTAACTTCTGCTTAATAACTCAGTGTCCAGCCTTCTGTCCATTCAGTGAGGATATATCCGTGACGATCGCTGCAGTGGTCGTGCAACCACGTCTTGCGCTCTTCGTCAAGACTATTCCACCACGTGCTGCACATAGGGTATAGAACAGGCACTACAGGAGTTCCCGCGGGTTGTGATTTACTTCTTGCCTTTGTGGCGATACGCTCTTTTTGTGCGATAGTGAGTCCTGCCCACCACTCATCGTTTTTGCTCAGCATAATATTGCATTTTTTTGTTTGCCTTTACGGCGTATATATATTTTCACAAAGTTACTTTTTTTTTTCAATACTTACAAGATTTTTTTGAAAAATAAGCAGCAAGGCATATTACATAATTGTCGTGTAGCGGTTTTTTAGTATCTTTGTCGAAATATGATGATTAACTTTTCTAATATGAAAGCGAAACTATTAATAATTTTATCTGTTGTGGCACTGTTACCGTGCCGTATGATGGCTCAGGAAGGCGAGCAACATATAGGTGTAAATCTCGGTTTTTCGGATGTTATTCTTCGTGCAAGGACTCAGGCGAGCAGTACGAAGTTAGACGGCAAGCAGCCTCTTTACGGCTTTAAGGCGGGAGTGGTGTATGATGCCACCTTAGTAGCAGGATTTGGTGTGCAGTTAGGCCTCAACTATACTTTTGGTGCTAACGTGGGCAATTGGCAGCCGATAAATGCATTCACCACTTTGCGTTCGCGTCAGGACTACATCTATCATCAGCTGGAAATACCTATTGATTGGCAGTATAAGTTCGAGATAGCAAAGCAGACTTATCTTATCGTTTACACGGGGCCTACGATAGGAATAGGCTTGTCGCTCAAGCAAAAGCCTTTTGTGGAGCAGTATAAAGACGGACAGGTTGTTGTGCAACAGGGTACAAGTCAGGAGATGTATGACGGCGATGCTGACAACGATGGTAGGCGCGACTACTTCCGCACTAATGTGACTTGGGGGGTAGGTGCTGGTTTTCAGTATAAGAACTATTTCCTTCGCGGCGGCTACGACTTTGGTATCACATCGCCTTATCGCGATAGGTATTACGACCCGCTAAGTGCCTTATATGAGGGATGGAATCGTAAAGGTCGTATAGACCAATGGTCAATTAAGCTCGGTATGTACATCTGGCAATTCTAAGACCAAGTACGGTAGAGACGGTGTTTTTCACCGTCTCTCAGAAATGACCAAGTGACCAAGTTCGGAGACGTTCTCCACTATTGTTTAATGAAGTAACCGATGATTCCCGTTGAAACGATAGACCGTATCTATTCCTCTGCGAAGATAGAGGATGTTGTTCGTGACTATGTGTCGCTTAAGCGTCGAGGTGCGAACTTGATTGGTTTGTGTCCCTTCCCCGGCCATACGGAGAAAACGCCGTCGTTTACGGTTAGTCCAGCCCGAAATATTTGCAAGTGCTTCGGCTGCGGAAGAGGAGGAAATTCGGTGAATTTCATAATGGAGGTGGAGCAGTGTTCCTACCCTGAGGCACTGAGAAAGGTGGCGAAGAAATTCGGGATAGAGGTAGTGGAGCGCGAGCAATCGGCAGAAGAGAAGCAGCGGCATGATGATAGAGAGTCGATGTTTGTGGTTAATGAGTGGGCAAATAAGTGGTTTCAAAATCAACTATGGAACACGGAAGAGGGACAATCGGTTGCCCTTGCCTATTTTCACGAGCGCGGACTCAGGGACGATATCATCAAGCGTTTTCAGTTAGGCTTCTCGCCCGAAAAAGGCAATCCGATGACGGCAGAGGCGCGTAAGCAGGGTTTCAAAGAAGAGTATCTTGTAAATAACCCTGAAACGCACATAGGCACGGGAGTGTGCGGAAAGAGTAGCGGCAAAAACAGTCGCCCTGACCGCCTGTACGACCGATATCACGGGCGAGTGATATTCCCGATACATAGCGTTTCAGGGAAGACGGTCGGTTTCGCAGGACGAATAATGGTGAAGAAAGAAAATGTGGGAAAGTATGTCAATTCGCCTGATTCCGTTATTTATTCAAAAACAAAGGAGTTATACGGACTTTTTCTTGCTAAGCAATCAATAATCAAGCAGCAGCGTTGTTACCTTGTGGAAGGGCAGATGGATGTTATTTCGATGGTGCAGGCAGGAATAGAAAATGTAGTCTGCTCTGGAGGCACGGCACTGACACGAGAACAAATACGCGCTATTCATAACTTCACCGATAACATAACTATCCTTTACGACGGCGATGCTGCAGGAGTACATGCTGCATTGCGGGGAATAGATATGTTTCTTGACGAGGGAATGTATATCAAGGTTATGCTCTTCCCTGACGGTGACGACCCCGATTCGTTCGCCCGCAAGCATACAGCGGAGGAGTTTGTGAATTATATCAATACTCACGAGGAAGATTTTATTCAGTATAAGGCTCGAACGCTGCTTGCTGAGGCAGGTCGTGACATGGGTAAGAGAAACGAGGCAATACAAAGTATCATCACATCAGTGGCATCTGTCAAGAGTAAGGTAGCGAGGGACGATTATGCCAAGTTGAGTGCCGAGATTTGCGGTATCCCTGAGCAGACTTTGCGAACCGAGGCAGCGAATGTGAGGGTGAGAATGACCCGAGAGTGGTGGTCTAACAGGGAGCGGCAGGCTGCAAACGGGCAGCCGGTAATCAGTAGGCAGCAGAATGTCAGCGGCGGACAAACTGATGTTCAAAATCCGCCTTTACAAAATAATGCAAGTAATGCGTCACCCACATTTTCTCAAGATACCACCCAATCTCCGTTGCAGGACTATTACAAGCAGATAATCAGACTGCTGGTGCTGATGGGCGACATACCTGTGGTGTTTGATGACGGAAATGGCGGAGAACTGAAGATAATGGTAGGAGACTATATTCAGCGGTATCTTTCTGCAACTCAAATACATCTTGATAATCCACTCTACCGGCAGATGTTTGATGAGTTTAACAAGCACAAACAGAACGCAGGTTTCCGTTCCGAACCCTTTTTTCTTAACCACCTTGAGCCTGCTATCGCCTCTCTTGCCACGGATGTGATAGCAGATGAGGGTATCTACGATACAGACGAACTGACACAGCATATTATTAATTCGGAAGTTTTGAACGCCTTGTATGACCTGCATCTTGCGGTGGTAAAAGAGAGGTTGAGTGTCTATCCATCACTTATAGCAGCAGCCGGCGACAGCGAACAGACGATGCAACTGCTCGCAGAGCAGCGAGGACTAAACGAACTGAAAGCGCAAATAGCTAAGCTAAGGCATAGAATAAATTAAAGTGGAAAGTTGGTTATCGCAACCGAGCCGGTTGCGCCCCAAGTAGTGAAAGTTGAAAGTTGAAAGAAGAAAGTTGTTACTTTTTGAAGAAATAGCATACGGACCGATACACTCTCGCAGGTTGGGCGTATCGCTGGGCATGAATATAATGCCGCTGCACAACAAGTTGTGCACTTTTGATTGTGTCTATTGTGAGTTGGGCTTTAACAAGGAAGTGCGAAATCCGCTGTTGCCGAATAGAGAAGAGATAGCCGAGGCATTAGAGGTAAAGTTAAGTCAATTGCTGCGGGACGGCATCAAGTTGGATGTGATAACATTTTCAGGTAACGGGGAACCGATGCTGCACCCTGATGTAGAGAATATAATTTGCGACACTTGTCGTCTGCGGGATAAATATTTCCCGACGGCAAAGGTGTCAGTACTAAGCAATTCGACTCAACTGATGCGGGATGACGTAAGGCGAGCACTGATGCAAGCGGATAACAGAATACTGAAACTTGATTCTGCCGTTACTTCAACAATGCGGTTAATTGATCAGCCCGTTAATAAAGAATTGACGGCAGAGCAGATTATCAGCAAACTGCTGCTCTTTGGAGGAAATTTTACTTTGCAGACATGTTTCCTACGGGGAGATGTGTTGCTTCCTAATCCATGGCGAGAAGGTAGTTACACGCTCGGGCATTTGGATAATACTACAGACGAGGAATTGCAGGCGTGGTATGCAGCGGTGGAAAAGTTACGACCGACGGAAATAATGATTTATGTTATTGATCGTCAGACACCTGTTTCCACTTTAGAAAAAATCTCGCCCGCTGAGATGAATGCTATCGCCGCCCCGCTTATTGAAAAAGGTTTTTCGGTCGTTGTAAGTTGCTAAATTAGACTTTCAACTTTCACCTTTCACTACTTGGGACGCAACCGGCTCGGTTGCGATAACCAACTTTCAACTGTAACTTTCAACTTTCTTAAATGCGAGTATTAGTTGCACCATTAAATTGGGGACTCGGGCATGCCTCTCGATGCATTCCTCTCGTAACCCGCTTTCTTCGGGCGGGAGATGATGTAGTGCTTGCGGGTGACGGCGAGGCTTTGCTGCTACTGAGGCGACATTTCCCGAATCTGCCATACTATAAACTCGCCTCTTTAAACTTGCGATATAGTTCGGGTAATTCGCAGGTTTGGGCGATGCTACGTGCTTCTGTTCGGCTGGTATGTTTTTCTTTTCGTGACCACAAATTGCTTAATGAGTTGCTCAGCAGGCAGTATTTTGACCTTGTCGTGTCGGATAATCGCTTCGGGCTATTCACAAAGAGGACTCGTTGTGCTTATATAACTCACCAACTGCTTATCCCCTTGCCACAGCGTTTCAAGCGTATTGAAAGGCCTTTGCAAAAGCTTCATTATGCTGTTATAAGGCATTATCAGGAATGTTGGGTGCCGGATAATGAAAAAGAGCCTTACCTCGCAGGTAGGCTCTCTCATCCTTCGGTTTTGCCTCAAAATGTTCGCTATATAGGTCCGCTATCAAGATTTGAGGATATAGCAGCAGTTCATTCCCCATCATCGGAGTTTGATGTTGTGGCGGTGCTTAGCGGGTTGGAACCGCAAAGAACGCTGTTTGAAGAGCAGATAACGGAAGAGTGGTACGGAAAACAAGAAAGGGTGCTTGTCGTTCGCGGACTGCCTTCGGCACCATCTATGGTTACCAAACGAGGTAATATAACCTATAAGCCTATTCTCGCTGATGCAGAATTGGCGAGTGTTCTGCTTGGTGCAAAGGTTATCATCTCTCGAAGCGGCTATTCCTCGCTGATGGATTATTATTCGCTCGGCTTAACCCGCAAGGCGCAACGCGGCGAAATAGAACTTAGACTCGTACCTACTGCCGGTCAACCCGAGCAGGAAGAGCTGGAATTAGAATTCAACCGGCTTCTATTGAGAGACGGTGAAAAACACCGTCTCTACCGCCAGACGTTCTCAGACGTTCTCAACTCCGAATGTCGGCATTCAATGCCGACTTTATAAAGACGAGAGATATTGAACGTTCTCAGACGTTCTCCACTATAGTATTAGCACTTTCAGTGCTTTGTGCTTGTGGTCTTCTACTTCTGCGGGGGTGTTGCAGAAAATCAGATAAACGCCCGCAGCCACTCGTCTTCCTTGCGGCGTACGCATATTCCAAACAGCCATACCTCCGTTTGCTACGCACGAATAGACAACTTCACCTGCTGCGTTGGTTATCTTTACCTCGCTATTTTCCATTAATCCGTTGATAGAAAGATCACCTTGGAAATTAGGACGAACAGGGTTGGGGAAGGCGTATGCGCTGTTATAATCCGCAGAAGGCTCTGAAGCATCGCTGCGGAAAGAGACGAGACCTTCTTCTGTGCCGAAATATACCTCTCCCGTCTGCTTATCAACGCATACTGAAATAACATTATCGGAAGGTAAGGGGGAGTTGTTTTTGGTGAAGTGATATATTGTTTGTATATCGTTTTCGGTAAGGTCAATATCCATCAAATAAACGCCTGAAGATGTGGTGGCGAACCATATTCTTCCGCCTCCGTCAACGGCAATACCGTTTATCTGCTCCGTTCCGAGCATATAGTCTCCGAGGTTACTGCCATCGGTGCGATTTATTACGATGCGTGTGCAGCGGTCAGAGGTGAAGTAGTCGGAAGAGGCAGGTATCATTATCGGACCGACATCCGTGCCTATCCATATATTACCTTCTCTATCTTGATCAATACATCTCACCTGTTCAACGCTGACATTTCTGCCGTTACCATCGGTGAAGGAGTTGCGGAATACTGAGCGATCGTCGTTCCTCGAGAAAGGTGTACCTCGGTCGTCTAACAATGCTAATCCGGGGTTATAACGAGTGGAAACGATCCATTTGTAGTTTTCTCTTGTAGCATCCACGAGCACGTCACCCGGGGTCTCTATTTGCAGCGGTGTCCCCCCGTGATTAACTGTTAAGGAAGCCCATTGCCCCGAGGGCGAGAGTACATGCAGGCAGCGAGTATTGCCGGCATTGGCAAACCATAGATTGCCGTTGCTGTCGAAAGTGACACCGTCCACACGTGTGTAAGCGGGGTTCCCTTCAACTGTACTGATAAGCGGGGAGTTCTCGCTTGTGTACACATTCTTGAGATGCCCGTCTTTCCATTCATGGAGCCCGTAGCCGTAGGAGGAAACGAAAAAGTGATTCTTGTCGGCCGGGTCTATAGCTACGCGAGTATAGTCCTCTATACGCATTCCGGCATCTTGGCTGATAGTCGTCTGGTTAATATTGGTCCACTCGCGATTTTCAAGCATCATTATATATGCAGTGCGCTTATATTGTGCGGCAAATCTGCCTCCGGGAACAACCATAATCTTGCCATCGCTGTATGATATGCGGTAGGGAAGGTTTATTGTCGGTCCGTTAGGTCTGAAATACGAGTAAGTCTCGCCGCATTTTCGTATCAGACCAACAGAAACGGAAGTGAAATATGAGCAGCCGTTGTGGTAGATGTATGTTTTTAGATGTGATACAAATTCCAAATCGGTGCGACTATCTTGTGCTTCATGTTTCCAATTATTGAAATCCGAAAGGTTGTCAGATAATTTAGCGCTGTAAACGGTTGTACCCGTAGCAGCGAAAATGGAGTCGTCTTTTATTAGTAAGTTGCTAAAGGAAGGCGATATTTCGGCAGGCTGATACCAATCTGATATCTCTTCTTTTTGCATATTGAGAACTAAGATACCAAAATCGGTGGCAAGGTATGCATTTTGGCCAAGGAAGAGAATATCGTTAAATAACTTATTCTTACCGCTTAGTACTTTATTTTTCAGGTCGGTCATATTAACGATAGAACCATCCGGGCGAATAATATCGAAGTTACCGTCGGAGTAAGCTACAAGTAGTCTGCCTCGGTCGTCGGCAGCAATATGCCCTATATTTGAGGCACTTAGTCCTGTTAGAGCATTTATCGGTCTCACTTCTTCGTCTGCCGTATTAAGCGAGAACATTGTGTGTTGTTGTGACAGAGCATAGATAAGATTGCCGCTTCGAGCGATTTCGGTCAGACTGCCGTAGGCGTTATGGAAGGTCCAGCCGTGCATCATGCCGCTATAATCATCGGTTGAGAAAGTGTCGTTAGAGTCGTCTAACGATAGAGCCGTTCCGTTCTCGTCGTATTCAACTAATCCTCCTGCTGTACCTATCGCTGCGATGCCTTCGGAAGATATTGCTATTGATAAGATATTATTACTCGGCATAGGAGAGTTAGAGGTAGTGAAATGATATTCTATTGTTTCCAAATCGGCAGAGAGCACATACAAGCCGAGGCGTTGAGTACCTATCCATTTGCGATTCTGTTTATCAACAGCGATGCAACTTACTTCTTCATCCTGCAAAAACCACTCTTTCTCTTCATCTTTGGATGGCACTTGCATAGCGAACGCTTCGGAGAAGAAGTCCGTTTCTGAGGGGACATAGAATAGTCCCATATCTGTGCATAACCATAAATTGCCTATTGTGTCGGCCTCTATGTCGTATATGTGTGTAGGACTTATTGTTGTACCATTTGGCAGTGTGAATTGCGTGCGGAATAGCGTTTTGTCATCAGAGTTGTCGTTGAGAGTACCGTTATAATCAATGAGTGCAATGCCGGTAGTGTATCTCACGCCGGACAGCCATATTTGGTTAGGATTACGGGGGTCTTTTACTACTTTTCCTGAAGTAGGCAAAATTGTTTCTATCCCCTCGGTATTCAAAATCGGAAATTCTACCCAATCTCCGTTGCTGTATGCTTTCAGATTGCCGTTGCTAATCCATAATATACCGTTATCGTCAAGCAGAAGCCCGTCAGCACGGGTGTATTCTTGAGGATTGATACCTTCTGTTGAATCGTATAGCCCGCTATTGGTAGCATCCCAATGATTGATAACACTATTGCCGCGCATCTCTATTATACCTTTTCCATACGAAGATAAAAAGTAGTGATCGGGGTCTATAGTATCTGCGGCAACGCACATTACGTCTGTAAAGTAAGTGTCTATTTGCGTTTTTATTGTATATGGATGTATGTTAGTCCATCTTCCGTTCTGATACATCATAATGTATCCCGGGCGTCTGTACTGTATTTCCCATCTTCCGCCTTGCACTATAAACAGCCTATTGCCAAACCAATATGCGCGATAGGGGATATTAACGGAAGGTCCGTTGTTTTGATAGATAATCTGACCTGTAGCATTGATTCGGGCAACACCGTCACTATTGTTAGAGTACCAATATTCCTGATAATTGCTATCGTATGCTACTGCTTTCGGGGCAGAAAGAGCATCGCTTATATCTGCTGTAAGATTTATCGGATTGTCATTTGTCAAGTCGTACAGTCCGCTCGTCGCGTCTAATGCAATTAGTTTGTCTGCTGTTTGTACAAGTGAAACAAATGTTTGATTGATATCCACAGCCGTCCATCTATCGCTCGCAAGGATGTATAATCTGCTGTTGAAAATAGCATATACATTATGCTGATTGGCACCTATGCCTTGCACCTTACTATTAGCAGGAATTTCCATCTTTCGCCAATGTCGATAATCGACGAGATTAGAATCTAAACTTGCTTGATACACGGACGAAGCGGAGCAGGCGTATATGCAGTCGCCGTAGATACATAATCCTTGTACGCTCACTTCTTGTGCTTCTTCGCCGATGTAGTAACTATCAACAAAACTATGGTCGTTGAGGTTGTAGGTCTGTATGCCGTACGGCATTCCCAAGAGCAACGTGCTGCCGTATTGCAAACCGCATTGCGCGTTTCTTGAGGAAGTCATCTCTTTTAGGTATAATGCAGACTCGATGCTAATACCGGCATCGTCCATAATATCTAAGTAGCCGTTATTATGAAAGATAAACAGCGCGTTACGCAGTGTATCGTAGTGAAGAAGGCATATCTGTCCCTCACTCAAACCGTCTTGCAGACTATACGTGCGCATCGCTTCTGTTTGGCGGTTGATACTATAGATGCTCCCGCCGGAAAGAATAAAGGCTTCATCGCGAGTTAATACTATTTGCCGCATATCGTTATACGCGATATGGGTCTGCCAACGCTCCGCCTGACTTGGAATAAATAATACCGCAAATATGCAGCAAATAAATATCTTCTTGATAGTATTCATCTTTTATCATAATTTACGAAGGACCTATGTACGAGGTAAGAAGGACTTATGTACGATGTTCGAAGGAGGTACGAAGGGGGTACATAGCGTAATCGGTACATTACAAAGTTACTTATTTTTCGTGAATAACACAAGATTTTGGTATAATATTTGTGCAATTTGTATCGTAATAGTGGAGAACGTCCGGGACGCGGACGGCTCGTCCGCGATAAAATAGTGGAGAACGTCTCCTTAACGTAAGCGGTACTTCGTACTTTGTACATTAGTCCTTTGTCCTTGTTCCTTGTTCTTCGTTTCAAACCTAATAAAATCACAAACAAGTTTAAATAAAGTTAATTATGAAAAAGAATTTATTTACTCTCGCTATTCTGACGATATTCGGTGCAGCAATGGCATTTGCGCAACCTCGCGCTATTGGTGGTCGCATTGGTGGCGGTCTTGATTTTTCATACGAGCATGGTTTGGGTAGCGGCAATATGGTATCTATTGAAGCCGGTGTACCTCTTTTTAGTACTTTAGAGGTGGCAGCCACTTACGATTGGATTGACCCGTTTGGTGCAACCGTACCTTGGGAAGAGAAAGGAGAATGGCACTGGTATATGGGTGTCGGTGGCGTAGTAGCGACCAATTTCAATTTCAACGCAGCCTTCATCGGGGCGGCAGGTCGTTTCGGTATTGAATATGACTTCTGGTTCCCGCTTCAATTATCTATTGATTGGCGTCCTGCATTAGGTGCTGCAGTGGCAAGTAACGCAGCAGCCTTCGGACACGACCTTTATGCCGGTGCATTAGGACTTGGCGTACGTTACAAATTCTAACTAACCAAACAGATACGAGACTCTCGTATCTGTTTTTTTTTCTGGTACTTGGTACATAGTCACTTTGTCCCTTTGTACATTGTACATCGTCCCTTTGTACTTAATTGTCCCTTTGTACATTAATTGTCACTTGGTACTTCAATATAACATATAACTAAGCAATGAAGAAAACTCTCTACCTCATTTTTCTTTCTCTTGTTGCCGCGATGCCCCTATCAGCGCAGTCAGTGGGGAACGTCTCCGAACGTTCTTTAGTGGGGAACGTCTCCGAACGTTCAATACGCGTGGAGGGGCATTTGCAGGATGCCACCACGGCAGAAGAACTAATTGGTGTCAGCGTCTTGGAAGTAGGAACGACCAACGGCACAGTCACCGACATCGATGGCAATTTTAACCTCAATGTGCAAGCAGGTGCTACTCTGCAATTCTCGTACATTGGCTATGCCACAAAAGAACTACGGGCAAAAGCCCATCTTGGGAATATATTGCTCGAATCAGAGTCAATAACGCTTGAAGATGTAACGATAACCGGTCAGATGGCAGTGCAGAGCAAGACGCCTGTCGCCGTCAGTCAGATTAACGCATTAGATATAGAGGAGCGCATTGCCGGTGGCGAGTTCCCTGAAGTATTGAAGAACACCCCGGGAGTGCACGCCAATGGTCAAGGTGGCGGTTGGGGAGACTCAGAAATATGGATGCGAGGCTTCGACAACACCAATGTAGCCACGATGATCAACGGCGTACCTATGAACGATATGGAAGGCGGTACCGTCTATTGGTCGAACTGGCAAGGTCTGAGCGATGTGACAACGGTGATGCAGACGCAGCGCGGCATGGGTGCTTCGAAAGTGAGCGCACCTTCCGTCGGCGGTACCATAAATATCATTACAAAAGGTATTGATGCCAAACAAGGCGGCGTGGTAGCCTATTCGCTCGGCAACGACGGGGCAAACAAACTGCTCTTCTCCGTCAGCACGGGTCTGATGAAAAGCGGCTGGGCTATAACCGTACTCGGTTCACGCAGTTGGGGTAACGGATATATACAAGGTACGAGTTACAGCGGATATAACTACTTCGCTAATATCTCCAAACGCATTAATGATCGTCACCAGCTCTCACTCACAGGCTTTGGTGCTCCGCAAGGACACTGGCAGCGCCCGAGCGGCAGCAGCGGCGCGCTGACTCTCGCACAATGGAATGAGGTGAAGAAATATATGACTGACGGCGTTGATTATCGCCGATACAACTCTGCTTACGGCTATGGCAACAACGGCAAGCAGAAAGGTGCTAATTACAACCAATATCACAAACCGCAGATCTCTCTTAACCACGTGTGGCAGATTGACTACAAATCTTCACTGTCCACCTCACTCTACACCTCTATCGGGCGTGGCTTCGGCTATACGGCAGAAGCAAGTCCATATAGCCAGTATGCTTACAGCGACCTTACACGCGGTGCCTATAATGGTATCTTGACCACCACTTTCCGACGTCAAGACGGCACCTTCGACTACGGCGCAGTAGAAGACCTAAATGCCGCTTCTACTACCGGCTCGCAACTTATCCTTGCCGAAAACCGCAACTATCACAACTGGTACGGGCTTGTATCCACTTATCAAAATCGCTTCCTTGATATCTTAGACCTCACCGCAGGTATCGATGTCAGATACTACCAAGGTATCCACCAGGCCGTTATCTGCGACCTGATGAGCGGTGAGTACTTTATTGATGCCACTCGCGCCAATAGCGTCAGTGCAGATAATAATATCAACCGCCAAAATAACCAATGGACATACCAAAAACTCACAACGGGCGATGTCGTCTATCGTGATTATACAGGTCATGTGATGCAAGAGGGCGCATTCGCTACGCTCGAATATTCGAAAGACCAACTATCCGCTTTTGTTAACGGGTCGTTATCTTATACCTCCTATTGGCGTGTTGACCGCTTCTACTACGATGAGAAGCATGGTCGCTCAGAGACGGTCGGGTTCTTTGGCGGAACGATAAAAGGCGGCGTAAACTACAATATCAACACCAACAATAACCTGTTTGTCAATGCAGGCTTTATCAGCCGCGCTCCTAAGTTCAATGGTGCCTTCATGTCGTCTAATGTAAGCCACGCCGTCAATAAAGATGCCGCCAATGAGAAGATAGCATCTGCTGAGGTAGGCTACGGCTTCCACAACGAATACGTAAATTTAGTCATTAACGGCTACTATACTCGTTGGATCGATAAGACAATGTCGCGCAGCACTACTCTTGACAATCAGTCAACGGGTTATATCAATATGACCGGCGTCAATGCGCAGCACATGGGACTTGAGTTTGAATTCAAATCACGCCCCGCCAAATGGGTTGAGATAAACGCAATGCTCTCTCTCGGCGATTGGCGGTGGAAAGGCAAAGAGGTGGTCGGATATCTGTATGACGAGCACGGCAATGCCGTTACTTCCAATGGTGAGGTAACAACGGTCGGTGCAGACGACCACGCTTGGGCGAAAATCAACCTCGAGAACATACGCGTCGGCGGGCAAGCGCAAACAACTGCCAACCTCGGCGTTACCTTCAAGCCTTTCAAAGGCTTCCGCATCGGTGCCGAATATACCCTCTACGACCGCAACTATTCTTACTACTCTTTCTCCGGCAGCAACCTCACCGTAGGCAAGACGGTCAATGTGGTTGAACCTTATCGCTGCCCTATAGGCGGTACTATGGATGTGAGAGCGGGATATAGTTTCGACATAGGACCTTTCCGCGCTACCGTAGCCGGCAATGTCACCAATGTCCTCAATCAGCATTACATAGAGAAAGCATGGAGCGCAAGCACCGTAACGCAGACTATTGCTGAAAATACTAAGGATAATATCTACTTCTTCTATAATAAAGGTCGTCAGTGGAATATCCGTTTCAAACTCGCCTTCTAAGAAAGTTGAAAGTGCGGGCGAAGCCCTAAAGTAGAAAGTGCGGGCAGAGCCCTAAAGTAAAAAGTCAAAAGATATTATGAAAGCAAAACATAAAATAGCAACAATTATATTTGCCGCTGCGGCACTTATCTCGTGTGATAACTTCTTCGATGAGAAGCAACTTGATAATGGCAATTACCAGCCATCAGATATCCGCACATCGATGACCTACACTCTGACGGACGATGATGTAGCAGGCATAGGCAAGCAGTGCACATATAAGGGGAACGACACCATACCATCGGTGTATGAGCAGAAAGCACTATCGCTCTGCACGGCAAGCGACTCCACCCCATACAACGAATGGAAACGCATCTCTTCACTCAAAGCCTTCACGGAAGAGGCGAGTGCAGACCTGTATGTACCTATGTTTATGGCGCAGAAATTCCCGTATCTCGATGCCGGCACAATCTGCAATGTAACCTATCCCCTCTACGAGGGCAAATCGTCAAGAGTTGAGCCTTTCAACTACTCCACCCCCTATACTCTGACGGAAGATGACTATAATACCATTTGGAACGGACACGGGGCTTTGTATCTCAACGATGAAACAGAAAAGGGTATCCCCGCGCTGCTCTCCAAAGCCTTCCCGTTGGCAGCAAACGGAAAGATTATTGTGGTAACTTACGACTATCTGCCCGACCAACCGGACTCTATTATACCATTTCTTCCTTACGCCTGCTCAGTAGGCGAACTACTGCAAACAAAAGAGACCAACGAACACCAACTGACAGGTATCGTCGGCACTGTTAAGTCTGTCCTCTCAGGTCGTTTCTACCTCGTTGACGGCAATGACTCAATTTATGTATATGGTCTGAAAGACGAAGACGGGAACAATATCTGGAAAGCCAAAGGTATCGAACAAGGTAATCAGATTACCATTAAAGGTAACTATTCAGGCGAACAGGATGAGCCACAATTTGTCAATGCCGTCTATATATCTCACTCTGCCGCATCAGCAGCACAGCGACGTAAACAGTTATCCGCTGCCAAACCGATTGTGAAGAAAGTTATCTATCAATTCACTAACGATGTATGGGATGTTTACGCCAACGAGCAACTGACAGTAGCGGAAGCCCTGCCGCAAACTATATATGATGAGTTGGGCAGCACCACAATCACAAACGCTGACGAGGTTATCGGCACATATCTGCGTGCCAAATACCTCTATCCGCAAGCAAAGCAGATTTATCTCGTTGCTTATACCGTCAGCAACGGTATAGTTGCTGACGAGTGGACATTTGATGGCACAGACTTCATTATGAACACAGGCTACGTACAGGATATTATGTCGTTCGTTCTGAAACAAGATTGGGCTGCCAACATCTCAACATACTACACCACCCCATTTGTCAACGACGGACCTGCCGACTTCAATATACAACATATCGCCCTCGATGGTCTCAACTATGTATGGCGCTATCAGGCTGCATACGGTATGACAGCATCCGCCTATGTCAGCGGTACTAACCACCCCGTTGAAGATTGGCTCATATCACCTAATATCCGACTCAAGAAGAGCACTGAACCACAGTTAACCTTCTACCACGCAGTCAGATACGGCAATGAAGCCTATAATAAGCAATGGCTCAATGTTATGGTAACCAATAACTACACAGGCGATGTCAGCACTACGGAGTGGCAACACCTCGACTTCCCCGACTCGATACCTGATGGCAGTAACTGGCACTTCCTCAATGCCGGACGCTTCGACCTCTCGCAGTATAACAGCGAAACTATCGTCATTGCTTTCCGATATAACACCACTATCGGCGAACTAACCTCTGCACCTACTTGGGAGATACAAAATCTTATCGTCGCAGAGAAAGAGGAAGTGGATGCCTTTATCAATGAGCATAACGAGGAATAAAGTTGAAAGTTACAGTTACAGTTACAGTTAAACCTCAAAATATTTTTTTAATTATCCAACAATTATGAAAAAGTTTATTCTTTTTTGCGCTGCTTTTATGGCAGCAGTGAATGTCAACGCAGAAATTGTAGAAATGACCTGCGCAAAAGCAAAGTCGTACACTCTTGACAGCTTACAAGCAGGTGAAACCGGTACAGACTCTGTTGCTGTTACAGGTTTTGTAACCCAAACTAATGGTTCTATCAGTCGTGGTCAGCAAACATTTTGGCTTGACGACGAAAAGGGGACAACGCAAACTTTCCAAGGCTATTGGTGCAATATGCCGGATGGCGAAAATCCTCTTAATGTAGGCGATAAAGTAACCATTAAAGGTTTCCTTATGAACTATAATGGAACTACAGCCGAAATGAAGAACGGAGATGTTTATATCCTCGAAAGAGTAGATATAAAAATAGATACCTTAGATGCATCACCATGTGAGGCGATAGAAGAAGGTCTGTCGCTCAATAACCGAGCAGTTAGCGATGAATATTTCAGAGTTAGAGGTCGTGTTGTCAGCATTGACAAAACAGATGCCACATACATGCAAACAACTTTCTGGCTTGCTTGCAACGATACCGACCGCTTCGAAGCGTATTCTGTTACAATGCAAGATACAGTGTTTGCAGAGATTAACGACAGCGTCTTAGTACTCGGCAAACTGACTAACTACAACGGCACAATCGAAATTGCTAACGGCAAAGCATGGATTCTCGAAAAAGGTGTGGCTCCGCAAATACAGCAAATAACAGTTGCAGAAGCACTTGCTATCGGTCAAGGATTGGCACAAGGGGCAAAAACCGATGAGTTGTATATAGTAAAGGGTTATGTAGATAGCATCGTAGCACCATACGATGAGAACTACGGCAATCTCAGTTTCTTCATAACTGACGATATGAACGCCCCGGAATATACATTCGAGATCTTCCGCGGGAAGTTCAGCGCGGATATTCCTGTCGGCACTTTCGTGTATGCAAAAGGTCAGATTCAACACTACTACCAAGCAGCACAAGACGAAAAGGAAGAGATAGATGCCATCCAACTCAGTAATGCAACTGTATATCTTGAAAATCCGGATGACGCTCTTGACTATATTCAGACAAGCGTTAAAGCAGTTAAGATAATTGAAGAAGGACAAGTGTATATCCTTCGCGACGGCGTTCGCTACTCTATACTCGGAACAAAGATATACTGAAAAGAAGTACAAAGTACAAAGTGACAATGTACAATGTACAAAGTGACAATGTACAATGTACAAAGTGACAATGTACAATGTACAAAGGAGACGTTCTCCACTGCCAATCAAAGTCGCGGACGAGCATCCTGGAACGCAGCAAAAAGAACTGCAAAAAGACCAGCTAAAAAACCATCA